>JACQHH010000153.1 GCA_016199125.1 Candidatus Lambdaproteobacteria bacterium
CTGCAACGTGTGGGGGCGCACCTTGGAGGATGTGCGCGCCTTGCTCGCCGTGACAACCGGGGCCCCCGTGCGCGTTGAGAAAGCGTGAGCGACCTGCCATCCTGCCCCCATGCCGCCCGCGACGCTGCCATGCGCCACTGGCCCACGCTGACCGCCCGACCGCGGCGCCGCGGATGCCGGCCCGCACCCCCTGACTCCGCCACACGGATTGACCCATGAGCTCAACGGACCTCGTCAAGACCGAAGTGGATGCCCACGTGGGCATCCTGACCCTGAACCGCCCCGAGCGGCTGAACGCGCTGGGCGAGGACATGCGCGAGCGCATCCTGGCCGCGCTGGAGGAGTTCGATGCCGACCCGGAGGTGCGCGCCGTGATGCTCACCGGGACCGGCCGGGCCTTCTGCTCCGGAGGCGACGTGAAGGCCATGCGCGAGCGCCTGGGCACCGAGGCGGGGCGGCGGCCCGACCGCCCGCTGCACAAGACCCCCGCGCGCAACCAGGTGATCCAGCTCATGCGGCGCATGGGCGTGCCCGTGCTGGCCGCCGTCAACGGCCCGGCCGTGGGCGCGGGCATGAACCTGGCCCTGGCCTGCGACCTGCGCATCGCCTCGGAGCAGGCGGTGTTCAGCGAGGCCTTCATCAAGCGCGGCGTGCCGCCGGATTGGGGCGGCACGTATTTCCTGCCGCGCCTGGTGGGGGTGGCCAAAGCCTGTGAGCTGATCTTCAGCGGGGAGCTGATCGACGCCGCGGAGGCCCTGCGCCTGGGCATCGTCAACCGCGTGGAGCCCGACGCCACGTTCCGCGAGGCGGCGCTGGAATGGGCGAAGCAACTGGCCGCCGGGCCCACCATGGCCATCGGCCTGGCCAAGCGCAGCATCTATACCAATATGGAGGTGGGTCTGACCGCAGCGCTGGACAACGAGACCTACGCCATCGAAGCCGCGCGCCACACCGAGGACAACGCGGAAGGCATCCGTTCGTTCGTGGAAAAACGCGAGCCCACCTTCAAGGGGCGCTGACAAGGGCCGCTCAGGCCGCCGCGCGCGACCGCGGGCCGCTCGCTGTCGCCGGCAGTCTGTGGCACTGCCCGCGGCCACTCCTCACCCCCCCAGCACGGGACCTCCCCATGGACGCGGATATCGTCAAGATCGAGATCGATGCCCACGTGGGCATGCTGACGCTCAACCGTCCCGCGCGGCTGAACGCGCTCAGCGATGCCATGCGCGAGGGCATCCTGTCGGCGCTGCAGGGCTTCGATGCCGACCCGGAGGTGCGCGCCGTGCTGGTCACCGGGGCCGGGCGGGCCTTCTGCGCGGGCGGCGACGTGAAGCAGATGCGCGAGCGGCTGGATGCGCCCGCGGGTCCCCTGCTGGACCGCCCCCGGCGCAGGATTCCCGCCAACGTGCACGTGATTCAGCTCATGCGGCGCATGGGCGTGCCCATCATCGCCGCCATCAACGGCCCGGCGGTGGCCGCGGGCATGAACCTGGCCCTGGCCTGCGATCTGCGCATCGCCTCCGACCAGGCCATCTTCGGCGAAGCCTTCGTCAAACGCGGGGCGCCGCCCGCCTGGGGCGGCACGTACTTCCTGCCCCGGCTGGTTGGCCCGGCCAAGGCCAGCGAGCTGATCTTCAGCGGCGACGTGTTCGACGCGGCGGAGGCGCTGCGCCTGGGCATCGTCAACCGCGTCGTGCCCCACGAGCGCTTCTGGGAGGAGGCGCTGGGCTGGGCGCGGCAACTGGCCGCCGGGCCCACCATGGCCATCGGCCTGGCCAAGCGCAACATCTACACCAACCTGGACGTGGGACTGGCCGCGGCGCTGGACAACGAGACCTATGCCATCGAGGCGGCGCGCCACTCCGAGGACAACGCCGAGGGCATCCGCTCATTCGTGGAAAAGCGCGAGCCCAGCTTCAAGGGGCGCTGACAAGGGCCGGTGAGCCGACACCGGGCCGACACCGGGCCGACGCCAAGCCAGCCCTGCAACGACCCCGTCACGATCACGATACTGGGCCGATGCAATGTCTCGCGGCACGACGAATCCAGGGTCATCCGGCCGGCGGGCCTCGCCTCGCCTGCGCCACTCCGCAAGCCACACGGAGCAACCCTTGCATGCCCTAAGCATGCGTAGGGCGGCGTCAGGGCCGAAGGCTTGCCTGGGGCCCTTTGCGCCCCGCCAGGTGGGGGCGCAGGGGCGATGCTGCGGCGCGCATCCGGGCCGGCGTCGGAGCCCCTTCCCGGCCGGTCGGCGGTTTGACATTCGGACGAAAAATCGCCACACTCGGTCCACGCTGCGTAATGTGCGATCCAATTAAACAATCAGTATTTACAGCAGTTTACATATTTTCGAGGTCTGGACTCCACGTTGCCCGCCGCAAGGAAGGTGCAGCGCGTGCCGATTCCTCGTCTCGGAATGGGCACAGGGCCGGCAGACCGTCGTTGCACCGCGTCGGAAACGCACGCGTTTCCAGGGGCAAACCGCACCGGCACCCAGGCGCCTTCTCATATTCAATCGAAGGCCACGTTCATGAACTCAGAGTTCAAACCTCTGAAAATACGCAATTTCGAAGTTGAGCACCCCATCATCCAGGGCGGGATGGGTGTGGGCGTCTCCTGGGACAATCTGGCGGGAGCCGTGGCCCGGGCCGGGTGCATGGGCACCGTTTCCAGCGTCGGCACGGGTTATTGGAAGACCGAGGCGGTGCGCACCATCAACGGCCGGCCCCTGAAGCCGGTCAACTTTCACCACTCGGAAAACTTCAAGGCCATCCTGCGCAGCGCCATGGAGAAAGCCGCGGGTCACGGCGCCATCGGCGTCAACATCCTCTGCGCCGTGACGGACTACGAGCGCCAGGTGCGCGACGCGGTGGAATCGGGCGTGAAGTACATCATCAGCGGCGCCGGGCTGCCCCTGCGTCTGCCGGAATACGTGGGCGACGCCGACGTGGCGCTGATCCCCATCGTCTCCTCGCCGCGCGTGGTGGACCTGATTTGCAAGCGCTGGAAGCGCCATGGGCGCCTGCCCGATGCCATCGTGCTGGAAGGGCCCAAATCCGGCGGCCACCAGGGCTACACCTACGAGCAGTGCATGGACCCCGAATACCAGCTCGAGGTGATGACGCCCAAGGTACTCGCCTCCTGCAAGGCCTGGGGCAACATTCCGCTCATCGTGGCCGGGGGCGTGTGGGACAAGCATGATATCAAGTTCTATCTGGATCAGGGCGTGGCGGGCGTGCAGATGGCCACACGCTTCATCGGCACCTATGAATGCGATGCCTCGGACACGTTCAAACGCGTGATCCTCAAGTCCCGCAAGCAGGACATCAAGCTGATCAAGTCCCCGGTGGGCTATCCGGCACGCGGCGTGATCACCACACCGCTGATGTCGCGCGTGCTGGGGGGCATTCGCCCCAAGATCACCTGCATCTCCAACTGCGTCGATCCCTGCAACCACGGGCAGGAATCGAACAAGGTCGGCTACTGCATCGCCGATGCGCTGGGCGACGCGCGCAACGGCAGCATCGACACCGGGCTGTTCTTCACCGGCTCCAACGGCTATCGCGTCACCAAGCTCCAGCACGTCTCGGAGCTGATCGAAAAACTGGTCGGTTTGCGCGTGGACGACGATACGTGGATCGAGGATCCCAACGTGCCCGACGAGCTGACCCTGCAGGCCGCCTCGGCGGCCGGATAATGCCCCGCGTGTCCAACCCCCTCACCCATTTCGATGCCACTTCCGGCCGCGCGCGCATGGTCGACGTGAGCGGCAAGGTCGCCACGCGGCGCGAGGCGGTGGCCCGCGGGCGCGTCAAGCTCAGCCCCGCGCTGGTGGCCGTGCTCAAGGCCGGCACGCTGGAAAAGGGCGACGCCTTCACGGTGGCCAAGACGGCCGGCATCCTGGCCGCCAAGCAGACCGGCACGCTGATTCCCATGTGCCATCCCCTGCCCCTCAACGTGGTGCAGATCGCGCTGGAGCTGGACGAGGCCCGGGCCGAGGTGCGCATCGAGGCCACCGCGGCCACCGAGGCCAGGACCGGCGTGGAGATGGAGGCCATGGTGGCCGTCTCCGTGGCGGCGCTGACCTTCTATGACATGTGCAAGGCCGTGGACAAGGGCATGGTCATCGACGAGGTGTACCTGGTGCGCAAGACCGGCGGCAAAAGCGGCCCCTACGAAAACACGCAGCCCCGCTGATCCGCGCCGCGCGCATCACAGAGTCCCGGCGGACCTGGTGCCGAGAATTTCTTGAAAATTTGCTCAGTCTTACGGTGCGTCGTAGAATAAGTTCATAAGCAGTTGCATTGGAAGATGATTTTGCAGTTGCGCGACCTTTGCCAATTATTTATACCTTGTGCAGTTCGCCCTCCATGGGCGGCACGACAGTAAGGCTTTGTGGCGCTCGGGCAGCGGACAACGCGCGCGACGCCGACGAGCGGTCAGGTCGATTTCGACGATGACTCAGGCTATGCCACTCCAACCCTTGGACAGCGCGTCGTCCAGTCCCGGTCGCCACGCGATCCACATCAGCCGTTGCACGGCGGCAATCAGCCGCTTCATCGATCGCCTTGCCCTCCCGTCTCAGTCCAACATCGACCCCACCGCCGTCTACGCCCTGATCAACATGGTGCAGGGGCGCGTGCTGGAATATCTCGCCGAGCGCATCTGCCGCGGCTACGACGTGTACGACAAGGATGCGGCGGAGAAGATCAGCGTGCAGCTCTCCAGCATCTTCAGCGACGAGTTTTTCGCGCTGTTCCGCCTGAAGATCGACCGCACGCCGAACCTGGTGCTGCACATCGCTCAGCGCATCATCGCCAAGGAATGCGCCGTGGGGGAGACCGGCTGCTGCAATGTCGTCTATGTGGACCGCATGTATTCGGCCATCTTCCGCAAGTATTTCGAATACCGGCACCTGGGCGCGCTGCTGGGCATCATGGCCGCCGACGCGCGCATCCAGCGCACGATCGTGCAGACGCTGGCCTCGCAGAAAGTGCGGGATGAGACGTTGCGCGAGGACATCGACCTGATGCTGCGCAATGACAGCGCCGGGGTCGTGCCGGGCATGATGCTGAGCTATTTGCGCGAAGGACGCATCGGCGCGCTGGCCCAGGCCATGCGCTCGCCCGAGTGGCAGGCGCGGGTGCTGGAGCAGGGCGCGCGGCTGGCGCATCTGCGCGGCGAATAGGCCGCGCCCCCCGTCCGTTGCGGCCGGCCGGCACTCAACCCCACCGTCGTTCAACCTCACCGTTGCGCTACCCCGGTCACCATGCACGGCAAGATTTTCAGCTACGACGAGGCCCGCGCACTGATCGATACGGTGCGTGAGAAGACCGAGTTCGCCAACGAACGGTTGCAGGCCTTCCGCTCCATGCTGCGCGCCGTACCGGGGGATTCGCCCAAGGCCCGCAAGATGAACGAGTGGATCGAGACGGTGATTGCGGAATGGTCGCGGGAAATCCTGGCCTGCGGCGCCGTGCCCAAGGGCCTGTGGACGGTCGACTTCGATTCTGGCGCAGGCTACTTCTATTGCTGGACTCTGGGAGAAAACGACCTGGGGCACTTCCACAACTACGAGGAAGGCTTCCAGGGCCGCCGCCCCATCTCCGACATTCAGCGCCGCAGCACCCCCCACCTGCTTAACTGACGCGCCGCGGCTCGCGGCCGCGAGGTTGTATGACTGCAAGTTGAAGAGATTGCGCTGCGCTTGCCGCGGAGAAGGGCTGCGGTGTCGTTCAGGCGGTGCAGTAGGAGGTGAAGTTGAGGTTGAAGCCCAGCTTTTCCATGACCATGTGCCAGCGGGCCTCCGGGGCAGCGCGCAGGATGGGCATGAGGTCAATGTCGGCCAGCCACCAGGAGTCCTGCTCGATCTCCTTGTCGAGCTGCTTGGAGGCCCAGCCCGCGTAGCCCACGCCCAGCATGTAGTATTCGGGAATCACCCCTTCGGTGATGCTGGTCAGCACCTCCTGGGCGGCGCTGAGCGCCAGCTCGTCGCCCAGCAGCGTCGTGGACTGGCCCATGTAATCGGTGGAATGCACGACCCAGCACAGCTCCGGCTGCACGGGGCCGCCGATGAGGATTTCCTTCTTCTGCGGCGGATTGGAACGCAGCCCCAGCTCGAGCAACAGGTCGTCAACGCTGGTGGTGGAGGGGGAGTTGATGACGAATCCCATGGCGCCATCCTCGTTGTACTCGCACAGGAGGATCACGCTCTTGTCGAAATAACCGTCCTGCAGGGAGGGCATGGCCACCAGAATCTGCGGCTTTGACGGCTTCAGGGGCTCTTCGGTTTCTTCGAGCTTTACCATGTCACCTTTTTCAAAGCCGTCGGGCAGGGGCCGCAATCAGTTCCTGGAGCCGGCGCAACAATGATCGGCGCACGCGCCGGCGCGTTGGGCGCGCGGACGCAAGCCGCTGAATTGGCTGCTGGTCGGAAAGACCATCGATGCCCCTCGTTCCCCCACGGTCCGGAATTGGGTCGCTGTGCGTTCGCCGACGCCAGCCGGACTTTTCAGAACCGGATGCAGTTGCCGGATCCGTCCCTTGCTGCGGTGATGAAGTGTGCACTGCGCGGATGAAGTCAACCACTCTACGTGCAACTCATGGTATCACCGGGGGTGGATGTCTTCAAGCCCGAGCACCTTGGGCAACCGGATCGACCCGTCGGCCTGCTGCCCATTCTCGACCAGGGCGATGATGGCCCGGGACACGGCAATCGCCGTCCCGTTGAGCATGTGCACGAGCCGCGTGCCCTTCTTGCCCCGTTCCTTGAAGCGGATGTTCAACCGTCGCGACTGGTAGTCGGTGCAATTGGAGGTGGAGGTAATTTCGCCCCAGCGCTGGCGGCCGGGCATCCAGGCTTCCAGGTCGAACTTGCGATAGGCCGGCGCCCCCAGATCGCCCGTGCAGATGTCCACCACGCGGTAGGGCACCTCCAGCCGTTGATAGATCTCCTCCTCGATGTCCACGAAGCGCTGATGCATGGCCTCCGATTCCTCGGGCCGCGTGAAGGCGAACATTTCGATCTTGGTGAACTGGTGCACGCGATAGAGCCCGCGCGACTCGCGCCCGGCCGACCCGGCCTCGGTGCGGAAACAATGCGAGATGCCGCCGCAGAGCATGGGGAGCTGCTCGGCGTCCAGGATGTCACCGGCCAGCAGGCCGCCCAGGGTGATCTCGGCCGTGGCCACCAGGCTCAGGTCGCTGTTCTCGATGTTGTAGATCTGGGTCGATTCCCCACGCGGATTGAACCCGATGCCGCTGAGAATGTCCTGCCGCGCCACGTCCGGCGTGGTGTAGAGGGTGAACCCGTGCTCCTGCAGCACCCGGCAGGCGAACTGCATGAGCGCGATTTCCAGCAGCACCGCCTGGTTCTTGAGGTAGTAGAATTTCTGCCCGGCCACCTTGGCGCCGCCCTCGAAATCCACGAGCTGCAGCGCCTCCATGAGCTCCACGTGGTCCTTGGGCGGAAAATCGAAATGGGGCCGCTCGCCCACCACGCGCAGCTCCTTGTTCTCCGCATCGTCCTTGCCGATGGGCGCATCGGGATGGGTCAGGTTGGGCACCTGGACCTGCAGGGCCAGGCGCTGGGCCTCGGATGCGGCGTGCACCTGCTCGGCGGCGGCCTCGCGCTCCTTGAGCTGGCGACCCTCCTCCACCAGCGGAGCGCGCTGTTGGGGGCTGAGCGGGGCCTGCATGGCCTTGCCGATCTCGTTGCGGCGCTGGCGGATGGCGTCCAGCTCGGTCTTGGCCGCGCGGGCGCGCTCGTCCGCGGCCAGCAGCGCGTCCAGGTCGAGCTGGAGAGCGCGGTTGCGGATGTTCTGCGCGATCAGCTCTTTCTGGTCGCGAATGGTGCGCATCTCCAGCATGCCGTGCTCACTCCGTCACAAGAGGTGCATCCACGAGGACAGCATGCAATACGTCCGCAGGCACCCCGGGCATGGCGCCGGCCCGCGGCCGGGCTCCGTCCGCTTCCACCGCGGCGCGGCGGCACCCATCATACCCACGTTCGCCCCTGCCGGCCAATGGTTGCGCGGCGGCGCTGTGCGCCAGCCGCCGGCGGAACGGGCCGCATGCGGATCCGTGGCTGCGGCGCCTGCGCGCCGTCCCGCGCGTGGGGGCTCAGCGGCGCCGGCGCCGGCCGGGCGGTGCGCTATCGCGGCCACGGGGTCCGCGGCGCGCCGCGGGGCGGGCACGCCCGGCCCGGGGCTCGGCGTCCGCACCCTCCTCGTCCGCGGGCGCGCCCTGGCCGAATTGCAGCCACTGGGAGTGCTCCTGCAACGCCGCGCGCATGGCGCGCCGCTGCCGCGGATCGCTGCCCACGGGCCAGGGCTGGGCCTGGCGCCGCCAGCGCCGCAGCCAAGCGGGCGTCAACGGTGCGGGCAGGTCGGCGAACCAGGTGGAGGCCATGCTGCTGTGCCCGCCATGCGCGGGCTGCGGCCCTTCGCCCACGAAGAATCCCGCCAGCAGCAGCGCCGCCCGCGTGCCGTAGGAGGCGCTGTAGGTGAGCAGGCGCGTGGGCGTGCGCAGCCGGCGGCAGCGGTAGAGTGCCTCCAACACGGGCAGGGTCCACATCTCCGGATTGGCCTGAGGCGAAAAAGGATCGAAAAAGATGGCGTCGGCGCGCTGCGGCTCCTGATCGATCAGCGCGGAAAAATCTCCCAGGCGCAGTTCCCAGGTGATGCCCTCGCCCTGCCAGCGCCCAGCCTCCAGCAGCGCCTGCAGCGCCGCCTCGTGTCCCAGGGGATAGGCCAGCGCGGCGGCCTGCTCCAGCGCCAGGCGCACCCCGTCCAGGTCGCGCTCGAAGCTGACGATGTGCAGTGGACGGGGCGCCGGAACGCGCCGGGCCAGGGCTTGCCGGCAGGCCAGCGCCGCCAGGGCATTGGCCGCGGCGCCCAGGCCCACGTCGAAGATCACCACGGCCTGCGCGCCGCAGGTCCCCAGCAGCGCGGGCAGCCCCGCGCCCTGCACGTACAGCCCGTTGGCCTCAGCCCAGGGGCCCGCGCCCGGATGCATGGTCTCGCCCGTACGCGGATCGTACACCGTGGCGATGCCCCGCTGCCGTCGAATCTCGTAGCTCATGGGGCTCTGGGCAAAGGGTGAGGGCGGCGGCCGGAGGGTGGGAGCCCGCTCTGCGCCGTCGCGTGGCGCACCATTCTAGCGCCCGCCGCGGGCCGGGTCACGCGGCCTTTGCGCCGCGCGGGCGTTGCTTGCTTTTAACCGAGGTGGCTGCAAAGATTCCCTCGGGCCCGACGACGATTCGGGGGCAGAGCATGACCCGCGACGCAGGAGAATGACACATGGATTTACGTGAAAGCCCGGAGATTGCGGAGTTTCGCAAGTCCGTCCGCGACTGGACGCTGGCCAATTGGCGCAAACCGGCTGCCAAGGCCCATTCCTACGAGGGCATGGAGGACGACGACGATCTGCGCCCCTGGTTCAAGAAGCTGGCCGAGAAGGGCTGGCTGGCCTACCGTTGGCCGCAGGCCTACGGCGGGCCAGGCTTTTCCGAGCCCCAGCAGATCGTGTTCATCGACGAGCTCAACCGCTGCGGCGCCCCCATCCCGCACGGCTTCGGCATCAACATGGTGGGCCCGCTGATCTACCAGTTCGGCACGGACGCCCAGAAGATGCGCTTCCTGCCCAAGATCGCCAAGGACGAGGAGCGTTGGTGCCAGGGCTATTCCGAGCCCAATGCCGGCTCCGACCTGGCCTCGCTGCAAACCCGCGCCGAGCTGGTGGGGGACGAGTTCGTGCTCAACGGCCAGAAGACCTGGACCTCGCGCGCCAACGTGGCCCAATGGATCTTCGTGCTGGTCCGCACCGATTCCCACGTGCAGAAGCAGAAGGGCATCAGCTTCCTGCTGGTGGACATGCAGTCCAAGGGCCTCTCCATCCGCCCCATCCGCCAGATCGACGGCCGGGCCAGCTTCTACGAGACGTTCTTCGAGGATGTGCGCGTGCCGAAGGCGAACATCGTGGGCAAGATCAACGAGGGCTGGACCATGGCCAAGGCCCTGCTGGAGCACGAGCGCATCAGCACCGGCACCAACATCAATCTGCAGAAGGTGGTGGCCATGGTCAAATCGGCCGCGCGCGAATACCACATGGACGGCAAGCCCGTGCTGGCCGATGCGCAGTTCCGCGAGCGGCTGGTGGACCTGGAGATGGCCGCCGACTGCATCCAGTACACGCGCTACCGGCTGGCCACCGCCGTGATGCAGGGCAAGCACCCCGGCCCGGAAGCCTCCATCTTCAAGCTGTTCCAGTCCGAGCTGAACCAGGGGCTTTACGAACTGGCCATGGAGAGCATGGGGCCCGATGCGGCGGCCTGGTACGACAAGCGGCTTGCGGAGCAGATGTACGACATCCCCATGTTCGCCACCATCCACCGCGCCATGTCCATCTACTCGGGCTCCAACGAGGTGCAGCGCAACATCATCGCCAAACGCGTGCTGGGCCTGCCCGACTGATCCCCGCCCCGACCCTCGGCGAGTGGCGCCAAACTCCCGCGCCACGGGGCGGGCGCAGCGCACCGGCCCGCTGCCCGGGGTCCTGCCTGCGCGGATTGCCCGACCCACACGCGGCGACATCGCACGCCGGGCGCACGCCATTGCCGCGCCCTCAGCGCGTCAGCCGCTTGTGCTCCCAATCATCGGCCGAGCCCTTGTCGTGGACCAGCGCCCGCCGCTCCCGCGGCGGCTCGTGTCGCGCCGGCGCATGGCCCTGACCGACCTGCGGAGGGCGCCCCTCGCGCCCGCCATCGACCACCGCGGCCAGCTCCAGCACCAGCCCGTCCAGGGCCTCGGAGCGGGCGGAGATCTGCTGGCTGGAGGCGGCCATCTGTTCCGCACTGGCGGCGTTGCCCTGGGTGACCTGGTCCATC
>JACQHH010000149.1 GCA_016199125.1 Candidatus Lambdaproteobacteria bacterium
CCGGATGGCCGAGGACCACCCCGACGCGGACCCCGAGGAGCTGGCCTACTTCGCCAACATCGAGGCCACGCTGGAAAAGGAGCTGGCCGATGTGCGGCGCAGCGTGGCCAGGATCGAGGCCCAGTTGCCGGTGCTGGAGCAGTTTACGCTGGATCGCGGGGCGTTTCTGGCGCGTGTGGTGATGTTCGCCCGGGGCGGCTATGGGCGGGGCGAGATGACCTTCTCCTCCGACCTGGACAACGGCTACTGCCTGGACACGCGGGCGCTGGATGACGGCGAGGCAACCATCTACCGCGAATGGATCATGCGCCTGGAGTCGCTGCTCTCCAAGTCCGGCATCGTGACCGCGCACCAGTACTTCGAGATCGACGAGGACCTCTCCCGCTTCACGCTCCCGGAGACGGTGCACACGATCACCTCGATCCTGGAATCGCGCGCGTTGGTGGGCCATGCGGGGCTGCTCCAGGAACTCAAGGCGCGCTTCTGGGAGATCTTCCCCTTCGAGGTGTTTCTGGCCGCCAAGCTGGAGGAATACCCTGGGCGTCAGCCTCCGCCCCTGACCACGGTGGACGTGAAGAACGGGCCCGGCGGCATGCGCACGGTGCAGATTCCCCTGTGGATCCTGGGCGCCTTCAACCTGGCGAGCAGCTTCATGACGGCCGATCTGCTGCGGCTGGCCGAAGAGTCGGGCATGCTCGGCGCCAGCGAAGCCACGCGCCTGGTGCGCGCGCTGGAATGGATCATGGAGATGCGCAACTTCGTGGGGGCTGCCGAACGCTACTACGACGACCAGGAATCGCGCGAAAGCAACGTGCGCATCGCCGAATTCCGCGAGAACGTGTTCGACGATGCCATGGCCCGGCTGTACGTGCTGCGCAAGAGCCGCTTTCCCTCGCTCGACGCGCTCGACGGCTATCGCCTGCAACTGCTCAACGATGCGCGCGAGGTCGGCACACGCATGCTGGAGCGCATGCTGGACCGCACCTTCACGCAGGAGATTGCGCCCGCGGCCCTGGCGGTGATCCACCGGGGGCGCAAGCAGATCATCTCCCTGCGCGCCCGCGAGGGCAAGCCGCCGGCTCACGTGAGCACGCTCTTTCCGGATGGCCGGGCACTGATGAACCTGCTGGAATTCGTCGCCAATTCCGGCTACGGGCTGGCCCAGGAAATCCTGGAGGAACTGGGCGGCACGGTCATGCGCATCGCCTCCACGGCCCAGCAGCCGCTCTCCGCCGGCGACGCAGAGGTGTTCAGCCGCCTGGTGGGGGCGCCCCATGCGCACCTGGCGCTGGAGATGATGTTCGCCATCAACGATCCGGCGGCGCCGGAGCTGCCCACGCTGATCGGGCGCTTCATCCCGGAGTTCGATCGGCTGCGCTTTCTGCTGCGCAAGGTGGATCAGGGCACCATCGTGGTGCACACCCACATCACCGCCGCCGTGGCCCAGGGCGAGCGGCTGCTGCTGGCCCTGCGCGCCTCGTTTCCCGAATATCATGCGCTGCTCCAGCCGCAGCACGTGCTGGCGGTGAAGTGGAGCCTGCTGCTGCACGGCCTGGGCTATGTGGACGCGGGCGGGGGCGCCCCGGCGCGCACGGCGGAGCTGGCCGCGGAGGAGCTGTCCCGGCTGGGCTACGAGAACGAGGCGCTGGTGAACACGGTGCGCCTGCTGGTCGAGCATTGCCGCACCCTGAGCGACCTGAGCCGCACGGCGACTTACAGCGATCAGGCCCTGGCCCGCTATTTCGAGGTGGCCGACCGCAACGTGATCAACGTGATCCTGCTCTACCTGGTCAACCTGGGCATCGTGCAGGCGCTCACGCCGGTCAATGAGCACCAGGTGGCCATGCTGCGCAACTTCTTCCGCGAAGCCGAGCAGATCCTCAGCGCCATGCGCGGCGTGTTCGACGAGGAGCGCGCCTTGACGCTGATCAACTCCTACTTCGACCAGAAGAAGAACGACCTGATCGAGGACACCCGCGCGTACCTGCTGTACCAGAAGACGCTGACCCTGGGGATGAGCGCCGCGGTGTTCGACCCCATTGCCACGCGGCATCCGGCGGATTGGCCCAAGGTCAGCCGCTTCCAGGACGAGCTGAACCAGCTCTATCGCAACATCGTGCTCAACGCCGGGGAACCGGCGGTGCGCGAGCGCAATATGGTCAAGATCGTGCAGACGCTGCGCAATTGCCTGCCGCCGCAGATCATCGACGAGTTGACCCGCGACCGGGAGGATCTTTTCAAGTGGTTCTTCGCCACGGTGCCCAACCGCTACCTGATGGGCATGCGGCCGGCCGGGCTGTCCGTGCAACTGGCCAAGTTCGCCTCGTTCCGCAACGGGCCGGTGATCGTGGACGTGCTGGGCGGTGGACCTCAAGGCGCGGAGGGGTTGCTGATCTGCACCACCAATCTCGCGCGCTCGCACATGCGCGTGGCGTACTGCATGAACCAGCGGCGCATCAACATCCACTCGGGCAAGATCAACCGCTTCGAGCTGGCCGGAGGCCGTTTCGGCTACTGCTACTACTTCCAGGTCACCCAGCTCGACCGGCACATTGCGCTCAACGCGCGCGATCTGGAAGGGCTCATCCGTGACGGCGCGCCGCCCGAGCTCACCGAGCAGTCGCTGGCCCCGGCCCGGCCGTTCCGCGGGGCGCGCGTGGATTACCTCGGAGATGACGAAAAGGGCTATCTGATCAAGGAAGAGGAAGGCGAGTTCCACCGCCGCGAAGCGAATTTCCGCAGCATCCGCGTGGTGTTCCGCGACGAGCCGTTCCTGTTCTTCAAGGTCTGCCGGGCCTTTGACCTGTTCAACGTGGAAGTCTTGCAGGCCCTGATCACCACCACCGGCAACCGGGTGCTGGACTACTTCTACCTGGCAGCGGAGGACTACGAGCGGCTGTTCGCGCGCAACTTCGAGGAAACCCTGGTGCAGATGGTGAACACCAACCTGCTTCAGCCCGATGCCTGATTCCGCTATCGCTGGCGGCGCCCCCGCCGGGCCCGCAGCGCATACCCCAGGGCAAAGCCCACGCAGGCCGCCACGACCGCAATGAGCAGGTCGCTCATCGGTGCTGCACCATGAATTGCTCTTGGCAGCCTCTGGCGCTGCGCTCGTGGAGCAGGAACACCGCGCGGCAAGGCCGATGCGCCGCGAACAGTTGCACGTTCTGCTCCTGCCGATAGATCACGCGCTCGGTGTAAGTGTAGCTGGTGAGTCCATGGGAAAAGCCGACCAGCTCACTCACCAGGAACATGTTGATCAGCAGAAAAACCACGCCCGTCACCAGCGGCGACAGGTCGATGCGCGTCCGCGGCAGCCGCCGCTGCACCGGCGTGATGAAGGGGTCCACCAGGATGAAGACGGTGCGCACGATGGGGTTGTTCACCGAGGGACTGACCAGCGTGAGCACGAACCACACCCCCAGCAGCAGCACCAGGAAGTACAGGAAGTTCTGCAGCACCACCGCCGCGCCGAGCAGGAAATAGCCCGCCACCCGTACGGGAAACTCGAACAATCCCGCGCTGCCCCCCAGGAATTCGCCCAGGGCCACGATGGAGCCCGGCAGGAAGATCTTGAGGAACCAGATCAGCAGCAGCGACAGATAGGCGGAAAAGTTGGCCAGGGAGCCCGGCACGCGCAGGGCAATCCAGTTCCAGAAGGGCCGCGTGGCATTGTTCAGGAACTGCACGATGGGATTGCGCGGATCGGGATTCACCCAGCTCAGCACGATGGCGATGAGGATGATCCACTCGTAGATCGTCAGGCCCCATCGGCAAAATTCGGCGATGCTGCGAAACAGGCTTTCCATGGGTTTTCAGATCGAGGTGGATCGGTGGTGCGCGGCGCTCCCCGGCGCGTGCACCGCGGGGCTGGTAGTGGAGGCCGGCGCCGTGGATGACCTGCCTGGCGTGTCAGCCCGCTTGCAGGCGGGCCACGATCGCCAGGAACTGGTCCCGCAACGCGGCACAGTGCGCACGGGCCTCCTCCAGCGTCCCGTGCTTGCCGGCGGCTTCCAGACTCTCGCAGGTTTGCCGCAACTGCGCAAAGCGCATGTTGCCGGTCATGCCCTTCATGGCGTGGCAGGTGACCAGCAGGGCCGCCAGGTCGCCCTGGTCCAGCTCGGCCTGCATTGTGGAGAGATATTCCTCGCCGCGTGCAATGAAGGAGCGTTGCAGGTCGCGCGCCGCCGCCTCGTCCAGCCCGGTCTCCGCGAACAGACCGTGCATGCCTTCCAGCGTCGGGCGTGGCTGCTGGCCCTGCGCAAGAGCCCCCTGGATGGCGGGCGCGGCTTGCGGTGCCTCTCCGGCCTGGCGCATGTGGCGGCGCTTGAGCAACGCGTTGACCGTGCGCAGCACCTGTTCGGCGCCCAGCGGCGCGCGCAGCGCGAAATCCCACCCGCTTGCCGCGTTCAGCGGCACATCCGGCTCCCCGGGCATGAGCAGCGCGGCGCGGGGAATTTCCCGATGGGTGTCCCGGTACAGCTCAACCAACGCCGTTTCCGCCTCTTGCAGGGCGCCGCCGGCCAGGATCAGCAGTTCGCAGCGAAAGGCCTCGCGGCTCTGGAGATAATGTTGCAGGGAGAGATCGTGCAGCACGTGATGACCGCGCGGCGCGAGAATCAACTCCAGGATCTTATGGCTGATGAGATCCACGCCCACCGCGTGCACGGCCAAGGCATCCGTCGCGGTGGCGGTATAGGTGGGCATGCGCAACTCGTTCCGGCCTGCCGCGGCGTCGCCGCGGCGGGAAGCGGCGCCCCCGCCTTGTTCGGCGCGCGCCGCGAGGGCAGGCCATGCGCGGCGAAGCCGCTCGGCTAGGCCTGGTAAATTTTCATCACGTCCGAGAGCAGCTTCAGCGCCTCGGCTTTGGGGCGCTGGAAGGAGTTGCGCCCGATAATCGAGCCGAAACCGCCGCCATCGCGGATTGACTTGATTTCCTTCAATATCTCGTCGGTCCCTTTGGCGGGCCCGCCGGAGAAGATGACGATGCGGCGACCGCCGAAAGCGCTCTGCACCACGTGGCGCACGCGCTCGGCCAGGGTGCCGATGGGGATTTTCTCCTTCTCGTAGACCTTGCGCGCGGCGTCCTGCTCGATGTGCTCGGTGGGCGGCTTGACCTTGATCATGTGGGCGCCCAGTTGCGCCGCGATCTGTGCCGCATATGCCACCACGTCGATGGCCGTTTCGCCGGCCTTGGAGAGCTTGCCGCCGCGCGGATAGGACCACACCACCACGGCCAGGCCGTTCTGCTTGGCTTCCAGCGCCAGCTCCTGCAGGTACTGGTACATCTCGTTGCGGAAAGCGGAGCCGGGATAGATCGTGTAGCCGATGGCCACGCAACCCAGGCGCAACGCATCCTGCACGCTTCCGGTCACCGCCGGGCAGGGGTCCTCCGAGTCGTACAGGGAGTCGGAGTTGTTGAGCTTGAGGATCAGCGGCACTTCGCCGGCATATTCGGCCGCACCAGCCTCCAGAAAGCCCAGCGGCGCGGCGTAGGCGTTGCAGCCCGCGTCGATGGCCAGTTGGAAGTGATAGCGCGGGTCGTAGCCCGCGGCGTTGGGGGCGAAGGAGCGGGCGGGGCCGTGCTCGAAGCCCTGATCCACCGGCAGGATCACCATGTGCCCCGTGCCGGCCAGGGTGCCATGATTCAGCATGCGCGCCAGGTTGGTCAGCGTGCCGGGCGTTTCGCTCTGGTACCAGCTCAGGATTTCCCGCACCCGCTGTTGGGAGCCGCGGGGGAGGTGGCTTACCGCTTTCTGTTCCATGTCTTGATCCTCGAAGGGGCCGGGGCTGCGTTGGTGGGCCGATGTGGCAGGCAAGGCGCGGCGGTCGACGTTCTGCATTGCACAAAGTCTCTTCAAAAAATGTATCATGTCGCAGAGACCGGGACAACGCCGGACCGCGTCCCCCGCACGGCCGCCGGCGACGATCCGACAAGCGCCGAGGGGCCATCTTGGCGGCCCGCAGAGCGCATTGGCGGCCCGCGCGCCCCGCCGGCGCGACGACCCGGCGCGCCGCTCGCGGGGCGTCACGCCAGGGGATCACGGAACAACTCAGGAGCGCCACGTTGACTGACGCCGAGATCCTGCGCGCGGTGCGCGCTGCGTTGCAGGCGGGGTTTCAAGCCTGCTTCGAGCGGGGCGCCCGGGAGTTCCGGCGTCGCCCGACGCCCCTGGAAATACCAGGGCCGCCGCAGGGCGGGACCCAGCCGGCGGAGCATGGGGCCACGGGTCACGCGCAACAGGATGGGCAGGCACAGGTGCCGGACGGAGGCCGGCGCGCGGCGGCGACAGGTTTCCCCGCGCTGAGCCCGCGCGATTGGGAGCAGATCGGCCGGCAGGTGCTGACCTTGCACGAGGGCTACACGCGCGGCGGCACCGAGTTTGCCCAGGCCAGCAACCCCATCCACGCCAACCTGCCGGGCTACCAGTTCTATTTTCTGCCGCGCAATTTTCACCGCGTGTTCGGGGTGCTCAAGGCGCTGCCTTGGGCCCGCGGCGCGCGGGCCGCGCTGCTGTCGCCGTGGCTGGGCGGGGCGGAGCGCGGCGCGACGCTGCGCGTGCTCGACCTGGGCTGCGGCTCGGGAGCCTTCAGCCTGGCCGTGCTGGCCTGGCTGGCGCGCACGGCCGGCGAGCCCACGCGCCTCCCGGCGGTGGAGCTGGTGCTGGTGGATCAGTCGCGGGCGCTGCTGGAGCTGGCGCAGGCCAACGTGCAAGCCCTGTGGCGGCAGCTTGCGCCCGGCACGGCCCTTTCCGTGGAAGTGGTGGCCAGCGGCGTGGAGCAGTTCCTGGGCAATCCGCGCGGCGGCCGGCTTTTCGCGATTGCCGGCGCGGCCATGATGCTCAACGAGCTCAACCTGCGCGCCCCCCGGCGCAGCGGCAAGCGCGCCGCGCGCTTTACCGAGCCGTTCAAGCGCCTGCTGGCGCCCCAGGGCCTGGGGTTGCTGGTGGAGCCGGGCACGCGCAAGGGCTACCTGAACCTGATGCTGGTGCGCGAGCAGATCGCGGGCCTGCCCATCCTCTATCCCTGTCCCCACGCCAAGCCCTGCCCCATGTGGTCGCCCAAGGTCGACCGCTGGTGCCATGCCACGTTGGGCATCGGGGGGGACTTCTTTTTCGATGAGCCGCTCAAGCGGCATGGCGGCCTGAGCTTTGCCATGCACGACGTGAACGTGTTCGGGCTGGCCTTTCAGCAGACCGGTCAATCGGCCGCGGGGGCCGGCGGGCAGCAGGGTTCGCCTCGGCCGGGAGGCCCGCCGGCCGCCGTGGGGCGGGCGCAGCCGCCCTTCGAGCAACGCTTCGGCGAGCGCGTGGTGTCCGGGCAGATCCCCGCGCCCAAGCCCAGGGGCGGCCGGTCGGCACGCCCGGGGGCGGAGACGGGAACCGCCGTGGCGGACGGGCCCGCCCCGCGCAGCGTGCTGCTGTGCACCCAGGGTGGCGCGCTGCTGGAGCTGCCGGTGAGCGGGGAGTTGGCCGCGCGGCATCCCCATCGCGGCCAGTGGCTGGAGGGGCTGTCCCTGGACACCACAACCGCGCGCCCGGCGCGCAGCGGCGATGTCCCGCGCAAAGCAGGCCGCGGCGCCGGCAGGCAGCGCGAGGACGATGTCCACGCCAAGCGCGGGCACCCTGCCGCTGAGAGCACCCCGAGCGGCGCACCCGGCCGCAACGTGACGGACAGGGTGCCGGCTCCTCGCGGCGCCGCCGCCGGGCCCGGTCGCCGCAAGCGCCCCGCCCCGCCCGGCCGTGAGAGCGCGGCCGGTCCCCGCGGCAAAGGCCATCCGGCCGGCAGGGCCAAGGCCGCGCGCCGCGCAAAGGGCGGGGGCTGAGCATGGCCGCCGCGGCGGGGCGCGAGGCACTGATCCAGGAATTGTTGGCCGGCCGGGAAGCCGTGCTGCAAGCCATCTGGGCGCACCAGCTCATCCGCCGGCAGGGGCTGCGCACCGTCGGCGGATCCCCGCTCCGCGTACAGTTTCCGGGCTGGCTGAACCGGGAGGCCGGCCCCGATTTCCGCAACGCCCAACTGCTGATCGGCGGGGTGGAACGCCGGGGCGACGTGGAGATTCACGTGCACCCGCGGGACTGGCGCGCCCATGGCCATGGCGCCGATCCGGCCTATGCCAACGTGGTGCTGCACGTGGTGCTGCGCGCCCATGAGCAGGTCAAGGCCGTATCGTCCGAAGGCGGCGGACGCATTCCCGAGCTGGAGCTGGCCACCTGCCTGGCGCCGGGGCTGGCGGGTCTGCTGGACGATCCCCAGGGCATGTTGCGGCGCTATGCCGATCTGCCCGGGCGTTGCGGCATGAGCCTGCTGGGACGCGGCCCGGAGGCCCTGCTGGCGGTGATCGCCGGGGCCGCGGAAACCCGCGCCAAGCGCAAGGCCGATGCAGTGGCGGCCGAGTGGCGCGGCGAAACGCCCGCGCAACTGCTCTACGAACTGCTCTTTCAGTCCCTGGGCTACCGGCCTTATGCGGCCGCGTTCCGCGCCCTGGCACGGCGCTTCCCCCTGCGCGACGTGGAGGCGCTGCTGGGAGGCCCGTACGGCGACGCGCGGCAGGCCGTACTGGCGCGCTGGTTCGGGGCGCTGGGGCTGCTCCAGGACGAGCAGCCCGGTTGCAGCGCCGTGGGCCTCGTGGCCGAATATCGCGCCTGGCGCGAGCATTGGCTGGCCCTGGGCCAGCCCCCGCTCACGCCGGCGTTCAAACGGGCGCCCGCGCGGCCCTGGAACTCGCCCGAGCGGCGGCTGGTCGGTCTCTTTCATCACCTGTACGCCGCGCGCGCCGACGATTGGTTCAAGGTCTGGCTCGGGCGCCTGCATGCGCTTGACGGGCTGCGCGACCAGCCCGATCTGCGCAACGCCGCGCTCAAGGCCCTGGAGGGCGCGTTCGATACGCCGGGCTGGGAGCCTTGGCGCAACATGGTCTCTTTCCAGCGCGACCCGTTGGCGCAGGGCGGGCAACTCATTGGCCGCGACCGCATCAGCATCATCGTGGCCAATGCGGTGATTCCCCTGTTCCTGGCCTATGCGCGGCACGGCGGAGACGCGGACCTGGAGCGGCTGCTGTACCGGCTGTTCATCGTGCTGCCGCCGGAGGCGCCCAACGCCCGCACACGCTTCATGGAAAAGCGCCTGCTGCCCCTGGAGCCCCTGCCCCGCAACCTGCGCACGCAGCAGGGTCTGCTGCAAATTCATCAGGATTTCTGCAACAGCTACGAGGAAGGTTGCGCCGATTGCAGCCTGCCCGACCTCATGCGCGCCGCGAGAACCTGAAGCGCCCGGGCGCTTGAGGGCCATGATTCCGCGCCACTCGCCCACCCTGCGCAGCAACGCGCCTGGCCGTCCAAGCGGCGCGTTTTTCCTCTTTCAATTATAAATCATTGTAATGCAATATAACGATGTATCAAAATATGGTTAGAAATTTCGGCGTGAAGCGATGGATGAACGGCTCAGTGCCGGATTAAGGCCGGAAAAGAAATTCGTCCCGCCTGTCACAATGATCCATGTCAGCATGACTGTAAACATTTGAAATTACGCATTAAAAAATGTTGACAGGGAGTGGCGGCCGATCTATCGTGTCGGATATCCCGTTGATACATCGCCTCGGGGGAGTCCTGTTCCAGCCGTGAAATTTTCGTGATCGGCTCTGGAATGAATCACTATATTGCGGAACAACGATATAACGTGGAGACAAACGTCATGGCGAATAACAGACTTGTGCTGGATCCTACAACGATCAAGAAGCTGCAGGGCGTGATTCAGACGCTGGTACAGCAGTATTCCGCCGACGCCGGCTCGGCGCAGGCGGAATTCCGCGCGCAAACGCAGGTGGTCGCGGGGCTGGAGACGCGATCGCAGTCGCGGGAATTCGTGAACACCATCGACGAGCCGGAAGTGCTGGGCGGTACCAACAAGGGCCCCAATCCGGTGGAAGTGCTGCTGGGCTCCCTCGGCACCTGCCAGGAAATCGTGCTCGTGGCGTACGCCGCGGCGTTGGGTATCGAGCTGGAATCGGTCAAGATCGATGTGCGCGGCGACATCGACTTGCGTGGCCTGTTCAATGTGGCCGAAGTGCCGTCGGGCTTCAATGGCATCCGTTTCGAGGCGGAGATCAAGGCGCGCAATGCCACGCCGCAGCAACTGGAGCAGCTCAAGGCGCTGGGGCTGGCCCATTGCCCCGTGCTGGACACGCTCAGGCGGCCCATCCCGGTGGAAACCGTCTATCGGCTTTCCACCAGCGAGCAGGCCGCGTAAGCCAGTTCCGTGGCGCGGCGGGCGGAGTGTATCATCCGCCAGCGGCCCGTGAAGGCCCGCCGGCAGTCTCCTGCCAATGTTCCGGCTGCACGGCGGAGGCTTGTCCGGCGGCGCCCGGTTGTGGGCACTGCTCCCCGTATTACATTCCATAATCTCCGGACGCAGCCGCTTCGTGCCGTCGGCAACCTGTCGTAAGCCACGGCGGCGCCGATTTTCTCTTGTGACTGATCGCCGCCCCGTCGCCCAACATGTGTAGTGTCGCGATGGTTTGACGTCATCCGATGGCGTCGCACGGGGTGGCCGCGGCGCTGCCGGCCGGTCTGGCCCTGCCCGTGAACGACCGTTTGGCTTGGTGGCGCCGGAGACACGGCAGCCAGCCTTGCAGCAGCGGTTGACATCGCAGCGCGGAAGCATAAGACTGTGTGCGGACTGTCGCGCCGGGTGCGACCCGATTTGTTTTGTAACCGGCTGTAGACATTAACGTATACGGACTGTTGGCCGCGACCCGGTCTGGATAAGGCGCCGACCGGAACGTCCGCGCCCACGACCTGCAGAAGTGTTGCACGTGCAGCCCCGCACGGCTCCCAATCTGCACATTGCGAGGCTGGCCGATGGAACTGAAAAACGTAGTGATCGTGGATGGCATGCGCTCGGCGTTCGGTCGCGGCGGCAAGGGATCGCTGGTTGGCACGCGCATGGACGAGGTCGCGGGCCAGGTGGTGCGGGCGCTGCTCAAACGCCACCCCAACGTGGACCCCTACGAGATCGAGGACCTGGCGGTGGGCAATGTCCTGTCGCTGGGCGAACTGCACGGATTCACGTCCAACGGCGTCTCGCGTATTGCCGGCCTGCCGCCGGAGGTGTCCACGGTCACGGTCAACCGCCAGTGCGGTTCGAGCATGCAGGCGGCGCACATGGTCACGCGCGCGCTGATGACCGGCGCGGGCGAAATGGGCATCGCGTTGGGCGTGGAGCGCATGGGCCGGGGCATCGGCGAGCCCGAGGGCGACAATGCGCTCACCCGCACCCACGAGCACGTCAAGGCGCTGCGCGAACACCAGAAGCGGCCCGACCCGCGACACAAGGATTACTTCTCCGTGCCCTTCGCAAGCTATCTGATCGATTCCCCGGCCAATCCCTCCATGCCCCAGACCGCACAAAACGTGGCCGAAGCCTGGAACCTTTCCCGGGAGGAGATGGACGCCTTTGCCGTGGAAAGCCATCTCAAGGCCGCGTCGGCCTACGACGCGGGCGTGTACAACGACCAGATCGTACCGCTGAAGATCAGGCTGCCGGTGTTCGACGACGCGGGCAACCTGGATTTCTCCAGGCAGGGCGCCGAGGCCGAATTCAAGCGGGACGAGTGCATCCGCGCCAACACCAGCCTGGAATCCATGGCCGGGCTCAATCCACTGGGCATGATCGTCAGCTACGGGGAGCGCGAGCTGCGCATCACCGCGGGCAACTCCTGCCCCACCAACGACGGCTCGGCGGCCGTGCTGCTGATGACCGAGGAACGGGCCAAGGCCCTGGGGCTCAAGCCCATGGTGCGCATCAAATCCATGGCCGTCTCCGGCGTGAAGCCGCAACTCATGGGCATCGGCACCATCCCGGCCAGCGCCAAGGCCATCCAGCGCGCGGGGCTGACGGCCAAGGATATCGGGCTGGCGGAGATCAACGAGGCCTTTGCCTCCCAATCGCTGGTCACGGTGCGCGAGTTGGGACTGAATCCCAAGGTGGTCAACGTCAACGGCGGGGCCATCGCCATTGGCCATCCCCTGGGCGCCAGCGGGGCGCGGTTGCTGGTGGGCCTGGCCCACGACATGCGTCGCAAGGGCAATGTGAAATACGGCTTGGCCACCATGTGCATTGGCGCCGGCATGGGCATTGCCACGGTCGTGGAGGCGGTGAGCTAGGCTTCCGCGCTCGTCAGGCCGCACGCCATCCGGCAGACGGCCCGCGACGCTCCTCCACACACCATTCCTCTATTTTATTTCCCGCGAAGCGCGTTGGGGAGTTTCATGCCATTGAAACGGTTCTTGATATGAGGCCCAGGACGATCGTCATCATCGTGCTCGTCGTGGGCTTCGCCATTGGCTTGGCGATCGCCCTGACCCGCGAAGTCGAGCGTGAGGAGTCCAAGCTGCAGGCGTCCGTCAGCGGACGCGTGATGATTGCGGACGACCTGTTGCGCCAGGGACTGGCCAACGTGGTGAAGACCGACCGCATGGTGCTGCTGCTGGTGGATGCCACCACGGGCAATCCCGTGGCCCTGAAATTCGACACGCCCTTCGTGCCGCCGCAGACCTTCATCATCGGGCAGGAGAATGCACGCACGGAAGGGGCGTTGGGCGGCCCGTACTACCTGGTCGGGTTGACCGACAAGGACGGCGAAATCTTCCAGGTTTCCCCGGGCGAAATTTACGGCCGCTCGGAGCAGCCGCTGGCGCTGGGCACGGAGCAGGTGGAACTGGTGCTGCGGGAGCCGTTCCGCGGCAGCCTGTTCAACGGGGCACCTCCCATGGGCATGTTGCCGGCCTCCCATCCCGCCACCGGCGACGCCCCGGGCCCGACGCCCATGGGCGGGCCCGGCATGTCGCCAGGCATGGCAGCCGATCCCGCCATGAGCATCGAGGGCACCATCACCGCCGCGCCGGCCGTGGCCGGCAACGTCTCGCCCAGCGACCGCGTGGTCGTGCTGGCCTTCAAGCCCGACCAGAGCCGCCCGGTGGCTTTCGAGATCCTGCCCAGCGCCGCCCTGCCGCTGCGCTTCCGCCTGTCCGTGCCGCCCAACGAGACTGAGGCGCGGGCCACCGGCGTGTATCTGCGCGTGCTGACCGACAAGGACGGCAGCCCCTTCAACGCAGCGCCGGGGGAGATCGTCGGGCGCTCCACCCAACCGGTGAAACTGGGCACCACCGGCCTGGAATTCGTGATGGATCAGCCGTATATTCGCTAGCCTGCCCAGGTGCGCCGGCAGAGCAGGCACGAGCCGCTGCGCGAGACTGCTGCGGGCCCGGGCCTCGCTTGGCGCCGTGCGGTCGGGCAAAGCGAAATCGCAATTGATGCCATATCATCGATCTGAAATTAAAACGATAAATTCAGCATTGAAACTTATTGCGGACGTTGAGGGCTCGCGCGCGGGCAGGGCGCCGGCTGCCGGGAATTTTCCGGGCGGTCCCGCGCCGCGGCGTGCCATGCATGACGGAGCCGTGACCGGTCGATTGCGCAGGAGCCCGGAGCAGGGCGCTGCCCGCGGTGCGTCGCCGCGCATCGGGAGCACGCCATGAGCGGCATCCGCGTCCGCTTCGCCCCCAGCCCCACCGGAGAACTGCACGTGGGTGGGTTGCGCACGGCACTGTTCAACTACCTGTTTGCCAGGAACCAGGGTGGGCAGTTCATTCTGCGCATCGAGGACACCGACCAGGCACGGTTCGTTGAGCGTGCCGAGCAACGCCTGATCGAGCTGCTCACCTGGGCCGGGGTGCTGCCCGACGAGGGCCCGCACATCGGCGGGCCCCACGCGCCCTATCGCCAGTCGGAGCGCCTGGCGCTGTACCACGCCGCCGTGGAGCGTCTGTTGGCGCAGGGCCACGCCTACCGCTGCTATTGCACGCCGGACGAGCTGGAGCTGATGCGCCGCGAGCAGATGGCGCGCGGGGAGCTGGCAAAGTACGACGGGCGCCACCGCAACCTGACGCCGCCGCAGCGTGCAGCGCTGGAGGCCGAGGGCCGGCCGTCGGTGGTGCGCATGCGCCTGCCGGAGCGCGAGGAGCAGGTGGCCGTGGACGACCTCATCCGCGGGCGCGTCTTGTTCAGCTCGGCGCAGCTCGACGACCAGGTGCTGCTCAAGTCCGATGGCTTTCCCA
>JACQHH010000152.1 GCA_016199125.1 Candidatus Lambdaproteobacteria bacterium
GGCATGCACGGTGCCATGCCCGGCGGCGGCGCGGGAGCCATGGGCGCACCGGCCGGCGGCGGCACCGCCATGCCCCACGGCACGCCCTCCAAGGCACAGCAGACGAAGTAGGGCCGGCGGGCGCTCCACGGGCGGTCGCGGTCCCCTGCGGGACGGGCTCGTGGGGCGTCGCGGCGGTGGAGGCCCGGGGCGGCTGGGCTGCCGCGGAAGAATCCCCCCACGCCGTGCCTCACGGCAAGGCGTTGCCCACAGCGGCGGGATACGACGCTCAGTTGCGCTCGGTGACCAGGTTGCGGTTCCAGGCGGGAATTTCCACCACGAGATCCTGGCTGCCGTCCGGGATGCACTGGCAGGAGAGGCGCGACTGCAGGGTCAGCCCCGGCGCCTCGTCCAGCATGTCGTCCTCGTCCTCGGAAATCTCGTTGCAGCTCTCCAGGCCCTCGCGCACGATGACATGGCAGGTGGAGCAGGCGGCAAAGCCGCCGCAGGCGTGCTCGATGGGGATGTCGTGCTGGTCCGCCCAGTCCAGGATGGAGCCCGGCTCGCCCTCGTGATGCCCCACCGGATCGATGGCGCCCGGATCGACCTCGATGGTTTTGCCCGCCGGCAGGAAGGTGATCTTGTAAGGCTTGCGGCGTGCCGGTTCCTGGGGCATCGGTTCGCTGGCGGAGTGTGAAGAGACGACCACGGCGCTCCTGGCGGAGGATGATGACGGCGGTTGTGCAGGGAGCGCGCCGCGCGCGGGAGGCCGCGGCGTGGGCGACGGAGCCCGGCGGCAATATCACGAGCCGCAAGATCGCTGGAGCAATGTCCCGGGCGGCGGACACCGTACCGTGCCACGGGCGCCCGCGTGGCCACTGCGTGGGCCTAGGCGTCGACGGGCAGCACCTCGATCTCGTGATTGAGACCGTTGGTCAGCGCCATCTGGATGAAGCGCAGCGTGCCCGCCGTGGAGCTTCCGCACGAGCCGCAGGCGCCCTGGTAGGAGACCGTCACGCTGTCGTCCTCGATGGCCACCACCTCCAGCCCGCCCCCGTCGCTGGCCAGGTACTCGCGCACTTTTTCGTCCAGCACCCGCTCGATGTGCGTGGCGCGCTCGGCCGGCGTGAGGGCGCCGTACTTGACGTCCTGGGGCGAATCCAGCAGCGCCTGGTGCAACGTCGCGTAGCCCTCTTCCATGTAGAAGAAGTCGGTGAAGGCGTTCTCGCGCAGCAACGCCGCGACGCGGCGCGCGGCGCCGTCTCCGCCGTCGTAGAACAGCAGATCGCCCTGGAAGGGCAGGCGGTGCAGGTTGGCCTCCACGTGCTCCGCGGGCAGATTGAAGGCCCCGGGCAGGTGGGACTCGTCAAACGCCTCCGGCGTGCGCAGGTCGAACACGTAGGCGGTCTGCGCCGTGCGCCGCTTTTCCAGCAGCCCCTGCGGCGCAATCCTCTGCGCGCCGATCTCGTCCGGCGCGCCGTCGGCCGCGGCGGTGGGTTGTGCCTGCGGCGTCTTGTGCTGCGCCGCTTCCCGTGGCTCGCTCATGTATTCCCCTGAGTGCCGCGGCACGCGCGGCGTGCGATGCCGCCCACGCGGCCCAGCCGCGCCGTGACATCGAGACCATGGATGATTTTACCTCAACTCCCGGCATGCGCAAAACGTTCGCGCGCATGGATGGACAGCGCAGGCGCCGAGGCATTGCTCACTCTTCCAGTCTAGCCTCGCGACAGAATGCTGTCAAATTTTGACAGAGATTAGCGACAATATCTTGGTTAATGATTTCAGAGCAATACGCTTCCCTGGGTCAGATCAGGGGCCGGTCTTGCCATAGAGCACGGGGTTCAGGCTGGGGTCGTTGTACATTTTCATCTGGCGATAGACCTTGATGCGGCGTGCCCCGCCCAGCAGGTCGCGCTGCAAGGCGTGCAGGCAGTCGGCCAGGTCGCGCCGCTGGGTCTGCAGCACGGCCAGCTTTGCGGCGCAATTGGCGCGATGGGCCGCATCGGCGTCCGCACGCCGGGCCTCCTCGTCCATGTGGTACACCCTGAGCGAGAGGATGGACAAGCGGTCCACGATGGTGCCCACGGTCTCCGAGTGCAGCGGCGCCTCAGGCGCCGACACGTGGCGCGCGGCGAGCATGGCCAGCACGGTCTCGTCGATGCGTTCGATGGCGTCGTTGCGCTGCTGGTTGAGTCTGTCGATGGCGCGCTTGACCGCGGCGATGTCTCCATCGTCCGCATGGGGATCGCGCGCCTTGTCCTCCTCGTGCCACAACTCGAAGTTGCGGGCGTGGTTTTCCGCCACGCGCAGCCACAGCGGCTCGCGCTCGTCCACCGCCACCGGCGTCCGGTGCCAGCGGGCCACGCTGCGCTCGTGAAAGTCCACCAGGCGCGGCACGTCGATCAGCACGGGCTGGTTCATCGGCTCAGGTTCAACAAGTGCTCGGTTTCCGCCCACACCGGCTCCAGCGGAACCTTGTTGATGCAGTCCAGGTGGGTGCAGCGGGGATAGGTGCAGGCGGATTTGCAGCCCGGATCGAACGCCACGGCCCGGTGGCGCGTGGCGCCGGGCGGCGTCCAGTTTTCCGGAAAAGGTCTGCCGAATACTGCCACGGTGGGCGTGCCCACGGCAATGGCGAAGTGCCGCGGGCCGTTGTCGTTGCCCACGTAGAGCACGGCCCGCTCCAGCAGCGCGGCCATCTCCAGCAGGCTGGGCACCGGATAATCCGGCAGGGCCGCCCGGCGCATGGCGGCGCGCACGGCCTGCACGAAGGCCTCCTCGCCCGGCCCCCAGAAGAACAGCACGCGCAGCCCGTGGCGCTCGATGAGCCGGTCGGCGATCTCGGCGAAGCGCTGCGGCGGCCACACCTTGTAGGGCTGGCGCGAGACAGGGCACAGCGCCACGAAGGGCTCGCCCGGGGCCAGCCCCAGCTCGGCGAGCTGCCGCCCGGCATAGGCGCGATCCTCCGCCCCCACGCGCACCTCGGGTACCAGGTCGTCCGCCGCGACGCCCAGCGGCTCCAGCAGCAGCGCCTTGTGCGCGGCGGCGAACAGCTTGCCGGGTGGCACCTGCACGCGCTCGGTGTAGGCCCAGCGGCGACCCCGGAAATCGAACCCGATGCGCCGCGGCGCGCCCGTGGCCCAGGCAAGCTGGGCGCTGCGCGGGTTGCCGAAGAAGTCCAGCACCAGGTCGTAGCCCCCGCGGCGCAGGCGCCACAGCCAGCCCAGCGCCTGCCAGTGGGATGCGCGCCCAGGGTAGATCAGCACCTCGTCCACGTGCGGGCTGTGGCGGAACACCAGGTCCGACGGGCGCTCGGTGAGGAACGTGATGCGCGCCTGGGGATGGGCCGCGCGCAGCGCCCGCACCGCCGGCGTGGTCATCAGCACGTCCCCGATGCGCCGCAACTGGATCAGCAGGATGTTCATGGGCGGGGCGGGGCGCCGGCAGGGGGGAGGAACATCGCCGCGCGGGCGGGCTCGCGGTGCAGCGGAAGCATGCGCCGAGCGCACCGGGATCGGCGGCCAAGGCGACCCCCACCGCGCCGTTGCGCGGCCTGAATCGGCCGGGGGCTCATGTGGGCAGCACCACGCCGCCGTCGGCGCTCCAGGTGAAGCCGGGGTTCCAGGCCACTTCCCAGGGATAGCCGTCCGGATCGGCGAAGTAGCCCGAGTAGCCGCCCCAGAATTTTTCCTCGGCGGGCTTGAGCAGGCGCGCCCCGGCAGCCTGCGCCTCGGCCAGCACCGCATCCACCTCTTCCTTGCGGCGCACGTTGTACGCCAGGGCGATGCCCCCCGGCGCGCCCGGCAGACCGGGCAGCCCGGCATCCTCGGCCAGCGCCGCCAGCCCGTAGACCCCGAAGGCCATGCCGCCCAACTGAAAGAACGCCACCTCGCCGCCGCCCACCGACGAGGCCCGCCATCCCAGCCGCTCGTAGAAGGCGCGGCTGGCGGCCACGTCGGCCACGCCCAGCGTGATCAGGCTTACCCGTTGTTCCATGCGCGCTGCACTCCCGTTGTGTAGGATACGTCGGCGACCCGGCCGGATCCGCCGCCATGGCCCTGGCTTCCCGCGCCCGCCCTGGCGCGCAGGGCAACCGCATTTTAGCCGCTGCTCCGTCGTTGCTGTCACCCTGAGCGCAGCGAAGGGTCTCGTCTTGCTGAAATCATGGAGATTCTTCGCGCCGCGGTGCGGCACTCAGAATGACAACCGTTGGAATGCGATTGCCCTGCTCCGGCGCGGACTTGGCGTTGACAACCCAGGCGATTACCCATAGATTAAATGGTTTGAAGCAGCACAACAATGCGAGCGGAAAGGCGACCCATGGCCAGGCAGTGTGCGATCTCGGGAAAGAAGGGGCTCAACGGTCACCGTGTGTCCCACGCCAACAACAAGACCAACCACGTGCAGCAGGCCAACCTGGTCAAGCGGCGCATCTTCGTGCCGGAGCTCAAGCGCTACGTGACGGTGAAGCTGAGCACCAAGGCCCTGCGCACGTTGGACCGCAAGGGCGCCTACGTGACCCTCAAGGCCGCGGGGCTGATCTAGCCGCGCCGTCCCGTTCTGCCCGCCACGCGTCCTGCGCGGCGGCTTTCCAAGCCCCATCCGATCCGGTTGCGGCAGCGCAGGTGTGCCGGCGCATCCGCGCGCCCATGGGCACGCAGCCATGCGCCGCCCGCCGCGGTGTCCGCGTCACCGCGCCTAACCCGCCATGCGTTCCGGCTGGCGACTGCGCAGCGCGTCCAGCAGCGTGGCCACTTGCGCCTCGGTTTCTGCGATGGTGCGCTGCTTGATGGACTCGTAGCCGCGAATGCCCTCCGGCGCGCCGGCGATGGACACGGCCAAGGCGTGATTGTCGTGGCTCAGCGCGCCCAGCACTTCGTCCAGCAAACCGTCGTACCACTGGATCAGGCGCCGCTCCTCGCGGCGGATGGCGGCATAGCCGAAGGGGTCCAGCGGCGTGCCGCGCAGCCCGCGCAGGGCATAGAGCGCCTTGAACGCCGGCGTGAACCAGGGGCCCAGGCGCAGCTTGTGCTTGAGGCCCAGGGCCCGCAGCAGCGGGGGGTGCAGGTGATAGTACAGCGTGAGCGGGCCGTCGTAGGACGCGCGCACGTGCTGGCGGATGGGATCGTGCAGCCACAGCCGGGCCACCTCGTACTCGTCCTTGTAGGCCATCAGCTTGAAGGCCCAGCGCGCCACCGCCTCGGCCAGGGCCGTGCGGCCGGGCGTGCGTTCGTGCTCGGCCGCCACGGCCTTGCGCACGCGGGCCAGGTAGCCCCGGGCCAGGCGCGAGCCCTGGTAGAGCAGCAGATCGGCGACGCGCGGATAGAGCAGGTCGTCCAGCTTGCCGCCGCCCGGAAAGTCCGCGGCCAGCCGTTCCAGCTCCCGCGCCCTGGCGGGAGCGAAGCGGCGCAGCTTGTCCAGCGCGGCCTCGCGGGGGGCGGGCGGCGCGGCGTCCTCGTGCAGCAGGCGCAGCACGGCGTCGGCGTCCAGGCGATATTTGCGGCCCCAGCGGAAGGCGCGAATGTTCTGCTCCACGGCCACCTCGTTGGCGCGGATGGCCTCCTCGATGGACTCGGCGCGCAGGGGCAGCAGCCCGGCCTGGTAGGCCACACCGACCAGGAAGATGTTGTTGGACTGGTTGTTGCCGAACAGCCCTTCGGTGAGCGCCTCGGCGTCCACCCCCACGGTGCCCTCGCGGTTGGTGTAGGTGTTCAGCCGCTCCAGCAGCTTCTGCTCCTGGGGAAACTGGGCGTGCACGTTGGTCACCATGGCCGCCGTGCTGGTGCGGTGCGTGTTGACCACGGCCACCGTGCGCTGCGGATGGAAGCGCTCCAGGTTGTCCCGCGAGACCGCGGCCAGCAGGTCGAAGGCCAGCAGCAGGTTGGTCTCGCCGACGGAGATCTTGGCCGGGCGGTCGATGCGCTGCTCGCTGAGGATCAGGTTGGAGAGCACGGCGCCGCCCTTCTGCGCCAGGCCCGTCTGATCCAGGTGCAGGGCGAACTTGCCCTCGATGGCGGCGGCGGTGACCAGCAGCGCGTCCACCGTGACCACGCCCGTGCCGCCGATGCCCACCATGAGCACCTTGTAGGGCTCCGCCGCGTCGGCCTGCAGGCTGGGCTCCGGCAGCGCCTCGGACAGCTCGCCCGCCGAGCCGGCCTTCTTGCGCGGCACCGCGCCCTCGCCCAGCTCCACGGTCAGGAAGCTGGGGCAATCCCCCTTAAGGCAGGAATAGTCCATGTTGCACGACGACTGGTGGATCTGCGTCTTGCGGCCATAGTCGGTCTCCACCGGCGTCACGGACAGGCAGTTGGACTTCACGCCGCAATCGCCGCAGCCCTCGCACA
>JACQHH010000150.1 GCA_016199125.1 Candidatus Lambdaproteobacteria bacterium
AACAACGCCGGCTACACCTGGGACGCGGTCATTCAGAAGATGACCGAGGAGCAATGGGACGCCATGATGAACGTGCACGTGAAGGCGCCCTGGCGCATCCTGCAGGCCGCGGCGGAGTTCATTCGCGTCAGGTCCAAGCAGGAAGCCGAGGCGGGCCGGGAGGTGATGCGCAAGGTGGTCAACATCTCCTCGGTCTCCGGCACCCGCGGCAACGCCGGCCAGACCAACTACTCCGCGGGCAAGGCCGCCATCGTGGGCCTCACGAAAACCCTGGCCAAGGAATGGGGGCGCTACAAGGTCAACGTGAACAGCGTCGCGTTCGGCTGGATCGATACGCGCCTCACCGAAGCCACGGACGAAAAGAAGCTGATCCAGGTCGAGGGCCGCGACATCCCCGTGGGCGTCCCCGTGCAGAACATCGCCGCCATGAAGGCCATGATTCCCCTGGGCCGCGCGGGCACGCCCCAGGAAGCCGCCGGCTCCGTGCTGATGTTCTGCCTGCCCTTCTCCGACTACGTCAGTGGCCAGTTGCTGGAAGTCACCGGCGGGATGTGAGATCGGGAACCTCCCGCGACGCGCCGTGCACACGCCGTAACGGAAGCCGCAGCGGCTCGGGCGCGTTGCGCAGGCCCGCATGCTCAGCGGGGACAAGGCCTCGTGCGTGGGAGCGGCGTCATGATCCGCGCCCGGTCATGGGCCTGTGTCGCCCCCCGTGCGTTCCGCCGATGGGGGGGGCGCCGACGTCGCCGCCTGCGCCCGGTTGGCACTCAAGGCCATCAGGATCGAGGTCAGCAGCTCGCCCTGTGTAAACGGACCGGTGATGAAATTCGTCACCCCCAGTCGCGTCGCCTCGTCCAGCTCCTTTTGACCGGCGGCCATGCTTGTGAAGACCAGCGTGGGGTGCAGGGCCGGCTGTTCACGGGCCAGGGCCGCGCGGATGTCCTTCCACCCGGGGTCTGTCAGGGCGCTGTCGTAGATCAGCACGTCGGCCTTGCGATGCCGCACCATGTGCAGCGCGCCCGGACCGGATGCGGCCACAGCCACGTTGTCCATGCCGCTGGAAACGAGATGGTGCTTGATCTGAAAGCGTGCGGCGCTGCTGGGATTGGCCACGACAAAGGATAATGGGCTCAATTCCTTGATGCCGTGCTTGAAGCGCTCGGCGCCGCCGCTGGGCAGCAGACATTCGATCTGCTCCAGCAGCGTGGACAGGTGGAATGGCTTGAGCACGTGACCGTTTACGCCGGCCTCCAGTGCGACTTTTACGTAGTTCAGATAGGCGGGCGTCGTCATCAGAATGAACACGCCATTGCGCGAGAGCTGGTCATGCTCGCGCAGCATGCGATGGAACTGGATGCCGTTGATCCCTTCGAGTTGCAACTCGGAGATCACGACATCGACCCTTCCATGCACCTTGAAGTACGCCTCGGCCTCCAGGCCATCCGCCACGACGGAGCACCGGCTGAGGCCGATTTTGCGAAACCCGTCGGCCAACAGGCGTCGCACGCCGGCGTCGCCATCGACGATCAGGTAGGACAGCTTGAGCAGGTGCGGCGGCACTACAACGGGCGCCAGATTGGCCATGTCCTCGTGCAGCGCAATGGCCGTTTCCGCCTGCTTGAGCTTGATCTTGGCGCGCAGCAGCTCGTTGATCTGCTGCATCGTCTTGCGCTTGAGGCTTTCCAGATTCTCCTCCACGGCGTGGTGCTGTTGATGGCGGTCAACTTCCTCGCGCACCATGCTGCGCAGCTCGGCGGAATTCCACGGCTTGTGCACGTAGCGATGGATCGTGCCGTCGTTGAAGGCGCGCACCGCGTCGGCAAGTTCCGTGTGTCCGGTGAGCAGGATGCGGCGCGTCTCCGGATGGGATGCCTTGGCCTTGGCGAGCAGCTCAAGTCCACCCAGTTCCGGCATGATGTTGTCGGAAATCACGAGGGCGTACTCCTCCCGCTCAATCGCCTCGGCCGCCGTGCAGGAATTCGTGAATGCGTCGATGACGTACGCCTCGTTCCGCAACTCCCGTTGCAGCGCGGTAACGATCTGTTCCTGGTCATCGACGATCAGGAGTCTGGGTTTCAAGTCGCCCAAGGATGCGCCGTCGTGATCCGTAGCCGTCTGGGCCGGCCGATCTTCCTCATTTTCATTCAGCACCTGCGTGCTCCGTCTGTTGGTGATGGTCTGACCTGGCGCCGTGCTGTCCGGCAGCACGAGGCCCCGCGGAGACAGGGGAACAGCATTGCTGCATCCCTCTGCCTGCGCCGGCCGCGACCGGACCCTTCCCGCGGGCTCTCCAAGGCCGGATGAAATGTCCGGATCCTGCGCCATGGCGCATCACTCGTCCGCAGCGGCGGCGACCCGCAATGGCCCCAGCGCCCGACGCACGTGCTGCAACAGGGCTTGGTTGCTGAAAGGCTTTTGCAGGACCTGCGGAGCGTCGCCGTCTCCCTCGGGCGTTTCGCCCGTAAAGCTTTCCGAGTAACCCGTCATGAACAGCACCATGAGGTCGGGCCGCAGCTTCCGGAGCCGCTTCGCGAGCTCGCTTCCGCCCAGCACGGGCATGACCATGTCCGTCAACACCAGGTCGAATTTCCCGTCAAAATCGCAGAAGATGGACTCTGCTTCTGCGCCGTTCGCGGCCGACACGATCTTGTATCCATGCGCTTCCAATGTGCGCTGAGCGGCGTGACGCACCAGCTCTTCGTCTTCGACCAGCAGAATCGTTTCAACGCCGCGCAACGCTTCGTATTTGGCATGCTGCTGGTTTTCGTCGGTGGCGCTCAGTTCGCGTCGAGGCAGCAGCATGCGCAACGTGGTGCCCTTGTTGAGCTCGCTTTCCACGACAATGTCTCCACCCATCTGCTTGACGATCCCGTAGACCGTGGAAAGCCCCAGCCCCGTGCCCTTGCCCACGTCTTTTGTCGTGAAGAAGGGCTCGAAGACGTGTCGTCGAATCTCTTCGGACATGCCCGTCCCGTTGTCGCTCACGGCCAACATCACATAGTTCCCCGGCGCAAGGTCCCTGAAGGCGGAGGGCGTTTTTTCATCCACACGCACATTGGCGGTTTCCAGCTTCAGGACCCCTCCTTTGGGCATGGCGTCGCGGCTGTTGACAGCGAGATTCATCACGATCTGCTCGATCTGGCCTGGATCGGCGTAGACGTGCCCCAGGTCGGGCTCCAACCGGGTCTCCAGTTGAATGTTCTCGCCGATGACGCGTCCCAGCATCTTCTCCATCTGGGACATCAAGTCATTGAGGCGTACCGTCCGCATGTGCAGCAACTGCTTGCGGCTGAACGCCAGCAGCTGGCGCGTGAGCGCTGCGGAGCGTTCCACGGCGTCACGAATCACCATCACGTCCTGGATGGCCGGATGGCCTTCCGACAACGATTCCAGGACAAACGAGCTGTAGCTGTTCATGACGGACAACATGTTGTTGAAGTCGTGGGCGATGCCGCCGGCCAGTTGGCCCACGGCCTCCATGCGTTGAGCCTGCAGCAGTTGCTCCTCCAGGGATTTGCGCAATGAAACGTCGCGCACAATGCCCTCGATGCGCACCAACCGCCCCTGGTCGTCGAACACCGGCATTCTGCGTTCTTCGATCCACACCCAGTGCCCGTCGCGATGGCGCCACCGAATCGCGATCGGCAGCTCCGTGGTCTTGTCGCCTTGAAACCACATGGCGGCCTGGCGCTCGCGATCCTCCGGGTGCGTGATGCGCAACCAGAGGTCCGGGTCGGCGTAGTGCTCCTCCGCCGAATAGCCGGTGATCCGGGTCGCCACCGGAGAAACGAACTCGAATCCCCGAGTGGGAAGGATGCGATAGCTGAAGATCAGGTCCGGGGCGTTTTCCGCCAGCAGGCGAAAGCGGGTCTCGCTTGCGCGCAGCGCCTTTTCGGCAGCTTTGAATTCGCTGATATCCATGCGCAGCGACACCATGCCGCCTTCTGAGGTGCGCACGTCCCGCACCATGATCCAGCGCCCATTGGTCAGCGTCATTTCGGCCTGGGTCGTGGCCAGGGTCCTGAATTGTCCCAGACGCCGGGCGACGTAGTCCGCCTCGGTCGCGTCGGGATAATTCACATGCGGCGCGACGAGATGCAGGAGCTCTTCGAACGACAGCCCGACACGCAGATGTTCGCGCAGAGACGGGAAGATTTCGATGATTTGCTGGTTCCAGAGCTGGAGCCGCTCGTGCTTGTCAAAGAGGTAGAACCCGGCAAAGATGTGCTGCACGGCATCGTACAGGCGCGCGTGGGCCGCCGTGGCCTCGGCCTTGGCTTGGTCCAGGGCCGTGACGTCCTCGGCAAGGGCGACCAGGCCCGTGATGTTTCCGGCCTCGTCGCGCAGGGGCTCTTTGATCATGAGCACTGCGCGCGGCGTTCCGTCAGCGAACGTGAGATGTTGCAGCTCGTTTTGCCGATCCAGCTCCCCGCTGAGAATGCGGCGATCCAGCTCGGCGATGTGCCGCCATTGCTTGGAATTACCCGCCAGCTCATCGATGCGCTTGCCGATCATTTCCTCCACCGGCAACCCCATGACTTCCGCACCCTTGCGGTTGACGACGGTGTAGCGTCCCTGGGCGTCCTTGACCGTCAACGGCTGGGGAATCGTCTCGAAAACGGTGCGCAGCAGCCGCTGGTTCTCCTGCAGCGCCGATCGGGCCTCTTCCAGCCGGGTCACGTCCTCGCCGATGCCGATCAGTCCGCAGACAGCGCCGGTGTCGTCCAGGATTCGCTCTTTGATGATGCGCACGGAGCGCCATGTTCCATCGGTGCTTCTCAAGCGGAACACTTTGTCGACGCGCGGCGTGGCGCCCGAAAGGAGCTGCTCGTCAAGCTCGGCCACCTGCTGCCATTCCGGCAGGTGCGCAAGCGCCGTCTGGGCGGGACGCCGCCCGCGCAAGGCCTCCGCATTCTCGCCCAACTGTCGGGCGACGTGACGGTTGACCATCAGGAATCGCCCATCGGCGTCCTTGACATAAACCAGGTAGGGCATGGCATCGAATCCGGCCTTGAGAATGCGCTGACTCTCGCGCAGCGCCTCCTGGGCGCGCTCCAACGCGGTCACATCCTCGGACACGCCGACCAGGCCTCGAATCCGCCCCGACCCGTCCCGCAGGGGAATCTTGATCGTGCGCAAGCGTCGCACGGCTCCGCCTGGGTCATGCGCGTCATTCACGGAATCGACGCGGGCACAGCGGCCCTGCAAGATCGATTCGTCGCTGCGTCCTACCTGCTCCACTTCCTCGGGTGGGCGCGTCGTGAAGTCCTGGATGCGGAAGCCGATCACTCGCTCCAGGGATGTGGCGTGGTGTTCCTGAAAACCCTGGTTGGCCATCAGATAGCACTGCTGTTCGTCTTTGACGTAGAGCAGATGGGGGATGGCATCGAATACCGCCTGCAGCAGGAGTTGGCCGTTGCGCAGCGCCTCCTCGGCGCGTTGCCGCTCCGTGATGTCGCGCATGATGCCGATCGCGCAGCCGTCGCCGTAGGGGGATGCGCTCGTCTCGACGAAGAACCTGGTGCCGTCTTTGCGACGCAGGGGCCTGACCCTGAGTTGCGGTTCCCCGGCCATGATCCTGGCCATGCGCAACGGCTCGGCGTTCAACGATTCGGGATCCACCAGGTCGGCGAAGCCCAAGGCCAGCAGCTCCTCGCTGGAGTAGCCGGTCATAGTGCAAAGACGCTTGTTGACCTGCAGAAAGCGACCCGTGCCGTCGCAAGTGAAGATTCCATCCACGGCCTGCACAAGCAGCTCCCGCAAGCTGGCGTTGGTGGCTGCCAACGCTTCCTCGTTGCGGTGGTACTCGGTCACGTCCAGGACGTTGACGACGGTTCCCCCGTCTGCCGACTTGCGATCCTGCACCAGCAACGTGCGCCCGTCGAGCAGCCGGACCTTGTGACTGCCCGTCACTTGGCCCGCCAGTTGGCGCATGCGCGCGGCCACGAAGGATTCCGTGTCCTCGCCCGTCGGCACGATGGATGCGGCCACGGCGCGCACCAGTTCCTCGAACGGCAGCCCCCTGCGAACAATGGAGGCCAGTTGGGGAAACAGCTCGATGAGCTTGCCATTCCAGAGCTGCAGGCATTGCTCCGCATCGACAGAGCAGACGGCCGCCGGAGAATTTTCCATGGCGTCCGCAAGCTGGCGATACGCCTGCATCAGTTCTCCCTCCGCGGCCTGGCGCTCTGACCCATCGATATCACGCTGGCCAGTGGCCCACCTCGAGCCTGCCGTATCGTGCAGGTGCTGCAACGGGCACTTGACGCAAAGCGTGCGGCCCTCTGCATCGGCGTTGCGCAAGATCGTGTCTTGCGCCGGATCGTCATCCGGGGCGCCGCCAGGAAAGGCATACCCTGAACTCCACTGTGGCCATTCCGAGACAATTTCCTGCGGCCCCTGCAGACCGGGGTCAATCGGCGGGGACGATGATGAAGAACGTGCGGAGGAGGCCGGCGCAGCCACATGGGCCCGGTTTGCGGCCGGCAACGGGCCATCGCGGTCTTCCGCGCTTACAGCGGGAGGCACGACATCCAGCGCTCCCTGCGGCAGATCCTGCCGCGACGATTCGTCAAACCGGGATGGTGCGTCACCAGATGCGAACGCAAAGGGAAGGGTGTGCAAGGCAACAGTCTGCCCGGAAACGTTTCCGGCCCGTTTTGCACGCAGCCCCTCCAGCTCACGCCGGACGACATGCAGAAACAACTCGGTTTCCACATGGTCGATGACGTCGGCAATTCCGTGTCGCCTCGCTTGGACAGAGTCCTGAGCGTCGGCAGGGTCCGTCAGCAGCAGGATCGGAACATGGGGATCCTGAGCCCGCACCGCATTTGTCACGGATTGCAGATCAGGCCCACGCTTCTGCAACTTCACCAGGACAAATTCCGGGGCGTCTTCCAGCAGTGCCACCGCGAGATCGACGACACCGAAGGCCCGCCGGGGCGCTGCGTGCAACCCGCCGTCGCGCAGCAGCGCCTGACAGACCTCAAGCTGCACCGGGGTCAACCCGATGGCCAGCAGCGGGAAGCTGTCCGCAGGGCCGGTGGGTGGGCGGAAACCTGAGGAAGCATCTTGCAAGGTATGCATTGGAAAAATCCTCGGCATGGCGCTGTCCGGCGTCATCGACCTGCATCGGTGTATCCGGCAAACTGCGCTGCACTCTCACACGAGCCAGCCGCAGGAATCGTCGGCTCTCGAAAACAACTCGCTCCGTGATGACGACAGGGAGGCCGATCGAACTGGTGTTGTCCTTGGCATTCCCTGCCGCGGGCAGGCGCGGTTCCTCAGTCTAACAACGAACCTTTTGCTGCGAAGGGTCCCTCGTCGAGGACGGATGCGTCGTTATTTCGGAAATCCAGTGCCGGGAGTTCATCACGGACTGAGAATCCGTCTCATGCAGAGCGGACAATCGGCGCGTAATCGGCAAAAGGCGGGCGAATTCGTTTGTCGCCAGCGCGGCGGCGACTGATGATTTGGGGTCGGACTTTCTCGCTCAGGGCGATCCGATGACCGGAGGACCCTCAAGGCAGCCCAGGAATGACCTTGGGGCGGTGCAACAACCGCAGGAGGTTTACGTAAGTCATTGAAATAACGGAGAGGGTGGGAGTCGAACCCACGAGGGCGTTACCACCCTACCAGATTTCGAGTCTGGCGCCTTCGACCACTCGGCCACCTCTCCTGACGCTGCGCGGTGCCTGCTGCGGGCGCGGCAGATGTTGCGCGGTACACGGCGGGCCGTGAGGGCAGCCGCCCGGGGCGCGGATCGAGTGCGCAACGTTACACCGTAGCCTATTTTGCGTAGCGCGTCATTGGCCGGTATTCTTCTTGAGCTGCATGAGGTGGCTGATCATGTCGACGGGGATGGGCAGCACGGCCACGGTATGACCCGGGCCTTCCATCTCCAGGATGGTCTGCATGAAGCGCAACTGCACGGCCACCGGGTTGTCGGCCATCTGCCGTGCGGCCTTGACCAGGAATTCCGCGGCGGTCTCTTCGGCCTGGGCCATGATGATCTTGGCGCGCCGTTCGCGCTCGGCCTCGGCCTGCTTGGCGATGGAGCGGCGCATTTCCTGAGGCAGGTCCACGTCCTTCACCTCCACCTGGCTCACCTTGATGCCCCAGGGGTCGGTGTGGGTATCGAGGATTTCCTGCAGGCGGTGGTTGATGGCCTCGCGCTCGGAGAGCACCTCGTCCAGCTCCACCTGGCCCACCACGGCGCGCAGGGTGGTCTGGGCAAGCTGGCTGGTGGCAAAAAGGTAGTCCTCCACCTCGATGATGGCCTTCATGGGGTCCACGACGCGAAAGTAATTTACCGCATTGACCTTGATGGACACGTTGTCCCGCGTGATGACGTCCTGGGGCGGGATGTCCAGCACCACGGTGCGCAGGTCCACGCGGCGCATCTTGTCGATCAGCGGAATGAGCAGGATCAGCCCCGGGCCTTTGACGCCCACGGCCCGCCCCAGACGAAAGATCACGGCGCGCTGATATTCCGGCAGAATGCGGATGGCGGCGTACAACAGGCCCAGCAGAATGATGATGACGACGGCAATGGTCGTAAGCATGAATGAACTCCGATCTATGAGACGGGTTGTGCGCGGCCGGCGGCCGGCACTTTGGCCACGGTGAGCAGCAGGCCCTCCACGGCTTCCACCACCACTTCGTCGTCGGCCGCAAGGGGCTCCTGGGCGCGGGCGCGCCACAACTCCCCATTGAGCAGCACCTGTCCCTCGTGGGGCGGGGCGATGGGGTGGCGCACGCGGCCCACACGGCCCACCAGGTTGTCCTGGGCCGAACGCGGGTGCATGCGCTGGCTCTTCACCAGCAGCCTGCCGATGACCAGCGCGGTCAGACCCACCACCCCCACGGCTGCGAAGATCATGGGCCGCGAGATGCGCAGGTCGGTCAGCGACTGGTCCAACAGGAACAGGGCGCCGATGAGCACGCAGGCCAGCCCGCCGATGCCGAGCACGCCGAAGCTGGGCACGAAGGCCTCCGCGACCAGCAGGGCCACCCCCAGCAGCATCAGGGCCAGGGCGCCATAGCTGACCGGCAGGGTCTGCATGGCAATCAGCGCGATGAGCAGGCTCATGGCGCCCAGCACGCCGGGAAAGATCAGACCGGGGTTGGAAAATTCCATGTACAGGCCCACCAGCCCGATGATGAGCAGCAGGAACACCACGTTGGGATTGCTGACCACGGACATGAAGCTCTGCGAAATGCTCATGTCCTGCATCACGATGGGGCGACCGGCGGTTTGCAGCATCACCACCCGTTCGCGGGACATGCGCACCTCGCGGCCCTGGAGTTGCCGCATCAGGTCGCCCAGGTCTTCGGCGATGAGGTCGATCACCTTGAGTTCCAGCGCCTTGTCGGCAATGACCGATTTGGATTCGCGCACGGCGGAGATGGCCCACTCCACGTTGCGCTGGCGCAGATGGGCCAGGGATTCGATGTAGGCCGCGGTGTCGTTGAGGATCTTCTCCCCCATGACCTTGTTGTCGTCTCCGCCGAAGATGGACACGGGGTGCGCCGCGCCGATGTGCGTGGCCGGGGCCATGGCCGCCACGTGGCTGGCCATGCTGATGATCGTCCCGGCCGATGCGCCCCGCGCGCCGGAGGGGGCGATGTACACCACCACAGGCAGCGACGCATTGAGGATGTCCTGCACGATGTCGCGCGTGGCATCCAGCAGCCCGCCGGGCGTGTCGAGCTGGATCACTAGAACCTCGGCTTGCGTGGCCGCGGCGTGCTCCAGTGCAGTCTGCACGTAGCGCGCGGTGGCCGCGGTGATGGCCTGCTGCACGGTGATGACGTGGATGGCGCCCGGGGGCGGCTGCTCGACGGCTGCGATGCCGTGCAGCGTCAGCGCAACCGCCAGCGCGGCGAATATACCTGTGGTCTTGCGGATCATGGGACACCCGTGTCGCTCGGCCCGCCGGTGCGGCGGGCCCACAGTTCAGGGTACCAGCACTTGGCAGGCGCGGTCATCCGTGACATGCGCCGGGGCCCCACGCAGCGGGACGAGCGTCCCGGACAGGCCTCTGCGCCGTGGGGGTTCAGCCGGGGTATTTCGGCGCGCTTTCGGCCGTCTCGCGCGCCAGTCGGCCGCGAAACTCCAGGAAGCCCGTGACGAGGGTCGTGGCCAGCGAGGCCAGGGGAATGGCCAGGAACACACCCCAGAATCCCCACATGGCCCCGAACACGAACACGGCCAGCAGGATGTAGAAGGGCGGCATCTTCACCGCTTCGGCGAAGATGTAGGGCACCAGGACGTTGCCATCCAGGAACTGGATCACCGCATAGGCGATGATCAGCGTGCCGAAGTCCCAGGTGGCGCCCCACTGGATCAGTCCGAGGATGGTGATGGGCACCGCCACGGCGATCATGCCCACGTAGGGAATCAGCACGGAGAGCCCCGTGGCCAGTCCCATGAGGAACGCATACTTGAACCGGATCAGCAGGAACACCACCGTCGTGACGATGGTCACGATGATGATCTCCCACATCTTGCCGCGCACATAGTTGGCCAGCTTGGGCTCCAGCGCGTCCCACACGGCGTCCACCAGCTCCATGTCGTGCGGCAGCAGCCGGCGGAACTGGGCCACCATCTCCTCCTTGTCCAGCATGAGGAAGAACACCAGCAGCGGCACCAGCACCATGGTCACGGCCCAGCCGGTGGCTTGGCCGAACGCGGGCAGGCTGCCCTCCACGAATTGCTGCCCCCATTCCTGGATGCGGGTGCCGACCCAGTGCAGGATCTCCTCCTGCTGATTCTTGGGAAATGCGCGGAGCAGAATGCCGGCCTGCGCGTTTACCGCGGACTGAATCTGGGCAAAGATGGCCGGCCAGTTGCGCACGAGGTTGATGGTCTGCCGGGCGATGAGCTGCAGGGGGCCCAGGATGCCGCCCAGGTAGATCAACAGGAACAGCACGTAGATGCTCAGCGCCGCCCAGCGCCGCGCCCAGCCCCGCCGCCGGAGCTGATGCACTCCGCCTTCCAGGAAATAGGCCACCACCACGGAGATGATGAAGGGCAGCAGCGCCTGGCCCAACCACACCAGCAGCCCCGCGATGAGCAGCACGGCGGCCACCAGCGTGATCACTCGCGGGTCGCGCAACGCGCGCCAGAGGCCGGTGTAGGAGGATTGTGGGCTGAGTATGGCCATGGTGTATGCCGTGCCGTGAAGCGGCAATTGGGCCGCTGGGCGGCAGCGCGGGCTCCTGCGGCGCCGGCTGCGGTGCTGGGTTGGCGCCTGCCTCACGCGTGAACGGGCAGGCGCCAGGCGTGGAAACTATGGCAGGGGGCCGCCCTCGGGAGCGGCGCCGCCGGGAGCCTGCGGAGTCTGCGCCGCGTCCTCATCCACGGTCTCCTGGACCAGCGGCGGGTCTTCTCGGCCCAGCAGGCCATGCAGGACGCGGGTCACCAGTTGCGCGCCCTCGTTCTGGAACGCTTCGGTGGCCTCGCAGAAGATGTCGCCCAGCGGCGCGGCCTGCACGATGCGGATGGCCTTCAGCCGCACCAACTCCAGGATGGAGATGAACGTGAGGATGATCTCCTCCCGCGAGGCGGGCAGCGCGAAGAGGTCGTGAAAATACACGCTGTGCTGCGCGTGCAGCGTGTCCAGCAATTGCCGGATGCGATCCTCGATGCGCTGCCGCTCCGGGATCACGTGCAGCGCGGCCTGGGTTTCCGAGCGCGCCAGCACGCTGCGGAAGGCCTCCAGCAGACCGAAAAGCGTCACCTCCTCGAACACCAGCTCGCCCTCGGGCGCCGGCTCCTCTTCGGGCGGTGCGCTGCGGGGGAACACGTCGCGGCCCACCTGGTCCCGTTGCTGCAGATCGTGAGCGGCGGTCTTGATCTGCTGGTATTCCTGCAGCCGGCGCAGGAGCAGCTCTTCCAGGGATTCCGGGTCCAGCTCCTCGGCGTCGGCCAGTTCGCGGGGCAGCAGCTCGCGCGACTTGATCCAGATCAGGGTGGCGGCGATGGCCAGGAATTCCCCGGCGCGATCCAGGTCGAGCTGCTGCATCTGCTGCACGTAGGCCAAGTAGGGCTCCGTAATCTCGCTGAGGCGAAGCTGCTGGATGTCCAGCTTGCGCTGGCGCACCAGGTGCAGCAGCAGGTCCAGCGGCCCGTCAAATTGCTCCAGGTTCACGCGCAGCGGGTCGTAGCCCTCCACGGGCGCCCAGGACGTGTATTCTTCGCTCATGCTCGTGCTTGCGTTTGGGGCGCATCCCCGCGGGTACGCGTGCCCCTGTTGTCTCTGGCCGGAAGCGCTCCGGCCCGTGCGACTCGTGCCGCCCCCGCACCGGCGGCTACTTGGCGGGCTGGGCCGCGCCCTGTTCCCCACCGCCCTGTTCCCCACCGGAAAGCGCGCCGTTCTCCGTCGCTTTCGATGCGGGACCTGAGTCCAGATTGAAGTCGCGCTTGAGCAGCGCCTCGGGATTCTGGCGGATGTTGCGCGTCTCTTCAAAGCGTCCGCGCACCGCGTCGGAGACCTCGCGCAGGGCCTCCTCGGTCTGGATGATGTGCGGGCGGATGAAGACGATCAGGTTGGTCTTGCGCAGCTCCTCGGCGCGCGCGCGGAAGAACCAGCCCAGCACCGGAATGTCGCCCAGGCAGGGCACTTTGGTTTCCGTCTCCACCTGCTGATCCTGGATCAGGCCGCCGATGGCCACGGTGGTGTTGTCGTCCACCAGCACCTGGGTGTTGATGGAACGCTTGAGCGTGGTAATGGCCTGCTGGTCCGAGGTGACGGTGGCCTGGCGCGCGGCCACGCTGCTGGACTCCTGCTGGATGATCAGGCGCACCTTGTCGCCGCCGGTAATTTGCGGCCGGATCTTGAGGATGACCCCGATGTCCTTGAACTCGAACTCGGTGGTCGTCTGCAGGTTGCTGTTGGTGACCACCTTGGCCGAAATGGGCACCACCTGGCTCACGTTGATCTCGGCTTCCTCGTTGTTCAGGGTGAGCAGTTGCGGATTGGCCAGGATGTTCAGATCCTGATCCTGGCGCGTGGCCTGAATGAAGCCGCTGAAGGACACGAAGCTCTGCCCCTGGAACTGGATCTCGTTGCCCACAATGCCCACCACGGCCCCCGTGCCGCTGCTGAGGGCCGACGGCAGCGACTGCGGCTGGGCATTGGGAAAGCCCGCCCCCAGCACGCCGGAGCCCGTCTGCGAGGCCGCCTGCCAGCGCACACCAAGCTGCAGGCTCTTCTCCAGGCTGATTTCCATGATCAGCGCTTCGACGTAGACCTGCGGGCGCCGGATGTCGAGCTCGGCCACCATGCGCTGCATGGTCTCGATCACTTCCTGGGAGCCGAACACGATCAGCGAGTTGGTGGGCTTGTCGGCGGCCACGAACGTCTGGGGCGTGGACGCCTGGCCCTGGCCCTGGGCCTGCACCTTGGCCTGTCCGGTGGCGGTGGTGTCCTTCACGGTCTGCAGAATCTTGGCCAGCTCCTCGGCGTCGGCGTGCTGCAGGCGAAAGACCTTGATCCCGGCATCCTCCACCACCCCCTGCACGTCCAGCGATTCGATCAGCGTGCGGTATTGGGCCACGGTCACCGGATCGGCCACCAGGATCAGGGAGTTGGTACGCTCCTCGGCCACGATCTTCACGTCGTCCCCCCCGGGCTGCTGGGGTGTGCGGGCCGCGGAGCGGCCGGCGATGACCTTGGTGGTCAGCGACTTGAGAATGGGCTCCAGCTTGCGCGCCGCGGCATACTTGAGCTTGATCACCACGAATTCCACGTCCCCCGGCTGGGTATCCAGCGCCCGCACGATCTCCATGATGCGGTTGATGTTCTCCTCGCTGTCGGACAGCACCAGCACGTTGGCAGGCGAATACACGGCCAGGGCCGCGGTCTTGGACATGATCGGCGCCAGCACGGCCTTGATCTGGTTGGCGTCGGCGAAGCGCAGGGGAATGATCTGTGTGAGGAACTGGTTGCCGCCGGGCTCCTTCGGCTCTTCGCTGCGCGTGGGGCTGGGCAGGCGCGAGGCGTCCTTGGACTGCACCACCTGCACGACGGGGCTGCTCTCGTTCTTGATGGTCGTGTAGCCCTGCATGGCCAGCACGGTCTCGAAGATGCGGAACGCATCGGCCCGGTTGAACTTGCGCGGCGAAATCAGGGTGATCTTACCCCGGATTTCCTTGTCGTCCCAGACAAAGGCAATGCCGAAGGCGCGCGACATGAGCTGCAGGAAGTTCGCAACGTCCACGTTGCGGAAGTTCATTTCGATCTGCTCGTCCTTGTCCGGCTTGAGCTGCTGGGCAAACAGCGGCGCGGCCGGAATCAGGCACAGGCAAACCAGGAGCAGCAACGTTATCAGCCGACCACGTCCCATGCGAAGCCGATGTCCTTTTTTCAATTCCGTTCAGCCGACCGGCTGCGTACCGCGTTGGAAGGAGGTGCAGAATAGGGTTTCGTCCGGAACGATCCGCATTGGGAACAACCGTATCGCATTCCGAGGATGCAGGGCAAAGCATTCCCAAACGCACGCGGTCGCCGCGCCAACGTCACGGATCGGCCCCCAGACCCCAATGAGGATGCTGCAGCAGCCAGGCCGCCAGCGCGAGATCGTCCCCATGTGTGACTTTGATATTGCGCGCCTCGCCCGGCACGGTCGCCACCGCGCCGCCGGCCGCTTCCACGAACTGCGCATCGTCAGTGAAGGCGTTGGGCAGGGTCATGCCGCAGCGATAGGCCTCGTGCAGCGTGGCCCAGCGGAACGCCTGGGGCGTTTGCGTGCGCAGCAGCGCCGCGCGATCCACCACCTCGCTGCGTCCCTCGGCCCGCCGCCGCACCGTATCGGCCAGGGGAATGACAGGCACGGCGGCCTCGGCCGTTTCCAGGGCCGCCAGCAGCCGCGCCACGAGAGCCGGGGAGCAGCAGGGCCGGGCGCCGTCGTGCACCAGCACGGCCCACGGCGGGCGGCTCTCCAGCGCGTGCAGTCCGCGAAACACCGAATCGCGTCGTTCAGCCCCGCCCTCGATCAGCGGGCGCAGCTTGGCCCACGCCTCGCGATGGGCGAAGCAGGCCTGCAACGCCGCCCGCTCGGCGGGGCGGCAGATCACGTGAATGGCCTCGATGGCCGGGAGCGCATGGAACAGGCGCACCGTGTGGCGGATCAGCGGCTCGCCGGCCAGGGGCGCGAGCACCTTGGAGCCGCTGCCGCCCATGCGGCGGCCGGCGCCCGCGGCGGGAATCAGCACGGCGATGCCGGGCGGCGCGTTCACGGGTGATCCTGGCCTCGCGAAGGGGGCGGCAGCACGGTCCAGGGGGCGGGTCGCCGGCTGTGGCGCCGTGGCAGCCCGCGCCGGCTGCGGCTTGACAGCAAAAAAGTACGGGCAGTACCCTGCGATGCAGCCCGCCACCGCATCTTACCCGACTTTCCACAGACTGCCACGCTGGGTGCATGATGGCCGACATCCGCATGCGGGGGTTTTCGCAGCGCACCACCGTGCACCAGTTTGAGGCGCTGATCCGCGAGCATTGCCGGCCGCTGGGCACGGAGGAGGTGTCCATCGCCCAGGCCGGGAGGCGCGTGCTGGCCGAGCCGGTCGTCTCAGGCGTGGACGTGCCGGGCTTCGAGCGCTCGGCCATGGACGGCTATGCCCTGCGCAGCGAGGAGACCTTCGGTGCCGGGACCTACAATCCGCTACAGTTCCGCGTGATCGGCGAGGTCACGCCGGGGCGCACGTTTCCCGGCCGCGTGGGGCCCGGCGAGACGGTGCGCATCATGACCGGGGCGCCCCTGCCCGACGGGGCCGACGCGGTGCTGATGGCGGAATACGCGGCCGAGCGCGACGGGGTGATGACCGCCAGCGATGCCGTCACCCCGCGCAAGAACGTGGGTCGCATCGGCGAGGATATCCGCGCAGGCAGCACGGTGCTGCCGGCCGGGCGCGTGCTGCGTCCGCAGGACCTGGGCGTGCTGGCCAGCATCGGTCAGGGGCGCGTGCGCGTGGTGCGCCGCTGCGGCGTGGCTCTGCTGATCACGGGCAACGAGCTGCTCAGGCCGGGCGAGCGTCCCCAGGGCGCCAGGATCGTGGATTCCAACAGCATCATGCTGGCCCAACTCATCGCCCGCGACGGGGCGCAACTGGCGGCGACGCTGCACCTGGCCGATATCCGCGACGACATCCGCGCGGCGCTCAGCGACGCCCCGGGCGATCTGCTGGTCACCACCGGCGGCACATCCGTGGGCATCGAGGATCACGCGCCCACGCTCATCGCGGAGTTGGGCGAGCTGCTGGTGCACGGCGTGGCCATGCGACCCTCGGCCCCCAGCGGCTTCGGACTGGTCAAGGGGCGGCCGGTGTTCCTGCTGCCGGGCAACCCGGTTTCCTGCCTGGCGGCCTATGATTTCTTCGTGCGCCTGGGGGTGAACCTGCTGGGCGGACGGCCGGAGCCCTGGCCCTACCGCCCCGTGCGCTGCACGCTCACCTCGCGCATCGCCTCGCAGATCGGGCGGGTGGATTACGCCCGCGTGCGCGTGCGCGACGGGCAGGCGGAGCTGGTCGCCACCAGCGGCGCCTCCATCCTCTCCTCCACCAGCCAGGCGGACGGCTTTGTGGTGGTGGAGGAGGATTCCGAGGGCATCCCCGCGGGCGGCGAAGCGCAGGTGTGGCTCTACGACTAGACTCTGCAGGCGTGCGCCCGCGCTGCTATACTGAATGCCGGGCCGTCGCAGGTGCGGGCCCTGATGGCGCATGCACCCTGGGCGCCTTGCGGGAGGGCGCGCGCGCAATTCGACACTGGAAACAACGCCGTGAAGCAGGAACAATTCCTCAACGTGCTGTCGGCGGAAGAGGCTGAGCGCGTGTTTCGCGAGGCCATCCGCCCGCGGCCCCTGGAGGCGCAGACCGTGCCGCTTGCCGAGGCTCTGGGGCGGATCTGCGCGGAGACCGTGGTCTCCACCATCGACGTGCCGTTCTTCGATCGCAGCAACCTGGACGGCTTTGCCGTGCGGGCCGAGGACACTTTCGGCGCCGAGGAGCAGGCGCCGCGCCTGCTGCGGCTCAACGAAGAGGTGCTGCACACCGGCGTGGCCCCCCGGCAGACGGTCGCCGCGGGCACGGCCACGGCCATCGCCACGGGCGGCGTGATGCCCCGCGGAGCCGATGCGGTGCTCATGGTGGAGCACACCCTGCCGGTCGAGGGAGGCATTCACGCGCTGCACGCCGTCGTGCCCGGCGAGGCGGTGAGCTTTGCCGGCACGGACATCGGCGCCGGCGAGACCGTGCTGCACCGGCGCACGCTGCTCACCTCCCGCGAAACGGGGGTGTTGGCGGCCATCGGCCGGGCGACCGTGGACGTGGTGCGGCGCCCCCGCGTGGCCATCCTGTCCACCGGCGACGAGATCATCGCCCCCGGCGCGCCCATGACCCTGGGGCGCATCTACGACTCCAACGCCACCATCATCGCCGATGCCGTGCGCGAGCTGGGCGCCGAGCCGGTGTCCCTGGGCATCGTGCCCGACGACGAGGCCCTGCTGGAGGCGCGTCTGCGCGAGGCGCTGCGTTGCGACGTGGTGCTGCTCTCCGGCGGCACCAGCAAGGGCGCCGGAGACCTGAACTACAAGGTCGTGCGGCGTCTGGGCGGCGGCGGCCCGGAGAGCCCCGGCATCCTGGTGCACGGCGTGGCCCTCAAGCCGGGCAAGCCCCTGTGCCTGGCCAAGCTGCACGGCAGGCCGGTGGCGATCCTGCCGGGCTTTCCCACTTCGGCCGTGTTCACTTTCCATGCCTTCGTCGCCCCGGTGCTGCGCCTGATGGCCGGCCAGCCCGAAGCCGCCGCGCACACCGTCGAGGCGCGCCTGCCCCTGCGCGTGAACTCGGAGAAGGGGCGCACCGAGTTCCTGCTGGTGAACCTGGTGGAGTCCGACCACGGCTACGCCGCCTATCCCATGGGCAAGGGCAGCGGCTCGGTCACGGCCTTCTCCAAAGCCGACGGCTTCATCGCCATCGGCCGCAACACGGAGCTGCTGGAGGAGGGCAGCCGCCTGCCCGTGACGCTGATCGGCGCGGCGCTGGCCCCGGCGGACCTTGTTGTCATCGGCAGCCAGTGCGTGGGCCTGGAGCACTTGCTGAGCCTGATGAGCGAGGCGGGCTGGCGCGTGAAATCCATCGCCGTGGGCAGCCAGGGCGGCTTGCTGGCGGCCAAACGCGGCGAGTGCGACGTGGCCGGCATGCACCTGCTGGACGAGCGCACCGGAGAATACAACCGGCCCTTCCTGGACGAGACGCTGGAGCTGCTGCCGGGCTACGGGCGCAAGCAGGGGCTGGTGTTCCGCCGCGACGACCCGCGCTTCTCCGCAGCGGCCGGCGCGGGCCATGCGCAGGCGCTGCGCGCGGCGCTGGCGCACCCGGACTGCCTGATGATCAACCGCAACCGGGGCAGCGGCACACGCGTGCTCATCGACAAGCTGCTGGCCGGCGCCAAGCCCCCGGGCTACCTGGTGGAAGCCAAGTCGCACAATGCCGTGGCCGCCGCAGTGGCCCAGGGCCGGGCCGACTGGGGGGTGGCCATCTCCCAGGTGGCCCAGGGACTGGGGCTGGGCTTCCTGCCCATCGTGGATGAATCCTACGACTTTGCCCTGCCCCGCGCCCGCGCCCAGCGGCCCGCGGTGCGGGCCTTTGCCGAGCTGCTGCGCGATGCGCGGGCTCGCGCCGGGCTGCGTGCGCTGGGCATGAGCCTGCCGGAGACCCCGTGAGCGCGGCGCCGACGACGCCTGACGACGGCGTGCTCGCGGTGATTCCGGCGCGCTGGGGCTCCACGCGCTTTCCGGGCAAGCCCCTGGCGCTCATCGCCGGGCGGCCCATGATTCAGCACGTGGTGGAGCGCGTGCGCCGCACCCCCTCGCTGGCCGACGTCCTGGTGGCCACGGACGACCGGCGCATCCTGGAGACGGTGCAGGGCTTCGGCGGACGCGCCATGCTCACCGGGGAGCACCCCACAGGCACCGACCGCATCGCCGAGGTGGCCCGCCGCGAGCGCGAGGCGGGCCGCCGCTGGGCCTGGGTGCTGAACGTGCAGGGCGACGAGCCGCTGATTGACCCGGGCGATCTGGAAACGCTGATCCGGGGTTTGCGCGCCCAGCCTGAGGGAATGCTCGGCACGCTGATCGTCCCCTTTGTCTCCGACGAGGAGTTCCGCTCCCCCAACGAGGCCAAAGTGGCGCTGGATGCGCGTGGCCGGGCGCTGTACTTTTCGCGGGCCCCCATCCCCTACTTGCGCCAACCGGGCGCACCGCGTTGGCGGCACGTGGGCGTGTACCTGTACCGGGCCGACTTTCTGGCCACCTTTGCCGCCCTGTCGCGCACGCCGCTGAGCGAATCGGAACAGCTCGAGCAGTTGCGGGCCCTGGAGCACGGCTATCCCATCCACTGTTTTCAGGCGCGCTCGCGCTCGGTGAGCGTGGACGCGCCGGAGGACGTTGCCCGGGCTGAGGCGGCGCTGCGGGAGGCTTATTGACCATCGCCGCGGGCCGGCGCGCGCATTTCCCATCCGGAAAAATTCGCATATACTGGCGGCTGATCCGTTCACCTCGCGGCGTCCCTCGCGCCGCCAACGCACAGGAAGTTGCACATGCTTCGACCGTGGGAAATCAGTCCCGGCATCCGCAAACGCCGCACCGGTCTGCCGGAAACCAATCCCACGCCCAAGGGCAAGAAGCTGCGCCACCCGGCGCCGCACGCGGCGGGTATCTTCGGCGACTCGGCGGACATGCGCGAAATCCGGCCGCTCAAGGAAGCCGGTATCATCAACGGCGTGACCACCAACCCCACCCTGCTCAAGCGGGCCGGGGCCGATTCGCGCAAGGCGGCGGGCCGCATCATGCGCGAGATCGCCGAGTTCATGGCGCCCGATCCGGTGTTCCTGGAGACTACGGAAACCGAGCGCTCCAAGATGATCGCCGAGGCGGCACAGCTCGCGGCCTTCGGCGACAACGTGGTCATCAAGGTGCCCGTGGGCGGCTACCGCTCCCTGCAGGAAGGACTCAGCGGTTTCACCGGCATCGAAATCATTCACGAGCTGTGGAACCGCGACATCAAGACCCTGGCCACGCTGGTCTTTAATTCGTCCCAGGCCTTCTGGGCGGCCAATGCCGGCGCAACCTACATCTGCCCGTTCCTGGGACGCCTGGCCGACCACATGTACAAGCACGACCACCCCGAGCGCACGCCCGGCAATTCCCTGTATTTCATGGTGGATCACAAGGTGCCGGCCGGCGGGACGGACCGGGTGGAGAATACGCCCTACGTGGCCGTTGACGGTGAGCGCAAGGATGCCGGCGTGCGCCTGATCAACGAGATCGTGACCATCTACAACAACTATGGCATCGAAACGGAAATCCTCGCCGCCTCCCTGCGCAATGCGGTGCAGGTCATGGAATGCCTGGTCGCCGGCGCGGACATCATCACGGTGCCGGCCAACATCCTCATGGGCGTCGCGGACCACAGCCTCTCCGACGCCGGCATGGAGGCTTTCATCGCCGACACTAAGGTGTTCGACAAGTAACGTGCCGGTGCAACGGGGAGGGGTTCACCGCACGGGCCTCCCCGCGCGTTTCCTCTCATCCACGCGTGACCCATGGAAATCAAGCTCAACGACTCGGTGACCTGGGACGGCAACCGGTTCCTGCTCATGGCGGGCAACTGCATCCTGGAAGACAAGGAAACGTCCTTCCGCACAGCCGAATTCCTGCGCAACCTGGCCAGGGAGCTGGACGTCGAGCTGATCTACAAATCCAGCTACAAGAAGGACAACCGCTCCTCCGCGGACTACTACACGGGCCTGGGCATGGACAAGTCCATGCGCCTGTTCCAGGACATCCAGCGCGAGTTCGGCCTGCCCATCGTCTCGGACGTGCACTACCCTACGGAGCTGGCCGAAGGCGTGGCGGAGGTAGTGGACGTGCTGCAGGTGCCGGCCTACCTGGCCATGCAGACCGAGCTGGTGCTGGCCATCGCCGAGGTGGGCAAGCCCATCAACCTCAAGAAAGCGCAGTTTCTGCACCCGGAGGAAATGGGCAAGGTGGTGGCCAAGGTGGAATCGGTGGGCAATAAGAACATCCTGCTCACCGAGCGTGGCACCTGCTTCGGCTACCGCGACCTGGTCGTCGATCCGCGCGCGTTCCACATCATGAAGGAAACCGGCTATCCGGTGATCTTCGACGCGGGCCATTCGGTGCGCAAGTATGGGGTGCCCAGTTCCGATCCGCGCGGGGGTGCCAAGCATTTCCTCAAGGTGCTCATGAGCGCCTCGGCCGGGGCCGACCTGGCCGGGTTGTTCGTGGAGGTGCACCCCGATCCACCAAGCGCCAAGTGCGATGCCGCCAGCCAGCTCAGCTTCGTCGAAGCCGAGGCGCTGATCACGCGCTATTTCCAGATTGCCAAGTATGTGCGCTCGCTGGATGACGGCGCCGCCTGAGCCTTGTGCGCCGGCACGTCGGGCCTCGACCGCGCCACGCCCCGGTGCGCCGTGCCGGCCTGCGGCGGGCGCCGCGCACCGTCAACCGTCGAGCCGCCACCCATGAGCCCCCTGTCTTCCGAAGAGATCATCGGCGAGGCCCGCCGCGCCCTGGACGTCGAAATCCGGGGCCTGCAGGGCCTGCAACCGCGCCTGGACGCCTCCTTCGTGGCGGCCGTGCGCGAAATGTTCGCCTGCAAGGGGCGCATCGTCGTCGCCGGAATGGGCAAGAGCGGTCATATCGGCACCAAGATCGCCGCCACACTGGCCAGCACGGGCACGCCGGCGCTGTTCCTGCACCCGGGCGAGGCCATTCACGGCGACCTGGGCATGGTCACGCCGCAGGACTTGGCGCTCGTGCTCTCCAACTCGGGCCACACGGAGGAGGTGCTGCGCCTGCTGGGGCCGCTGCGCCGCATGGGCGTCAAGGTCATCGCCATGACGGGCAATGTTCAGTCGGAGCTGGCCAAGCGCGCCGATCTGCACCTGGACGTGGGCGTGGCGCAGGAGGCCTGCCCCCTGGGGCTGGCTCCCACGGCCAGCACCACGGCGGCCCTGGCCATGGGCGACACGCTGGCCGTGTGCCTGTTGCGCCTGCGCAATTTCAAGGCCGAGGACTATGCGCTGTTCCACCCGGGCGGCAGCCTGGGCAAGAAGCTGATGACCGTGGTGGCGGACATCATGGAGACCGGAGACAAGGTGCCCGTGGTGCCCCACGACATGCTGCTACGCGACGTGATCCCCGTGCTGCAGGACAAGCACTATGGCGTCACCTGCGTGGTCGATGGGGCGGGCCGGCTGGCGGGCAGCTTTTCCATGGGCGATCTGACCCGGCTGCATCTCCAGCAGGCCGATCTGGCGTTCCTGGCACAGGCCATCGAGCGGCACATGCATGCCGACCCCAAGGCCGTGGCGCCCGACCTGCTGGCCGCGCGGGCGCTGCACATCATGGAAACCCACCATATCCGCGCCCTGTTCGTGGTGGACGAAGGGCACCGGCCCGTCGGCATCATCGGCCTCTACGAGACGCTGCGCGCCGTGGACTACTGAGCGCCCACGCCGTTAAGATGTGCCAGGAGGCGCAGCCCGCGGCCCCGGATGCAGCCCGGCCGGCGGCAGCGACGCCAGGGCGCGGCGAATTTGCGCCCGCGGAGGCGGGACTCGTTCGGCTCTGCGATGGCGATGGCCGGACGCTCGCATCGCGCTGCGCGCGAAGGAGCTGAGCCGGGACTGCGCTGCGGCTGGAACGAGGGACAGCCTAGCGTGCGCCGGACACCGGGTTGATGCCGATGGGGGAGCCTTTGGCCTGCAACGCCAGCACCAGGAAGCGCATGCCGTAGCGCTCGTCCTCGAATCGGCAATGCACGCGATACCGCACCTCCAGGAAGTCCGGGTCGGTCTCCACCATTTCGCAGCCCAGCACCCGCGCCTCAATGGTCAGCAGCCCCTCCAGGGAGATGCTCACCACCCTGCCGATCTCGAATGACGACTCGGAATAGAACGACATGCCCCCTGCCGACATGTCCAGGATCTGGTAGCGGGTGGGCTCGTGCACCAGGATCGGACGTGAAATAAGGTTGATCCGCGGGAATCTGCGCTTTTCGGCTGCTCCCGTCGCCTGGCTCAGATCCCCGCGCTGCCTTGCATCCGCCAGCAGCGCCTCGTAGTCGTCCTGCCAGCCGGGGGGCTGGTCTTGGTCGTCGTTGGACGCCATGGTCTGCTTCTGTCGCATGAGTCAAGTCAGGGGCAGGCCGCGGATTTCAGCCGCATGGGTCAGACCTGCAACTGCCCGGAAACGGCCCTTGCTGCCGGGCCGCGGCACGGCGCCCGCGGAAGCCACCGATGCCCATCACTGTAGCCTATCCTGCCTCCGGCGGGCTAATCCACCTTGAGAACGATCTTGCCGAAGTTGCGATTGGCGTCCATGGCCGCGTGAGCCGCCGCCGCTTCGGCCAGCGGCAACACCGTATCGATCACCGGCTTGATGCGCCCCGCGGCCAGCTCCGGCAGCCACCGTTCGCGGAAGCGGCGCGTGATGTCGCGCTTGTCCTGCAGGGGCCGGCTGCGCATGACGGAGCCCTTGATCTGCAGGCGCTTGGTCATCACCTGCGCCAGGTTCACCTCAATCTTGTTGCCGCCCATCAGCGCCACGAGGATCAGGCGTCCGCCGGGGCGGAGCACGTCCAGGTTGCGCTGGAAATAGCTGGCCGCCAGGAAATCCTCCACCACATCCACGCCGGCACCCTGCGTCAGGCGCTTGATCTCCTCGGCGAAGTCGTGGGTTTTGTAATTGATGCCGGCTTCGGCGCCCAGCGCCATGGCCTTGGCGATCTTTTCAGGGGACCCCGCGGTGAAATAGACCTTGGCGCCGATGTGGCGGGCCATCTGGATGCCGGCCGTGCCCACGCCGCTGCCGCCTGCATGGATCAGGATCGACTCGCCGGGCTTCAGCTCGCCCAGCACGAAGATGGTCTCGTTGGCGGTGAAGAACACCTCCGGGACCGCGGCGGCCTGCTCGTAGCTCCAGCCGTCGGGGATGGTCATGGCCATCTCCTTGTCGATCAGCGCGTATTGCGCATATCCGCCGCCGCCCACCAACCCGAACACCCGCTGGCCCTTCTTGAACCCACTCACGCCGGGGCCCCAGCCTGCGACGTCCCCAGCCAGCTCCAGCCCCAACAGCTCCGACTCGCCGGGCGGCGGCGGATACTGCCCCAGGCGCTGCAGGGTATCGGCTCGGTTCAACGCGCTGGCGCGCACGCGCACCAGCACCTGGTCGGGGCCGGGTGTCGGGTCGGGCACGTCGGCCAGGGCCAGCACCTCCGGCCCACCGAAGCCTTTGAGCGTGATGCCTTTCATGGTTTTCTCCGTTGATTGGCGTGCGCTGGGGTGCGGATGTCCTGCGCGCCCTCTGCGGGCGGTTCAGCATGGCCTACAGCAGCGCTTTGAGCAACCCGTCCCAGAGCATGAGCTTGAGGGCCAGCGCCGCCAGCGTGCCCTTGAACAGCAGGCGGAAGGCGCGCTCGCTGAAGCGCACCAGGATCGACTTGCCGAAATAGCTGCCCAGGATCACCGCCGGCGCCAGCAGCAACATGAGGGGCAGATGCGCCACCACATCGAAGCCGAAGGCGGTAAAGGCGGCGATCTTCATCAGGTGCATGGCCGCGGTCATGACGGCCATTGTGCCGTTGATGCCCTCCTTGGTCAGGTCGCGCCGATCCAGGAAGGGAGCAACCAGCACGCCCACGACGCCCACAGTGGAGCCCAGGATGCCCACGCCCAGGCCCAGCAGCAGAAAAAACCAGCGCGGATATTCGCGACCTTTCAGGAAGGGCACCTCGCGCGAGACCAGCGTCGCCAGCACGAACAGCCCGATCAGCACGAAGATGGCCCGCTCGGAGATGCCGCCGAACAACCAGCGTCCCAGCACCGCCCCCAGGGGCAGCAACACCAGGTAGGGCACAGCCAGCGGCCAGGCCACCCAGCGGCGCAGCAGCACCACCCGCGAGGAATTGGCCACGAGCTGCAGCATGCCGTGGAACGGAATGGCGCTGCCCGGCGGCATGAACAGCAGCACCACGGCGATGAGCATGGCCCCGCCGCCGAAGCCGACCATGGCCGAGATCGCGGAGGTCGCGAACACGACGCCCGTCAATGTGGCCCATTCAATCACGGTGCGCGCGTCCTCGTGAGCCAAGCTGCCGGGGAGCGATCTCCTCCGCGCTGGGATGTCATATCATCGGGGCCCGCCGCGTTGCCGCCGGAGCACTGGGAGCTCCGCTGCGACGCGGCATCCTGGGCCGGCCCGCCCGCCAGGGCTCCGGCAAAGACCCGATCTTGCCGCATCGGCCCACGCCGCACAAGCCCGACGGCAGGCGGCGGGGCTCCGCCGCGGCGTATGCCCGGCCGGCGTTCGGGCTCGCGCCGGGAGCACGCCCGCACGGATTCATTCTGGCTGACCCATCCCCCGTATGCTTGGCGCCATGTGACAGAATCGTGACTCCGGTTGTGCTAGACTGGCGGCCATGTCGTGCACCATGCGCCGGGCTGCCGCAATCGTTTCCGGTCCCCGGAGTGCACTCAATTTTGCGGGAGCTTGTGGACGATGAGGCTGCAACTGACCGTGTTCTCCATCCTGCTGGCGGTGGCGTTGCTGATTCACCTGCTGATGGCGCCTCCGCGCACCCGCGGCCGGTATTTCGCCGTGCCGGGCGCCGATGATACGCCTGCCGCGCGGCTGAAGCAGGCCTGCCTGGATGCGCTGCCGGTGTATGTGTTGCTGGCGGCCGTCGCGCTGCTGATGATCGACTTCGGCAAGCCTGATCGCCTGCCGCAATGGACCGGCTGGGCCATCGTGGCGCTGCAAGGGCTGCGCGGCGTCGTGCAATATCTGCGCGCGCGGATGACCGCACATTGGATCGCTGCGCTGATCTACCTGGGCCTGGTCTACCTGTGGGTTTACCAGCTACCCCTCTTCGACCGCCTGCCCTACTAGGACGCGGTTCGCCGGCCCGCGGGTGCGGTTCCTGCGCGGCCGGCCCAGGCCGGCTCATGTCGCCCATGACCATTCCGGCCCTCTACCTGCACATTCCGTTCTGCCACACCATCTGTCCGTTCTGCGCCTTCGCGGTACACGGTGAGCATGCCGCCCTGCACGCGGATTACCTGTCCGCGCTGGAGGCCGAGCTGGCGCTGCGCGCGGAAGTGTACGCCGGCTCCGCCGGGCCGGCGGCCTCCGTCTACATCGGCGGCGGCACGCCCTCCACGCTGACGCTCGGCGAGGTGCAGCGCCTGCTGAAGGTGCTGCGGAGGCTGTTTCCCCTGGATGACACGGCGGAGGTGGCCTTCGAGCTGAACCCCGAGGATGCCGGCGTGGATTACCTGGCCGGCCTGCGGGCGCTGGGGGTGAACCGGGTGAGCCTGGGCGTGCAGAGCGTGGACGACGCGACCCTGCGAGCCCTGGGGCGCGGACACGGCGCCGCGCAGAGCCGCTTGGCCCTCGCCGCCGCGCGTCAGGCCGGGCTGGAGAACGTGAACGTGGATCTGCTGCTGGGCATGCCCGGCGTGGGCGCGGCGGCCTTCCGAGCCGACGTGGCCTGGATGCTGCGCGAGCGGCCCGCGCACGTGTCGGTGTATGCCCTGGACATCGAGCCGGGCACCCTCTTTGCGCGCCGTCCGGCGCTTGCCGCCTCCGTGGAGCAGGGCCGCGACGACCAGGCCGCGCGCATGCTCTGGGCCGCGGAGTCGCTGACCCGCGCGGGCTACCGGCACTACGAGGTGTCCAACTACTGTCTGCCGGGCCGGGAGGGGCGGCAGAACCTGCTGGTGTGGGACGGGGCCAACTACCTGGGCTTCGGCGTGGGAGCCCATTCCTACGTGGACGGGCACCGCTGGTGGAACGTGCGGCACATTCGCGCCTACCAGCGCGCCCTGTTCCGCGGGCAGGCGCCCGTGGCGCGCGACGAGCGGCCCAACGCGGCGCAGCGCGCCAACGAAGAGTTGATGCTGTGTCTGCGGCGGGATAGCGGGCTGCACCCGCTGGACTGGGCACGGCAGCATGGGCAGCCATGGTCGGCCGGCCGCCGGCGGCTGGTCGAGCGCCTGGTGGCCGAGGGCAAGGCCCGCTGGAACGCCGACGGCCGCCTGTGTCTGACGGAACCGGGCCTGTTGCTGGCCGATGCCATCACGGCCGAGCTGATGGTCTAGTTGCCATGCCGGGGCGCGGCGATTCCGCTGCTTCCGCTGGGGCGCGGATGGTGCGCTGGCCCGCGGTCAGGCGGTCGGCGCCGCGCGCCGGGCCCATCCGGCCAGCACCGCGCTGCGCCGACAGGCGCGGGGCTAGGGCTTGCGCGTTTGCAGCTCGCGCAGCGTCTTGCCCAGTTCCTCGAGCTCCCGTCCGAAGCGCGACCAGTCGCCCTCGCGCGAGGCCCGCTGCATGGCCTCATAGTGCTGCATGGCACGTGCCGAGCCGGACTCCACGCCCATCGGCGAGGCGGAGCTCATCTCCGTAGCCCGCTGCTGCGCCGCGGCGCGTGTCGCGGAGGTCTCCGTGGGGCGGCCGTCGCTGCCGAAAATCTTGCGCAGGGCATCGTCCAGATCCAGGCCCATGGCGATGCTGTTCTGATAGCCCACGATGACCCGCTTCAGCTCGGGAATGCGCCCGTCCTCGGCCCGCAGGTACAGGGGCTGGATGTAGACCAGCGAATTCTCGATGGGAATCACCAGCAGCGTGCCGCGAATCACGTTGGAACCGCTCTGGTCCCACAGCGTGATCTGCTGCGAGACCTGCGGATCCTGGTTGATGCGCGCCGCCATCTGCTTGGGACCGAAGATCAGCTTCTGCTTGGGAAAGGCGTAGACCACCAGCTTGCCGTAGTGGTCCCCGTCGCTGCGGCCCACCATCCACGCCGCCATGTTGTCCTTGAGGCGGGGCGTGAAGGGCAGCATGAGGATGAATTCCTCCTTGGCCTCCTCGGGCAGCCGCATCACGGTATAGTAGGGCTCCATGCGCTTCTGCTCGATCACCGGCACCTCCCACTGGTCCTCCTTGTTGTAGAAGGTGTTCACATCGCGCATGTGATAGGTGGCGTACATCTGCGTCTGGATGTTGAAGAAGTCGGGCGGGTGGCGCAGATGGGCGCGCAGGCCCGCCGGCATCTCGGACAACGCGTGAATCAATCCTGGGAAGATGCGCTGGTACGCCTGGGCGATGGGGTCGGTCGGTCCCACCAGGTAGAAGCGGATGCTGCCGTCATACGCGTCCACCACCGCCTTGACCGGGTTGCGGATGTAGTTGCCCACGTCCTGCACCGCTTCCGAGTAGGGGTAGCGCGAGGAGGTGGTGTAGCCGTCCATGATCCACATCAGCTTGCCCGCGTGGATCACCATGTAGGGATCCTGGTCGAACTTGAAGAACGGGGCGATCATGGTCACGCGCTTGAAGATGTTGCGGAAGAGCATCACGCGGGTCTGGTCGGTGAAATCCTCCGCCAGCAGCACCTTGATGTCGCGGAAATAGGCGGCGAACAGCAGGCGCCTCCACAGGCTGCCCATGGGCACGCCCCCGTCGCCCTCGTAGTCGCTGAAGATGTTCAGGTCGCCCTCGGGATAGTTGAACTCTTTCTGCCGCGTGCGCACGAACACGTAGTCGTTGTCGATCTCGCCGTAGTAGATTTCGGGACGGGTGATGCTCAACTCGGGCTTGACGGTGCGTGGCGGCAGGTCCTGCACGAACAATGCGGGCAGGCCCTGCTCGTTGACGCGGTTCACCGGGCCCATGGTCAGCCCGTAGCCGTGGGTGAAGGTCAGCCGCTCGTTGACCCAGGTGCGGCTGGGCAGCGAACGCGAGCTGAGCTCCCGCGGCGAAAGCATGGTCTGACGCAGCTCGCCGTCGATCATGTAGCGGTCATTGTCCACCGACACGAACTCATAGTAGGTGCGGATTTCCTGGATCTGCGAGAAGGTGTCCAGCAGCGGCTCGTGATCCCACAGGCGCACGTTGTGCACCGTGGCCCGGTTGTTGGTGATGTCCTGCGTGGTCAGCTCGGTGTCGCGGGCCAGCGTGCGCTCCTCCACCGTGTCCAGTCCGAACGCGCGGTTGGTGGCCTCGATGTGGAAGCCCAGGAAGGGCCGCTCCTTTTCCAGCTCGTTGGGGGCCACGATGAAGCGTTGCAGCACGGTGGTATAGATGTTGGCCCCGATCCACACCACCAGCATCAGCGCCACGCCGCCCAGCAGGAACCGATAGCGCTGGCGCAGCAGGGCATAGACCACGATGAAGGCCGCGACCACCGCCGCCACCGATTTCAGCGCCAGCATGGGCAGGGCGCCGTTGATCTCGGCATAGCCGGGTCCGGTGAACAGCCCGCCGGGCTGGTGCAGCAGCTCGAAGCGCTGGAGGTACACGCCGACAGCCAGGTCGAGCAGCAGCAGCGCGGCCAGCACCGCCACGTGGCGCCGGGCGTTGGCCGAGAAGCTGGCCAGATTGATCGTGCGCGCCGGGCCGATATCCGGGCGGTCGGCCTGCATCTTGAGGAAGTACAGCAGCCCTACGGCGAAGAGAGCCAGGATGCCCAGGGACCACGCGAAGGACTGCACCTGATCGATGAATGGCAGGCGGAACACGTAGAAGCCGATGTCCTTGCCAAAGATGGGCTCGACGGCGCCGAAGCTGCCGCCATTGAGGAACAGCAGCCAGCTTTCCCAGCCGTTGGAGCCGGAAAAGCCCGCCAGGGCACCGATGGCCAGACTGCCCAGCAATCCCACGCGCTTGATGGTGCGCGGAGTGAGCAACTGGCCCATGGGCGTGTGTTGCAGTTCCGCCGGCAGATAGCGCGCGGGGTCGCCCAACTCGCGGACGGCCACCATCACGTTGATGGCCAGAAACACGAAGGATGCCGCACCGGCGACCAGACCCAAAGCCAGCTTTGTGCCGATGGTGACCGCAAACACTTGGCCATAATCCTGGGTGTGGAACCAGATGTACTCCACGATCAGTTCGATGCTGCTGGATGCAACGTAAAACAGCACCAGCAACAGGCCGAGCAGAATCCAAATTGAGTTTCTTGCCGACATGTGATCCCCATGCTGAAAGGTTTAACTTGGTATACTACCGTCGGGTCCTGGGAAGCTCAAGGAACAGTCGGGAATGCGGCCGCGCTGCGCGGAGCGATGTTGCGTGGAGATCGGCCCTGCGCGCACTGTTGCGTCGAAATCGAGCCGCTGATTCCGCGTCGCATGGGCCGCATGCGGAATGCGCGGAATGACGCGCCGGTGCCGCTTGGCCGCATGCGTCGGGATGCGACGCCGCCGCGAGCCCCCGCCCGGCGGCCAGCGATGCGGGCCCGCATGCAATGGCACAGCGTGGCGATGAGGTGGGCGTGACCCTCAACGAGGCGGACAAGGCGCGCATCATGGCGCTGCTGGCGGCGGACAAGGCGTTGCCGCCGGCGGACCGCGCGTTGCTGTTTCCGACGGCCTCCGGCCCCGAGCTGACCTGGGCCGGCAAGCCCGGCATGGTGCCGCGCCCCGCGGTCCGGCTGCGCCTGGTGGAGCGCGTGAGTCCGGCCGGAGAGTCGCTGCGCGCGCCGGAGGCGAGGTCCGGCCGGGAAGCCCCGGCGTCGCAGGGGGAGCAGGCAGACAGGGAGGCCCTGGGCGGCGCGACCCGGCAGCCTGCCCCGCACCCTTGGCGCAACCTGCTGGTGCAGGGTGACAACCACGCCCTGCTGGCGGCGCTGCTCAAGGGGTCGCTGCGCCGCGCGATCGAGGCGGCCGGCGGACTCAAGCTGGTCTATATCGACCCGCCCTTCGATGCGGGGGCGGATTTCTCCTTGCGCCGGCGGATCGGCGGGGACGACGGTCAGCCCGCCACCGCCCTGGCCCAGGCGGCCTATCGCGACCGTTGGGGCGACGGCGCGGCCTCGTATCTGTCCATGATGTTGGTCCGTCTGCGGCTGATCCACGAGCTGCTCGCGGACGCCGGCAGCCTCTATGTCCATTGCGACTGGCGGGTCAACGCCGCGCTGCGCCTGCTGCTGGAGGAGACCTTCGGGCGCGAGCGCTTTGTCAACGAGATTGTCTGGCACTACTACAACAAGTACTCCGCCGGAGCCCGGCATTTGCCGCGGGCTCACGATTCCATCCTGGTGTTTTCCAAGACGGGACGGCACACCTTCAATCCCCTGCGGGTGCCGCGGGAGGCGCCGCGGCGGCAGCTCGTGCGGGAAAACGTGGCAGGGGTGCTTAAGAATGCGCGCGATGCGGCGGGGCGCTTGCGCTACCGCCTGGTGAGCGACAAGAAGGGTGACGATGTGTGGCGGCTGCCGCAACTGCAGCCCGCATCGAGCCAGTGGAGCGGTTTCCAGACGCAGAAGCATCATGCGCTGCTGGAGCGCATCGTGCTCATGGGCAGCGATGCGGGAGACCTGGTGGCCGACTTTTTCTGCGGTTCGGGCACCACGCTGGCGGTGGCGCAGGCCCTGGGGCGTCGCTGGTTGGGCTGCGACCTGAGCCCCCAGGCCGTGCAACTCACCCGCAAGCGACTGATCTTCGGCATGGCTGGCGCCAGCGAAACCACGCACGCGCCGCGCTTCGATGTGCTCATGGTGGAACCCGACGTCCGGGTCGCGGCGGGGCCCACACCGGCTCCCGAGCCACCGCCCGCGTCCGACCTGCCCCCACTGCGGCTGACGCTGCGCACGGGCCTGCATCGTCACGCCCTGCGCGTCTCCATCGCCGGCATCAGCGTGACCGATTCGCCGCCGGTGCCCGCCTCGGCGCCGGCCCCGGGTCAGGAGCTGCTGCTGGTGCGCGATGGCGGCTTGCGGCGCATCGCGCGCACGCGACATGGCGCCCTGGCCGAGCAGACATTGACCGCGCGCTGGTCGGACTGGCTGGATGCATGGAGCGTGGACTTCGGCGCCGCCGGCGGGGAGCCCGCCTCGCCCGCGCCCGATGCGCGCATGCAGCCCGCCGCTGTGGACGCCCCGCCCGGCGAGCCCTTCCGCGGGGACTGGCATGCCGCGCGCTCGTACAAGCGCCGGGCCCTGCCGTTGCGCAGCGCCGTGTACGTCTACCCTGGGCCCCGGCGCTACCGCCTGCGGGTCAGGGCCTGGGACGTGCTGGGCCGGGAAATTACAGAAGCGCTGGAGGTGGAGGTCTAGCAGGCAGGCGTCTGGCGCAACGAGAACGTGTCGGCCCGCTCCGTCCTACGCCAGCGCCTCGATAGCCTGCGCTCCGCAAAGCGTGAGGAAATACTCGTGCAGGCGCGTGTCGCTGCCGAGTTCGGGATGGAACGTGGTCAGCAGGTGCCGCCCGGCGCGCAGGGCGATGGGATGGGCGTCGTACTCGCCCAGCACCAGCGCCTTTGGACTCCAGCGTTCCACCCGCGGGGCGCGGATGAAGACGCACTCCTGGTCGAAGGGGGGCTGACCCGGCAGGCGCAGGGGCAGGCAGGCGATAAAGCTCTCGTTCTGGCGGCCGTATGCGTTGCGCCGCAGCGTGGCCTCGATCATGCCGAAGCTCTCCTGCGTGGGGTGGGTCACCGTGGAGGCCATGAGGATCGACCCGGCGCACACGCCCCACACGCTGCGCGCCTGGGCGAAGTCGGCCAGCGGCTGCCACAGGCCGTAATGATGGATCAGGTTGAGCATGGTCGAGCTTTCGCCGCCGGGCATGATCAACCCGTCGCAGGCGGCCAGCTCGTCGGCACGCCGCACCGGCACGCCGGCCTCCCCCAGCCGCTCCAGCAGACGCAGATGCGGCGTCACGGCCCCTTGCAGGGCCAGGATTCCGATGCGCATCGCTACCAGCCCCGTGCGGCGAGCTTCTGCTCCTCGGCCAGCTCGTTGCGCGCGATGCCCAGCATGGGCGCGCCCAGACCCTTGGAGACGGCCAGCACCTCCTCCGGCTTGTCGTAGAACGTGACGGCCTTGACGATGGCCGCGGCCCGCTTGGCCGGGTTGTCGGACTTGAAGATGCCCGAGCCGACGAACACCGCCTCTGCACCCAGTTGCACCAGCAGCGAAGCGTCGGCCGGCGTGGCCACGCCGCCGGCGGCAAAGTTGGGTACGGGCAATTTGCCGTTCGCGTGCACGTAGCGCACCAGCTCATAGGGCGCGCCCAGGCGCTTGGCCTCGGCCATCAGCTCCATCTCGCTGAGCTGGGTGATGGTGCGGATCTCGCGCGTGATCTGGCGGATGTGCCGCACGGCCTCGATTACGTCTCCTGTGCCCGCTTCGCCCTTGGTGCGGATCAGCGCGGCGCCCTCGCCGATGCGCCGCAGCGCCTCGCCCAGGTTGACGGCCCCGCACACGAAGGGCGTCTTGAAGGCGAACTTGTCCACGTGGTTGGCGTCGTCGGCAGGGGTGAGCACCTCGCTCTCGTCGATGTAGTCCACGCCCAACGCTTGCAGCACCTGCGCCTCGGCGAAGTGGCCGATGCGGCACTTGGCCATCACGGGGATGTTCACCGTGCGCATGATCTTCTCGATCATGGCCGGATCGGACATGCGTGCCACGCCGCCGTCGCGGCGAATGTCAGAGGGCACGCGCTCCAGCGCCATCACGGAGGTGGCCCCGGCGTCCTCGGCGATCTTGGCCTGGTCGGCGTCCACCACGTCCATGATCACGCCCCCTTTCAGCATCTCCGCCAGTCCCACCTTCAGGCGTAATTTGTCGTCCATCGTCGTGCTCCTCGTTGAGTGCCCCCGCGCCGCCCGCCAACGAGGCGGGACGGGCCGAAAGCCAATGGTAAAGCCTGTGGCGGCCCGGCGGCCGCCGTGACATGTCCTGCCCCCGCCCGTTGCCGGCAGGGGATCGTCAGTGCATGGCCTGGTATTCTCCGTCGGCCGTGCGGGGCAGGGGCTTGCGCAGCGTGCGCCGCAGCTCCCGCCCGATGATCTCGATGCCGCTGCGCAGCCGTGCCTCGCTCTCGTGGGAGGTGCAGAGGCGGAAGCCGTTGCGCCCGCCGCGCATGGATTGGTAGAGCCCCGCGGGCGAGACGAGCACGCCCTGCTCGCTGAGCCGCTGGGAAAGCTGATCGGCGTCGATATGCGCCGGCAGGTCCACCCACACGCACAGGCCCCCGGCCGGCTCGGCGAAGCTCACGTCTTCCGGCAGCGCGGCGCGGAGCATCTCCGCGGCCTGGGCCGCCCGCCGGCGATAGAAATCGCCCACGGCCTGCACGTGCTCGTCGTAATGCCCGCGCTCCATGAATTCGGCGATGGCCCCCTGGAGAATCAGCGAATGGGACAGGTCGGTCATCTCCTTGAGTTCAGTCAGCCGCCGCAGCACCGGGGCCGGCCCCGCCACGTAGCCCGCGCGCACCGCCGGCACCATGGTCTTGCTGAACGTGTTGAGGTGCATCACGTGCCCGGTCCGCTCCAGGGCCGCCAGCGCGGGGAACGCGCCCGGCCGGGCGTGCAGCTCCGCGCCGGTGGCGTCCTCGACCAGCACGCTGCCGGTGCGGTGTACCATTTCCAGCAGCGCCTCGCGTTCGGCCACGGTGTAGGAATATGTGGTGGGGTTCTGGAAATTGGGCACGGCATAGAACAGCTTGGGCAGCCGGCCCAGCAGACCCTCCAGCTCGCGGAAGTCCAGCCCTCCCCGCTCGATCTCGTAGGGCAGCAGGCGTGCGCCGTTGACCGTGAAGATCTTCAGCGCGATGGAGTACATGGGCGACTCCACGACCACCGCATCGCCCGGATCGAGCAGGGCCCGCGCCACCAGGTCGATGCCCTGCTGGCTGCCGCTGGTGATGAGTATCTCCGCCGGCCCCACCGGAATGCCCTGGGCCCGCAGGCGCATGCTGATGTGCTCACGCAGGGGCAGGTAGCCCGCGGGCGCGCCGTAGTTGAGCAACTGCCCCGGCATGCGCCGCAGCACCGTGTTCAGGCATTGGCGGAAGCGCTCGACCGGAAACAGGCCCGTGTACGGGCGCAACTGCAGCAGGTTGATCGCGCCCTGCGGCTGATGCGGGCCGTGGTTGCGGTGCAGGGCCTCCATGCGCCGGGAGAGCCGCCGCTCCCAGTCGCCCGCGTCGAACGCAGGCCCGGCCACCACGTCGGCGTGCGGCGGCACCTGCAGCGCAGGCAGCGGGCGGCCGGCGGGGCGGGTCACCACGCTGCCGCCGCCATAGCGGGTGTGCACATAGCCGCGCTGCCCCAACTCCTGAATGGCCTTGGCCATCGTGTTGCGGTTGACCCCCAGATGTTGCGCCAGGGCGCGGATGGACGGCAAACGCGTGGCGACCGGCAGCTCGCCGGCGTCGACCAGGCGCATCGTCCCTAGGACAATCTGGTCCGTGATGGACTTTGTCCTATCCGCGACAAGACCCGAAAACCGCGCAACGTCGGCGTGCATGCCGTCTGACCGGAATTGATGTTTGATAACAACCCGCGGTGCGTTGAAAGCGACCTTTGCAGGCAATACCTCCTGAAATACTTGTCCCTCGGTATTCTCGCCGGCGCAATAGGACAAGTCAATTAATTCGCAGACAAACCGGATCATGCGGCATGGCCCAGCGGAGGCGCGCATTGTCGCCGCGGCGGCCGCCGGCCGCGCAACACCCACGCTTACGCGCCCCCTGCGCGCCGCTGCGGCTGGGTCGGGGCTCGGGCGCATCTCGTCCTGCGCGCGGCGTGTTGCGTGCGCCCGTTTCGTTGCTGGCCACCAGCATGGCGCAACCCCCGGGCACGAATCCCCAGACGAATTCATGCTACACTCTGCCCTGGCTGCAAGCGGTGCGTAGAGCCGTCTGCCGTACCGTCCGCGTGCCCGCCGCTGTATCGATGTGCCGCGCGGGCAGGCCGTGTTGCTCCCCACCCCCGACTGACGCGATCGAGCCCATGCCGACAATTCTGGTCACCGGGGCCAATGGATTCGTTGGCCGGCGAATGTGTCCCGCGCTGCTTGCGCAGGGGCATGTGGTGCGCCGGGGGCTGCGCGCCGCGCCGGCCGCCTCGGCGTCCCTGGCCCCGGGCGAACAGGCCGTGGTCGTGGGGGACATCGGGCCCGAGACCGACTGGCGGGCCGCCCTGGACGGGGTGGAGCGGGTGCTGCACCTGGCCGGGCGCGCACATGTCATGCGCGATACGGCGGCCGATCCCGCCGAGGCCTTTCACCGGGTCAACACGCTGGGGACTCAGCGTCTGATGCAGGCGGCCGGTGAGGCGGGCGTGCGACGTCTGGTGTTCGTGAGCACCATCCACGTCAATGGGCAGACCTCGGGCGAGCAGCCGTTCCGCGAGGCCGATGCGCCCCACCCGGTGGGGCCCTATGCACAATCCAAATGGGAGGCAGAGCAGATCGTCCGCGACGCCGGCGCCCGGCATGGCCTGGAGACGGTCGTCGTGCGGCCGCCGCTGGTCTATGGCCCAGGCGTGAAGGGCAATTTTCTGCGCCTGCTCTCGTGGGTGGCGCGGGGCGTGCCGCTGCCCCTGGCCGCCCTCGCCGGACGGCGCAGCCTGGTGGCGCTGGACAACCTGGTCGACCTGCTGGCGTGCTGCCTGAGCCATCCTGCGGCGGCGGGAGAGCTGTTTCTGGCCGCGGATGGCGAGGACCTGACCACGCCGGAGCTGATCCGCCGCATTGCCGCCTGCATGGGCCAATCCCCACGGCTGTTCCCGTTTCCACCCGCGGGCCTGGCCCTGGCCGCGCGCCTTGCCGGCGCCACAGGCGCCTGGCAGCGCCTGTCCCAGCCGCTGCAGGTCTCGGCCGCGCACAATCGCGCCCGGCTACAGCGCCGCGAGCCACTGAGCGTGGATGAGGGCCTGCTGCAGACGGTGTGCTGGTTCCAGGCGCACCGCGCGGCCGAAACGGATGGCGGCGCGTCCTGACCGGATTTGCCCTGCCCGCCAGGACACCGGGCCGCCGGAGTCGGCCCGGCGTGGCTGGTCGCCAAAATGCATGTTGACTCGGAGGGGCGTGCGCACCATGGTCGCGCGGCCAGGCGTGCGGCATCGCGCTGCCAGCCCGGCGCAGCGGATCGCCGTGTGGCGCGCGACGACCGACTTGCCTTGCGGAGAACGGATGCCATGACGATGCTGGCCATGGGCGGGTTGACGCTGGTGCTGACGCTGGCCGCGACGCGGCGGCTGCTGCAGCCGGGCACCTGGTTCTACATCGTGGATCATCCGGGCGAACGGTCGCTGCACGCGAGCCCCACTCCGCGCACGGGAGGCGTGGCCATGTTGGGCGCGCTGCTCGTGGCCTGGGGAGTGGGCATGCTGGCCGATGTGCCGCTGCTGGCCAATCCCGCCGCCCTGGGAGGCTTCGTGCTCATCGCGGGCGTATCCGTGCTGGACGACGTACGCGGCCTGCACCAGCTTACGCGTCTCATCGTGCACGTCGTGGCCGCCACGCTGCTGGTGGCGGGAGGGTATGCCGTGCGCGCGCTGGAGCTGCCCGGAACCTCCGTGTTGTCCCTGGGCCCCCTGGGCCCGCCGCTGACCGTGCTGGCGGTGGTGTGGCTCTGCAACCTGTACAATTTCATGGACGGCATGGACGGCCTGGCCGGAGGCATGGGGCTGATCGGTTTCGCGACGTTGGCGTGGCTGGGCTGGCGGGGCGGCCACGGGGCCTTCGCCATGACGGCGCTGCTGCTGGCATCGGCCAACCTGGGCTTTCTGGCGTTCAACTTTCCCCCGGCGCGCATCTTCATGGGTGATGCGGGTGCTGTGCCCATGGGCTTCGCCGCCGCCACGCTGGCGCTGTGGGGCGTGCGCGAAGGGTACTTCGCGTGGTGGGCGCCGTTGCTCATCTTTTCGCCCTTCGTAGTGGACGCCACGGTGACGCTGATCGGACGCGCGCTGCGGCGCGAGCGTGTGTGGCGC
>JACQHH010000151.1 GCA_016199125.1 Candidatus Lambdaproteobacteria bacterium
GGCACCGCGGGCTGCGCTCGGTGATTGACGAATGCGGCAGCCAGAACTTCAAGCGCATCCGCATCGGCGTGGGCCGCCCCCCGCTTGGGCGCAGCGTGATCGCCCACGTGCTGGGGCGCACCTCCAGCGCGGAGGATGCGCGCTTGCTAGGGGCGGCCGTGGACACCGCCGCCGAGCGCGCGCGGGCGTTCATGGCATCCGGGACGTTCGAGAACTGGTCCACGCCCTGAGGGCGCACGGGGGTGTGGCGGCCGCACGGCCAGCGATGGTGGTGATGCAGATGGTCTGCAGCGCGTTTCAGCGAGGGCAACCGGCCGGTCGCATGAACGCGGGATACCCGATGGAAGGAATTGCATGAAGGGCTATGAGTCTGTCATCATTGTCGATCCGAATCTGACCGAGGAGGATCAAAAAACGCTGCTCGCCAAGATGACGGGCCTGTTTACCACCAATGGCGGCACCGTGGTGACTCAGGCCACCTGGGGTCGGCGCAAGCTGGCCTATCCGGTCAAGAAGCGCGACTACGGCATCTATCACCTGATCTACCTGGATAATACACCCGCGGCCCTCAAGGCGATGGAGACCCAGTTCCGCTACGAGGACAACATCATCAAGTGGCAGACGGTGGCCGTGGAGGACGTGCAGGCCGAGATCGACAAGTTCGAGAAGCTCAAGACGAGCGGATCGGTCTATCCCCAGGTCAGCGAGCGCTAGGCGCGTTCATCAACCCCTGAATCAAGCGAGCCATGGCACGACAACTCAGAAAGAAAACGGGACGGCAGTGGGGCCTGGGCAGCCGGGTCATCATTCCCCGCCGCAAGACCTCGGAGCTGAACAAGCTGCCCGAGGTGCCCTACAAGGACGTGGAGCTGCTGAAGAACTACGTGACCGAACGGGGGCGCATCATTCCGCGGCGCATCACCGGCAACACGGCACAGACCCAGCGCGATCTGACGCAGGCCATCAAGCGGGCGCGCAACATTGCCCTGCTCTCGTTTGCCGAAGGCTACGTGTCCCAGGACTAGGGGCCATCCCCGCGACATTGGAGCGATCACCATGAAGGTCATCCTGACCCAGAACGTGCCGCATGTCGGCTCCCTGGGCGACGAGGTCAGCGTCAAAGACGGCTATGCCCGCAACTTCCTGCTGCCGCGGGGCATGGCGCTGGCGCCGACCAGCCACAATGCGCGCCAGATCGCCCACCGCCGCCGGGTGCTGGAAAAGAGCCGCGCGGAGGCCATGGCCGCGGCGCGCTCCGAGGCCGAGCGGCTGGCCGATCTGGAGCTGGTGCTGCAGGCCAAGGCCGGACCCAGCGGGCGTCTGTTCGGCTCGGTGACGAACCGCGATGTGCAGGCCAAGCTGGCCGAGCTGGGCGTTGAGCTGGACCGGCGCGCCATCGTGCTGCACGAGCCGATCAAGAGCATCGGTCAGCACGGCATCACGGTGAAGCTGCACACCGAGGTCAAGCTGGACCTGCAGGTGCGGGTCGAGGCGCTGCTGGAGGACCATGAGCCGGGCGCGGAACCCGCCGCCGAAGGTGCCGTGCCAGCCGCCGAGGGCGAAGCCGCCGCGGTCGCTGTTGCTGCCCCCGCGGAAGGGGACCCGGCCGGAGCTGCGGCTCAGGACAAGCCACCGGTCGCCACGCTGGAAGCGCCCACGGGCGACGCCGCCCCCATCGACTAACCAAACCTTTGTCCGATCTGTCGCGCACCGGCCACCGAGTTGCGCGACGAACCGGCGCCGCGACCGGACCAATATGGGTCGCGACAGCGGACTCGTGCGCCAATTTGTTGGCCTTGCTCGCTTGGCGCGGCCCTGCCGATGATGTAATGATTGTGAGCCCCTGACAGCACGCCAAGTCATGGATTGACTGGGACCGCCGCGTCATGACCGAGCCCGCCGCCACCCCATCGGACATCCTGCCCCACGACAAGGAGGCGGAACAGGGTGTGCTGGGCGCGATCATCCATGATAACAGTGCCTTGCACAAGGCGCTGAACATCCTGCAGCCCGAGCATTTCTTTTCCCCGGCCCACCGCGAACTGTTCGCGGCCATGACGGAGCTGGACGCACGCTCCGAGCCCATCGACGAAATCACGATGGTCAACCTGCTGCGTTCCAGGAACAAGCTGGACACGGTGGGCGGGCCGGTTTACGTGGCCGAGCTGCGCGACGTCACGCCCGCAGCCTCCAACGTGCTGACCTACGCGCACATCGTGCGCGAGAAGTACAACCTGCGCACGCTGATCTCGGCGGCCATGGAAATCGCCAGCAAGGGCCGCGAGCATCCCGAGGACGTGGAGGCGCTGATCCAGCAGGCCGAAGAGGTGTTCCTCAGCCTGGCCAACCAGGCGACCAGCCAGTCCTATGCCAGCATGCAGGAGCTGCTCAACGTCAGCTTCGAGATGCTGGAAAAGGCCCAGGATCCCCACCGCACGACCCTGGGGCTGGCCACGGGCTTCACGGAGCTGGACGAGCTGACCAGCGGCCTGAACAATTCCGACCTGGTGATCCTGGCGGCCCGCCCGGGGATGGGCAAGACCTCGCTGGCGCTCAACGTGGCCAAGTACGCTGCGTTGCAGCACGGGGTGCCCGCGCTGATCTTCTCCCTGGAGATGGCCAAGGAACAACTGTCCACGCGCCTGCTGTGCATGGACGCCAAGGTGGACAGCCAGCTCGTGCGCGGCGGGCGCTTGCAGGATTCCGACTGGGAGCGCCTCTCCGAGGCCTATGGGCGGCTGCACGCCGCGCGCATCTTTATCGACGACAGCCCCATGCTCACGCCCGTGGCGCTGAAGGCCATCGCCAAGCGCGTGCAGGCCGAGCACGGCCTGGGCCTGATCGTGGTGGACTATCTGCAGCTCATGCGTGCCACCCGCCGTGTGGACAACCGCGAGCAGGAGATTGCCGATATCTCCCGCAATCTCAAGGCCATCGCCAAGGAGCTGAACGTGCCCCTGATCGCCTGCGCGCAGCTCAACCGGGAGCTGGAACGGCGCAGCGGGAACGACCGGCGGCCGCGCCTGTCCGACCTGCGCGAATCCGGTGCAATCGAGCAGGACGCCGACCTGGTGCTCTTCATCTATCGCGACGAGCTGTACAATCCGGAAACGGAAGATCAGGGCATCGCCGAGATTCACGTGGCCAAGCACCGCCACGGCCCCATCACCACGAACAAGACAGGCATCCGCCTGGCCTTCTCGGCAAAATACACGAATTTTGGTAACCTCGAGTTCCGACGCGACGACGCAGCGCCGTTCGAACCGGTGTCCTGACGCCTGCGCGGCGCCATGTTTGCATTGAACCTGCAAGGAACCCGTGCAAGGTACCGTGCGCGTTCCGCAAACAGCCCCGGAACCCGCGCCACCGGCGGATCAATCGGGTCGCGCCACCGATGTGGCGGCGGCCCCACTGCGGCGACTGGCATGAGCGCAAGCGATCTGGACAGCGAGCTGGAGGGCCTGCTCGACGACAACGCCGACACGGCCGGTGACGGCGACGTGGCCCTCGACGACGACCTGGCCGCCATGATGGACGATGCAAGCGGGCAGGATGCCGCCGCGGGCGACGCTTCCACGGAGAGCGCCGGCGAGGAAATGTCCATGGACGACGACCTGGCGTCCATGATGGACGATTCCGCCGGGGGCGACGCCTCCACGGAGAGCGCCGGCGAAGAAATGTCCATGGACGACGACCTGACCGCCATGATGGGAGAAGCGGGGGGCGGCGGTGCCCCGGCCGCCGGTGGCGGAGCAGGGCCTGCCGCGGCCGCCCAGCAGCGCCTGAACCCGACCCAGTCCGTCAACCTGGACTTCCTGCTCGACATCAAGCTCGACGTCACCTTCGAGGTCGGCCGCTCCAAGATGCTGATCAGCGACCTGCTGTCCCTGGGTCAGGGCTCCGTGATCGAGTTGCACCGGCTGGTGGGCGACGAATTGGACCTGATGGTCAACGGCAAGCTCATCGCCAAGGGCGAAGTGATCGTGGTCAACGAGAAGTTCGGCTGCAAGATCACCGAGATCATCTCCCCCGAAGACCGGGTCAAGCACATCGGCGGCATGTAGCCGGCTTCTTTTGCGGGCGCATGCCCCGGCGCGCGCTTGGACGCTGGCGCTCTCCCCTGCACCACCCCACGCGCGTCCATGACAACATGGTCTGCGGGCCGGCTCCGGAACATTCCCCTCCACCCCCTGTGACCTGCGGCGCCGATCGCTCAACGCGCCGGACCCATTCCTCCTGGAATTCGTAATAGATTGCCTGCCTGTCGCCGCACGCTCGGTTGGCGGTGCCGGCGTCAATCTTCGTGGTCGCGGAGATGGGCTCCATTGGACGTGAATTCCTCACTGCCGGAGGGTGCATCGGTCGTGGCGTCAGCGCCCGTGTCGGTCGTTGGGCTCGCATCGGGTGCCGGGCCGGCCTGGTCCGCCGGGGCGGTGGAATCCTCGCCGGGCTGTCCGCCGGCATTCTGCTCCGAGTTGTCCCCGGCGGCGGATGGCGGCTCATCGGCGCGGGTGTGCGGGCCGGGCGATTCGCTGCCCTGCTCGCCCCGCTGCTGACGCGGGCCGCGCGGACGGTTGTCAGCCTCGTGGGCGCCGTTGCGCGGCTCGCCGCCCTTGCGGCCGCTGCGGATGTAGCGGTGCAGCAGTTCCAGCAGCGGTTCGCGCGCCAGGAACACGTCGCGCGTGGTGGGTCCGGGCAGGGGGATCACCCGCACGCGGGCAATGCGCGCCACGGCGGACTGAATGCGCGCCATGGCCGGATCGCGGTCGCCGCAGAACAGCGCCAGGGGCGAGCGCACGGACACCCGCTCGTCGGGAAAGGGCGCCCAGTTGCACATGGCCTGCAACAGCGCGCCCGCGGCGCCGGCTTCCTGCTCCTCCGGCGTGTCCGGATCGGGCTGGGCCGCGGGTCCGCGCAACTCCATGCGCAGGGCTTGCAGGGATGCGGTGGAGAGTTGCTCCGCGTAGCCGGCCCAGGCTTCGCGGGCAGCCTGGGAGACAAAGGGCACTTCGCCGCCCAGCAGAGTCACGCGCAGGCGCTCCGGATAGCGCTGCAGCAGGTTGAAGCCCACCAGCGCCCCCAGCGAAACACCCAGGAAATGGGTGTTGCGGATGTCCAGCGCATCCAGGATGGCGATCATGTCGTCAGCCAGTTCATCGGGCGAATAATCCTCGGGCTGAGCCGGATGGTCGCTGCGCCCGTGACCGCGGGCGTCGGGAATGATCAGCCGGAACTGCTGGGCCAGCTCCTCCACGTAACCCGCCTCGAACCAGTCCTGGTGGCGGCCCAGCAGTCCGTGGTGCAGCAGCAGAAAGGCCCCCTTGTCGCCCTCGTAGCGGAAGTAGATGCGCTGCTTGTGACTGACGACCATGGGCATGGGGAGGATTCCCTCGATGGGTGCGCAGTGCGCGCTGATTCTCGCGGCTTTGTGGCGTCCGGCGCTTGGATGGCGGCCCAGACGCACAGGCTGGCGTGCCGCGGCGGGTGCTGTGTGTTCGAGTCTCCGCCGCGCGCTCCGGTTCTATGGGGACGCCAGCACCCGGGCCAGCGCGGGCAGGCTTTCCAGCGCATAGGTTGGGGGTTGCTGCAGCGCCGGCGGCGCGGCTTGGCCATGGCTGATCCAGGCCACGTCCAGCCGGGCGGCATGGGCGCCCTGCACGTCGTCCTCCAGGGAGTCGCCGACGAACAGGATTTGCTCCCGCGCCACGCTGGCCATGGCGATGGCCCGGGCAAAGGCGGCCGCACCCGGTTTGCGGAAGCCGATGGCGTCGGAGACAATGATGGGGTCGAACCAGCCGTCGATTTCGTGCCTGTGCAGCAGCCGCATCAGGCCGGGAGCATAGTCAAAATTGGAGAAAATTGCCATGCGGTAGCGTTGGCGCAGCGTGCGCAGCAGGTCCACGTGTTCCGGCGGCAGGATGAAGCTGCCGAGCAGTGCGTCCATGTGCACCCAGACCAGGTCCTGCACCAGCGCCTCGTCGGGAGGGGTCAGCCCCAGCACACGGAACAATTGCCGCATGCGCACGGGCGCGGAGATTTCGCGCAGGAATTCGCCGCGCTGCCCGGCCGCCCAGCGCCAGGTCTCGCGCAATGCCGCGTGCACCAGCGCCGGCTCCAGGGGCCCGTGATGCGGCGCCAATGCCGCGCTGAGCAATCCCGCGGTGGAGGTGACGGCCTTGCCGTCGATGGTCACGCGGGGCAACGCAGGTGCGTGGCTGAGAAACAGTGTGTTAAAACAGTCGAAGAGAATCAGCCGGTAGTCTTTGTCCATGAGTTCTGGTCCATGGGCCCTGCGCGCCGTGCCGGTCGGCCGCGGCGCGCGGCACCTCCACGCGGACGGCGGACGTTGCGAAGCTCATCTGCATTGTACACCCCGAGCCCCCACACTCAACCGCGGCGGCGCACGGCGTGGCGCTGGCCGGCGGGGCCGCTGTCGGCGGCGCTCGCACTGGCGCTGCTGCTGGCCGCCTGCGGCTATGGGCCGGACCGCGCGGGACTGCCCGGCGACGCGCGCACGCTGGGCATTGCCGTGATCCGCAACGACACCTTTGCCGGCGAACTGGACGTGCGCCTGCAGCGGGAGCTGCGCCAGCGCTTTCTGCGCAATCCGCGCATCCGCATAGCCGACGCCGCCGACAGCGACCTGGTGCTGAGCGTCAACCTCACCGGGCTGACCATCACCCGCACCCGCCTGATCAGCAGCGCCACGGTGACCGCGCTGACCTACAGCCTCACGGGCGATGCCACGCTGCTGGACCAGCGGGACCGCCGCGCCCTGTTCGAGCGCGAGCGGGTCAGCGCCACGTCCACGCTCAACTTCAACACGGCCACCCTGGAGACCCCCGCGGTGCGCGACGAGGCCATCGATGACGTGCTGGGCAGCCTTGCCGCGTCCATCGAGGCCAGGATTCTGACCACGTTCTGATCTCGTGGCCCGCGGAACCGGGCACGAAATCGCCGTGGAGCGATGGGTTGGGCGATTCCCCTGGCGACCCCCACCGCCCAAGGGCCTCGGAACCCATTGAGCCACTGCGGCTGGCAGGCTCCCCACAGCCGCTCACACAGGGGTTCGGGAACGCGCGTTCCCCCGGAGTGTTTTTGCTTCTTCCGGGAACGAATACTAAGGCTGCGGCGATGCCGGGTCAGCCCGCACGGGCGGCTCGCCGCCGGCGGGAGCGTCCGGCGGGGGGCGGCGCTTCCAGCGCCGGTGGTTCCAGGCCCACTGGGAGGGATAGCGCCGGATATGGGCCTCGATGGCCTGGCTGATCAGCGCCGTGAGCCGTTCCTCGCCCCGGGAGTCGCCGGCCAGCCCCGTGGGCACGGGCAGCTCCGCGAAGCGCAGGGTGTGCCGCCCGTCCGGGCCGCGCACGTCGAACGCCGTGACCAGCGGTGCGCCGCGCTTGAGGGCCAGGCTGGCCGGCGCGCGAGGGGTATTGGCGGGAATGCCGAAGAAATCCACCCAAATCCCCTGCGCATCGATGTCCTGGTCCACGGCCATGATCAGCACGCCCCCGGAGCGCAGCACGTGCAGCATCTTGCGCGGAGCATCGGGGGCGCCGCGCAGGATGGTGTCGAAATACTCCGTGCGCCGGTCGGCGTTGAGCATGCGGCTCACTTCGCTATTGGCCAGGTCGCGCACGACCGCCGAGGCGGGTTGTTGCAGCAGGCCGAAGGCGATGGAGAGCAGCTCCCAGTTGCCCGTGTGGGCCGTGAGCAGGATCACGCCGCGCCCCCGCGCCAGCGCATTGCGCAGCACGGCCTCGTCCTCGATGCGCACCCAGTGGCGGGCGTCGGCGGCGATGCGCGGACGAGCCAGGGCCTCCCAGGCGGTCATGCCGAATTGGCGGAAGCAGTCGCTTACGATGACGCGCCGCTCGGCGAGTGGGAGCTCCGGCATGGCGAGTTGAAGCTGGTAATCGCAGATGCGCCGGGTCTTGCGGGCGAGCAGGTGAAAGAGCAGACCCGTGGCGCGCCCCAGGCGCTGGGCGGCCGGCACGGAGATGCGCCGCGTCAGCGCCAGCACGCCGCGCGCCAGCCACACCTGCGCCCAGCGCCGCAAAGGGCGCAGGCGCCGCCATTTGCGCAGCGCGAAGGGGCGGTAGTCGGGTTGAGATGCGGGGCCGCTCATGACGCCTCATGCGGGTGAGGATCGCCGGGCGGAGACTCCCCGCCCTCATGGGGCGCCGCGTCGGGCTCCAGCGGAACCGTGGGCGTCAGCGCCGGGTCGGCCTGCCAGAGCATGAGGAACTCGCGGTTGCCGCTCTTCTTGCCCTCGATGGGCGAGGCCATGCGGCCCAGCAGGCGCAGACCCAGGCCCCGCGCCGTCTGCTCCACGCGCTCCTGCACCTCGTCGTGCACGGCGGGATCGGTCACGCGCCCACCCCGCCGCACCTGCCCGCGCCCCGCCTCGAACTGGGGCTTGACCAGGGCCAGGATCTGCCCGCCGGGCTTGAGGAAGCGGCGGGCATGACGCAGCACGGTATTCAGCGAGATGAAGGAGACGTCCACCACCGCCAGATCCACGGCCTGACCCAGCGCGTCGCCCGGCAGGTGGCGAATATTGGTGCGCTCCCGCACCACCACGCGCGGATCGTTGCGCAGCTCCCACGCCAGTTGGCCATAGCCCACGTCCACGGCAAACACGCGCGCCGCGCCGTGCAGCAGCAGGCAATGCGTGAAGCCGCCCGTGGCCGCGCCAATGTCCAGGGCCACCAGACCGGACGGGTCGAGCCCAAAGGCGCGCAAGGCCGCCTCCAGCTTGACGCCGCCGCGGCTGACGTAGGGATATTCCGGCGCCTCGACGCTGAGCCGGGCGTCCAGGGGCACGCGGCTGCCGGCCTTGGCGACGGTCGCATCGTTGACGCGCACTTTGCCCGCCATGATCAGCGCCTGCGCCTTTTCGCGGGTGGCGGCCAGCTCGCGGGTCACGAGCAGCTTGTCCAGGCGCTCCTTGCGCATCGCTTGCGCTCCGCCCCGCGCCGTGGCCCGACGCAAGCGCTTCAGGTGATGAGATGGATGATGTCGTTGTAGGTCACGATGAGGATCAGCAGCATGAGCAGGGAAAAGCCCACGATCTGCGTGCGCTCGCGCACCCGGGCGCTCAGGGGGTGGCCCTTGATCTTCTCGATGGCCAGCATGAAGATGTGCCCGCCATCCAGGGCGGGGATGGGCAGCAGGTTGAAGATGCCGAGCTGCAGGGAGATCACCGCGATCAGGAAGACCAGGCTGGGGGCGCTGGTGCGGGCGGCTTCGCCGATCACCGCGCCGATCTTCACCGGCCCGCCCAGGCCATCCAGGGAGCCGTTTCCCGACAGCAGGCGCCCCAGGAACACGAACGTGCCGGCGGTGATCTGCACCAGGCGCTCGCTGCCCAGGCGTACGGCCTCCAGCGGCCCGTGCCGCTCCAGCACCGTGTGCGGCGAGATGCCCACCAGCCAGCGCTCGCTGGGCTCGTCGAGGTGGGGCGTGACGTGCACATCGATCTGCTCATCGCCGCGGCGCACGGTGATGTTCAGCGTGCTGCCCCCGGCGGCCTGAATCGTGGCCGGAATCTGGTCCCAGGTCTGGATGGGATGGCCGTCGATGGCCACGATCACGTCGCCGGTGCGCAGGCCCGCCTCGCGCGCCGGCGAGACGGTCGAAAACTGGCCCACCGTGGGATCGATGCGGGGCTTCCAGCCGAAGGGCTCGTTGTCGGCGAAAGCCTGGCCGGCCGCGCTGAACTCCAACGTGGCGTCGCCGCGGGCCACGGTGATGCGCAGGTCACGCTGGGCGATGACCTCGGTGCCCAGCCGCTCGTACAGATCGTTCCAGGTGGGCGTCTGCTGGCCGTTGAGGCCCACGATGCGGTCGCCGGCGCGGAAACCCGCCTGTTGCGCCGGAGAATCGAGCGCCACGTCGGCCAGCACGGCGGGCGCGTTGCGGTAGCCGGGCATCTCCACGCCGATCATGTACACCACCGGCATGAGCAGGAAGGCCAGGATCAGGTTGAACGCCGGGCCGGCCACCAGCACGTACAGGCGCGCCAGGATGCTCTTGGCGGCCCAGTTGCGCGGATCGTCGGGATTCTCGTCCTCGATATTCTGCCCCTCCAGGCGTACATAGCCTCCCAGGGGAATCCAGGAAACCACGTACTCCGTCTCGCCCACGCGGCGTCCGAAGAGCCTGGGCGGAAAGCCGATGGAGAATTGCAGCACGCGGATGCCCACCTGGCGCGCGGCGAGAAAATGCCCGCCCTCGTGCACGAAAACCAGGAAGCCCAGCACCGCGATGAAGAGGAGAATGGTGACGATCATGATGCGGTTGCCTGCGCAATGAGCTGCTCGGCGCGGTCGCGCCCCCAGCGGTCCGCGGCGATGGCATCGTCCACGGATGCCACGGCCCGCAGATAAGCCGGCCCTTCGCCGCCACGCAGGCGGGTTTCCAGGTCGGCCAGTACCTCCTTGAGGATAGCGGCAATTCGCAGGAATGAAAATCCGCCGTCCAGGTAGCCGGCCACCGCGGCTTCGTTGGCCCCATTCAGCACTGCGGGCGCGCCGCCGCCCAGTTCCAGCGCGCGCAGGGCCAGGAACAGCGCCGGAAAGCGCCGGCGGGACACCGGCTCGAAGTCCAGCCGCCCCACCTGGGCCAGGTCCAGGCGCGGGAGATCCAGCGGCAGCCGCTCGGGATAGGCCAGGCAGCAGGCGATGGGTGTGCGCATGTCCGGCAGGCCCAGTTGCGCCAGCACCGAGCCGTCGATGAACTCCACCATGGAATGCACGATGCTCTGGCGGTGCACCAGCACGTCGATGCGCTCCGGCGGCAGGTTGAACAGCCAGCGCGCCTCGATCACCTCCAGTCCCTTGTTGAACATCGTGGCCGAGTCGATGGTGATCTTGGGCCCCATGCGCCAGTTGGGGTGGTGCAGGGCCTGCTCGCGGGTGATGCGCGCAAAATCCTCCTCGGGCAGCTCGCGGAACGGGCCGCCCGACGCGGTGAGCACAATCCTTTGGATGTGCCGTGGCGGCGCGCCGTTCATGCACTGGAAGATCGCGTTGTGCTCGCTGTCCATGGGCAACAGCACGGCGCCCGTTTCGCGGGCACGGCGCACCATCAGTTCCCCGGCCAGCACCAGCGTTTCCTTGTTGGCGACGGAAACCTGCTTGCCGCGTTCGACGGCCGCATAGGTGGGCCGCAGGCCGATGGCGCCCACGATGCCGCAGACCACGTGCTCCACGGCCGGATCGGTCGCCGCGTGCAGCAGGCCCTCCATGCCGCTGAGCACGGTGGTTTCCCCGCGGTCGCCCAGGGCGGCCTTGAGCTGGGCGGCGGCCTGAGGCTCGAACATCACGGCCACCCGCGGGCGAAACGCCAGCACCTGCTCCAGCATGCGCGCCACGTTGCGCCGCGCCGCCAGGGCGTGCACGCGGAACGCGCCCGGGTTGCGGCGCACCACGTCCAGCGTGTTGCTGCCGATGGAGCCGGTGGCCCCCAGGATGGCCAGGGTTTTCACGTCGGTACGATTCCGCTCAAAGGGGTGGCGTTCAGGGTGGCGGGGCGCGCGCGGCGCGTGATGCGCGGTCCGGCCGCACGGCGGCCGCCGCGCGGGCCATGCGCCCACCGGGGCAGCGCCGGCAATCACACCGGGCGCTGCTCAACCCAGCGACGACACGGCAATGTAGTAGAGCAGCGGCGTGCTGAGCAGAAAGGCGTCGATGCGGTCCAACAGTCCCCCATGTCCCGGCAGGATAGCACCGGAGTCATTGGCGTTACAAAGGCGCTTGATGCGCGATTCCAGCAGATCGCCGAGCTGCCCCAGCAACGACAGGAGGGCTCCCAGCAGGGCCAGGCTCAGCACCCCCAGGCCCAGCGGGCCACCCAGCAGCCACAGGGAGCCGACCAGCCCACCCATCACACCCCCGCCCAAGCCGGCCAGGGCGCCCTCCACGGTCTTGCGCGGACTGATCGACGGGCAGAGGAGATGTCGGCCCACCAGGGAGCCCACCGTGTAGGCCAGCGTGTCGGAGAGGCTCAGGCACAGCACCAGCATCACCAGCAACCCGCGTCCCTGGGGCAGCCCGGCCAGCAGCAGCAGGTGTGCCAGCGACCAGGACACCAGCACCAGGCCGAAGGTGGACAGTCCCGTGGTGTGCAGAGCGGTCTCGCGGTCGCCAGCGAACAGCAGCAGCGCAACGATGGCCGCCACGCCCAACAGCAGTCCCAACGCCAGACCTATGGAGCCGGCCGTCACGGCACCCAGGGCGGGCAGGGCTCCCGCCGCGATAAGCAGCCGGCGGGTGGCGGTCTGTGTCTGTGCCACGCCAGTCAGGCGCAGGAATTCGAACATCCCATAGCTGCCGACCGCGGCCACCACCACGCCCAGCAGCAGCGGCGGGGCCATCACGGCCAGGATCAGCACGACAATCAGTGCCGGCACGCCCACCACCACGCGCTGCCACAGCTTTTGGCCGAGGAAGGCCACCAGTCGGGATGAGTCCTGCTCTAGGGGCGCCTGCAATTCGGGATCGCTCATGGTGCCTGCCGCATGGATGAGGGACGCGAGCCTGACGGTCGACGGTGCGCATGCCGCTGCGTCCCGGACGGCCGCGTGCCATCTGCCGGCGTCCAGGGACCGACGGGAAGGTGCGCCTTTCCGCCCCCATCATCCTAGCAGGTTTGCTGCCGCCCGGCGCGCATGGGAACGTCCGTGGGGTGGCGGGGGCCTGGTGGACCCACATGGCCATGAATTCGTTGAGCATCCAGGCCGCGCCCCATGACCGGCGGGCCGCCTGACCTGCCATGCGCATGGGCCGTGGCAGCAGACCGGAGGTTGAGATCGCTCCGGGATTGGCGGATGCTGGAGGCGGCGTGCGACGCCCGGATTGCCGCCTGCGCGGTACGCCGTCCCAGCGACGGGACACTCGACATGGAGATGGGCTTGGCCTTGGCATTCGATGGAATCATCATCGGCGCCGGCGTAATGGGCGCCAGCGCGGCCATGCACCTGGCCAGCGCAGGCATGAAGCGCCTGCTGCTGCTGGAAAAGGGCCCCGGCGTGGGCTCGGGCAGCACGGGCAAGTCCAGCGCGTGCATCCGTCAGACCTACAGCCACTATGAAGTCTGCCTGATGGCCTACGAGGCCCTGCAACTTTTCAAGAACTGGCAGGACTTCACGGGGCTGGAGGCGCCGCGGGCGAATTTCGTCAACTGTGGCGTGCTGTTCCTGGTGGACAAGGATGACGCCAGCGTGCCGAAAATCCTGGATATTCACCGCCGGGTCGGCGTCAAGTCGGCCGTGCTCGACGACAAGGCGCGGCTGGAGCTGTTTCCGGACGTGGACTTCCGCGCGCCGCCGGCCCACGTCGTGGGGCTGAGCGACGAGGCCGCGTGCGACGTGGTGGCCGTGCACGAGCACGAGGGCGGCTTTGCCGATCCGGTGGGCACCGCCGAGGACATGCTCGACGTGGCCCGGCGCCTGGGCGCCCAGGCGCGCTTCAAGGCCCGCGTGGTGAAGATCCTGCAGCAGGGTGGGCGCATCGCGGGCATCGAGGCGGACATTGCCGGCCAGCGCGAGGTGATCCACGCGCCGGTGGTGGTCAACTGCGCGGGGCCCTGGGCGATGGGCATCAACCGGTTGGCCGGGGTGTCCCTGCCTCAGAAGCTGGTGGCCACGCGCAACCAGATCGTCAGCAAGCAGTTTCCCGAGACGCTGCGCGGCAACATCCCCATGATCATCGACATGGTCAACGGCATCTACTGCAGGCTGGAGGCCAACCGCGAGCAGATCATCACCGGCTCGGTGCGCGAGGAGGACGAACGCGAACAGGTGGCCGATCCCGACCACTACAATGAGGTGGCCGATGCGCCTTTCCGCGAGGAAAAGCTGGCTCTGCTGCATCACCGCGTGAGCACCTTCGAGGCACGTGGCAACATCACCTCCTACGCCGGACTGTATACCGTCAACCAGGACGATTATCACCCCATCATCGACCGGGCGCCGCTGGAGGGATTCTTCCCCGTGTGCGGCTTCTCGGGCCACGGGTTCAAGCTCTCCCCCGTGGTGGGCGCGCTGGTGGCCCAGAAGGTGCTGGGACAGTGGGGGCGCGTGACCTCGGGCGTGCCGACCGGCTTCTTCAATGCCGACCGGCCCAGGCTCACCACCAACTGGGGCGGCGTGATCGCCTGAGCCGGCGTGCGCGCCGACGCGGATTCAGCGGGGAATGACGGCCCAGGTGGCCAGGCTGGTGGCGCAGAGCTTTTCGGCGCCATTCTGTCGCGCGAACACGTCGGAGCGGGAAATGTAGACCCGCCTGCCCGGCTTGAGCACCTCGCCGCGCGCGATCAGCAGCTCGCCCGCCGCCGGAGAGATGAAGTTGATCTTATACTCCACGGTGATCAGCCCCTGGCCTTGCTCCACCAGCGTGAGTCCCGCGTGCCCGTTGGCCGTGTCGGCCAGAGTCGCCACGATGCCGCCGTGGAAGAAGCCGTGCTGCTGGCCCAGGTCCTTCCGGAAGGGCGCGCTGAGCTCGCAGAAGCCCGGCCGCAGGGCCGTGATGGTGGCGCCGATGGTGTCCATGAAGCGCACCGAGGCGTAGTGCTCGCGCACATAGGCCTCGTACTGTTCGTTGCGCACCGTAAATTCGTCCATGTTTGGCTTTCGTGTTGGGAGCCACCTTGTCGGGTGCGCCGCTCGCGCGGGGGCGAATCGGCGCCGGCCTGCGGGGCGCCTGCGTGTGGGGTTGGAAAGCGCTTGACCCGCTTGGCCGCCGCAGTGCTCAGACGGCACCCGCCTGGGCGGCGCCATCCTGCCGCCGCAGCCGTTGCGCGGCCTCCCAGGCCAGCATGGCGCGCTTGCGTTCCTCCCCATATCGGTAGCCGCCGATGCGGCCCACCTTGCGGATCACGCGGTGGCAGGGAATGAGGAAGGCCACCGGGTTGTGATGCAGGGCGTTGCCCACGGCCCGCGCCGCCTGGTGCGCGCCGATGCGCCGCGCCAGGTCGCCATAGGAGACCACCTCGCCCGGGGGCAGGGCCAACAGCGCCTCCCAGACCTTGATCTGGAAAGCCGTGCCGCGCAGCACGATCTTCAGCGGCGCGCTGTGCGGGTCCGGGCCGAACGCGCGCCGCGCCAGTCGCCGCGCGCCGCCGTCATCCGGCGCCAGCGTGGCCCCGGGCCAAGTCGCGCGCAGCTCGGCCAGGGCCGCGGCCTCGCCGCCTGCCTCTACGAACGACAGCCCGCAGATGCCGCGCGCCGTAAAGGCCAGCAGGCAGCGCCCAAAGGGGCTGGGCTGGAAGCCATGGCCGATGCGCAGGCCCGCCGCCCCTGCCTTGTATTCGCCGGGCGTGAGGGCCTCGTAGGTCACGAACAGGTCGTGCAGCCGCCCGGGGCTGGAAAGACCCGCCTCATAGGCCGCGTCAAGCACCGACCCGTGCCGCACCAGCACGTCCTTGGCCTCGTTGAGGGTCAGGTATTGCAGGAAGCGCTTGGGGCTGATGCCCGCCCAGCGCGTGAACATGCGTTGGAAGTGAAACTTGCTCAGGTGCACGCTGGCCGCGATTTCGTCCAGGGACGGCTGTTCCTGCACGTGTTGCACCAGGAAATGGATCGCCCGCTCCATGCGGTTGTAGTCGTCGCAGATTTGCTGTTCCATGCCGCCCTCGCTGTTGGCTGGATGTGGCTGCTTGTTGCTCATCGAGTCTCAGCATGAATGGTGAGGGGCCCGCTGGCCACCCGCTTCTTGCGGACTTTGGCCGAGCACCCGCCTGCGCCTGGGCTGCTGAGTGGCGTTGACCCGGCAACCCCGCGGCGGAGCGCCGCCGCCGGCTCAATTCACCAGCCGCCCGGGGCCGGGGGACGGGGCCTCGTCGCCTTCCAGCAGCGCCATCTGCTGCAAGAGGCGCTGGGCTTCGCGGTGGCGCTTGCGCGCTCCCAGCACCAGCAGCGGCGCCCCCAGCACGCCCAGCAGCGACGAGGAGGCCAGCACGCTCCACCAGGAAAGCCGCGCGATCAGCTCCCGCTTCCACAAGCGCTCCAACTCGGCCAGATCATAGCCGTAGACGATCTCCAGGGCCTGCGAGGACGTGTACCCGGACGCCATGGCCCGCACCAGCGACTGGATGCCGTAGATGCCCCCACGGGCCAGCAGGAAGCGTGTAAACGAGGCGGCCTGCTGGTAGGCCAGGGTAAGGCCGAAATCCTCGCCGGGAAAGGTCTCCACCAGCGCGGCAAAAGGGATCAGACGGTTCATCGCCAGCGCCGCGTTGAAGCGCGTGTCGTCCAGGAAGGACAGCTCCTCGGCCACCAGCACCGCCAGGCCCTCGTTGAGCCAGCGCGGCAGGGGCTCCTCGATGGCGAGATCCAATATGCCGTGCACGAGCTCGTGCCGCGCGACGCCGCGCAGGTCCCAGTCCGTGCCGGGACTGCTGCGCGGCGACCGCAGGACCACGGTGCGCAATGAACCCACGTAGACCCCCAGCGCGCCAGCGGGCACGCCCGGCACGCGTTGGACGAAGTCCGCGGCATCGGCGGCCAGCACCACCTTCAGGGTTCCGGGCGGGAACAGCTCCAGGCGTTCCATGATCTGCTTTCGATCCGCGATCAGCAGGGGCCACAGGCGCTCGCCGAGTACTCGGTCGCGTGCGTCGTACTCCAAGGTCAGTCCTTCATCGAAGCGGCGTTCGCGTTGCGCCCAGGCCTGCGCGGAGGCGACGGTCGTCAGCGCCAGCGCCGCCAGCAGGAGCGACGTCAAGAGCCTCGCACGGAAGCCCGGCCTCCGGCGCCGAGCGTGCACCGCGGGCGGCGCCTGCCGGCCGTCACCGGCCGCGCAACGCGCCACGCCGCCGCCGCGGCATGCTCTGCCTGCACCTTGGGTCATGGGCCGGGTTCCTCCCTGTCACGGTGTCCCGCCGTACCAGCAACCCTTTGCGTCCGGCCGGGCGCGCCGCGCTCTGCGTAATGTAGCCGGTGTCGGGACATCGTCCGCGCGTTGGGGGCGTGCCTCAGTGTACCGCCTGGACGCCCGGGTGCAATCGCCACCGGCTGCACGCGGGCCGGCGGCATTTACGGTCCAGGCGCGGTACGCTACAACCAGCCTTGGATGCAGGCGCCCGCGCGCCGCTGGAGCGCGCGGCCTGCCACCGAGCCGCCGCGGCCCCGACGGGCCGGCGGATGCATGCGGGAGCGCATGAGCACCGAGATTACCATCGACGACTTCGACAAGGTGGAGCTGCGCGTGGGGCGCGTGCTGCGCGCCGAGCCCTTCCCCAAGGCCCGCAAGCCCTCCATCAAGCTGTGGATCGACTTTGGGCCCCTGGGCACGCGCAAGACCAGCGCCCAGCTCACCCGGCAATACACGGCGGAAGAGCTGCCCGGACGCCTGGTGATTGCCGTGACGAATTTTCCACCGCGGCAGGTTGCCGACTTCATGTCCGAGGTGCTGGTGCTGGGCGTCCTGCATGGCGATGGCCTGGTGACCCTGCTGCAGCCGGACCGCGACGTGCCCCTGGGCGAGCGCATCGGCTAATCGCCGCCGGCCCGTCGTGCGGCGGCGTGGCGCCGTGCTGCCGCGGTGACCCTCGGCCCGCGCATGGAGACCTCCCGAGCCCCATGAAGATCCTGCGCCCTGGAGTCGATCTCGACACGTTCTTCGCCGAAGTGCGCGGGGCGCCCCGGCGCGGGCTGCTGCTGGACTACGACGGCACGCTGGCCCCCTTTGCCGACGATCGCATGGCGGCGTGGCCCTATCCCGGCGTGCGCGAGCTGCTGCGCCGCCTGATCCAGGCCGGCGGCTCCCGCGTGGTGATCGTCAGCGGACGGCCCGTCAGCGACGTGCTGCACCTGCTGCGCTTGCAGGTGGGCTGCGAAATCTGGGGCGTGCACGGCTGGGAACGCCTGCGCGACGACGGCTCCGATGCTTCCATGCGCCCCGCTCCGGAGCAGCGGGACGCGTTGCGCAAGGCCCAGGCCCTGGTGCCCGCGGCGCTGCGCGGGGCGCTGGAGGAAAAATCGGCCAGCCTGGCCCTGCACTGGCGGGGCACCACGCCCGACGCGCGGCAGCGCCTGGAGCAGCAGATGCGCCCCGCCTGGAGCGCACTGGCCCAGCGCGAGGGCCTGGAGCTGCACGGCTTCGACGGCGGGTTGGAGCTGCGCATCCCGGGCCGGGACAAGGGCCTGGCCGTGCGCACCATTGCCGAGGAACTGGGCCCCGGGGGGGCGCTGGCCTACCTGGGCGACGACCTGACCGACGAAGATGCCTTCCGCGCCATGCGCGGCCATGGTCTGGGCGTGCTCGTACGCGAGGCCCTGCGGCCCACGGAGGCCGATTGCTGGATCGTGCCGCCGGAGGAGCTGCTGGCGTTCCTGGAGCGTTGGCTGCACAGCCTGCCGCCGGCCTGACGCCGCGTCCGGATTCCGCGCGGCCCTGCCGCCGTCGGCGCCCGCTCGGATCGGCGCGTCGCACCCCGGGCCCGGGCGAGGCCGGCGGACCCGATCCGCGGCGCGGTGGATTCCCTGCGGTGGGATGAGTAGATTGGAGCGCAACCGGGACGCTGCACACGAACCCCTCGACAGGGTCGGCCCATGGAACCTCAACTGATCTACATCACGACCAGCTCCCAGGAAGAGGCCGAGCACATCGGCCGCGCATTGGTGGAGGAGCGTCTGGCGGCCTGCGCCAACATCCTGCCGCAGCACTTGGCCATTTACTGGTGGGAGCAGCGCGTGCAGGAGGACTACGAGGTGCTGGTCATCGCCAAGACCCGCAAGGAGCTGGTGGACGCGCTGGTGGCTCGGGTGCGCGCGTTGCACAGCTACACCTGCCCCTGCATCGTGGCGCTGCCCATCACCGGCGGCTTCGACGAGTACTTGCGCTGGGTGTACCAGGAAACGCGCGAGCCGTGACGCCCGCCGCGACGAGCCGGGCCGAACAAGCCGGTGCTACGCCGCGTTCACGGCACGGCCATCGTCAAGCCTCAGGCGCACCAGGAACACCAGGCCATAGACCACGGGCGTATCCAGCAGGGCGATCACGTACTTGACCGTCAGTTGGCCCAGCATGATGGGCAGCAGCGGCAGGTCGCCGTAGAAGGCGATGCTGACGAAGATCACCGTGTCCACGCTCTGGGCGATCAGCGTGGAGACGTTGTTGCGCAGCCACAGCATGCGCGAGGCCGTCGCCAGCTTGAGCCGGTGATAGAGCCACACGTCCAGGGTCTGGCTTACCGCATAGGCGATCAGGCTGGCCAGGATGATGCGGTTGGCCGTGCCCAGCACCGCGGCGTAGGCCGCCTGGCCCTGCCAGAAGGGCGCGGAGGGCAGGCGGATGGCCAGCGCCACCGTGATCCAGGCCAGCAGCAGCACGATGAACCCGGCGTTGACCACCGCCTGGGTGCGCTTGCGTCCCCACACCTCGCAGATCGTGTCGGTCATGGCGAAAGTGATGGAATAGGCCAGGATGCCCGCGGGCACGAACACGCCCCCTACGGCCACGATCTTGCCGGAGATCAGGTTGGCGGTCACCAGCGCGGCCACAAATGCCGCGCCCAGGTACAGCAGGGCGGAAAATTCTCGGTCCTTGGTCATCTCGTCGTCCAGGTCATTGAATGATTGAATGAAAGGTGCGGCATGGCACTCTCGCTGCGCGGCGGCGGCGTCACGAAGCGCGGCGCTCGGGGATGCCGCCGCGCATCCGGCAATCAGTCCTCCGGCGGCAGCCAGCGCAGGCCCATCAGCTCCGCGATACCTTGCATGATCGCATCCGCGTGCACGCCATGCAAAAAGCTCAGGTTCAAGACGATCATGAGCAGGTTGAAGGGAATCAGTTGCCACCCCAACCCCAGCACCACGTGCAGTCCCACGGCCAGCCCCAGCACCAGATAGCGGAAGGGGGGCAGCCAGATCAGCACGCCGAAGTAGAGATGGAACAGCGCCACCACGTAAGCCAGCAGGTGCAGCCAGTCCGGGGGCACCAGCGTGCGCCCCTGCGCCAGCATGGTCTCCAGATCCAGCACGCGCGGCGCGGCGAGCATGGTGCCGCTCAGCCAGTCCTCGCCGAGCAGGTGCACCCCGGACTGGAAATACAGAATGCACAGGTGGATTTGCAGCGCGCGCATCGCCAGCCCGCTCCAGCGACTCCATTCCGAGGGCCCTGGCCGCCGGTGCAGCAATCCGGGCAGGAGCGGCGGGCGCAGATCGCGCAGCGAAAGCGTGCGCCCGCAGGGGGTCAGGCTGAGATACGCCAGCGCCAGCACCACCAGCGCGTCGATGCTCAGCACCACGCCCGGGTTGCCATGCGCATAGGACAGGTCGAAGAGCAGGGTCAGCGGCCCGAAGACGATGGGCAACAGGCCCAGCAGAAAGGCCATGGCCGAGAGAATGGCCAGACCGTGCACGAAGTACAGCCACAACGTGCTCTGCACCCAGTGCAGGGGCGAAAACGCCCAGGCCATGCGATCGAGGAAGCTCAACGATTCGCCCCCGGCCCAGCCCGTGACCGCATAGTGGGCCTCCAGATCGGGCGTCTGCAGCAGGAACAGGTACAGCACGATCGCCCCCACCCCCACGCGCATGATGGCGAGGTGCGCGTAGGACGGCCGGAAGAACCAGAAGCCCATCCACAGATCGATGGCATGCTGCAGCGCTTCGCGACGGGACATCAGATACCCTTTCGCTCGCGCGCGGGGGTCCAGGTCCGATGCAGCCCGTCGTAGGTGCCCAGCAGATGCACGGCGATGCTGCGTTCCCGCTCGCGCTTGCTGGCCTGCAGAACCGGCAACGCCACGTCGCCCGGGGCCCAGACGCCAGCGTAGAGCTCGACTTTCAGCGGCGGCGACGGCAGGCGCTCCAGCAGGAACAGCAGCATGTTGCGGTGCAAGGTGGGATTGTCCCGCGAGACCACCTCGCCCACGCGGGACCAGCGGTCGTAGCGGATCAGGTGGTAGGCCCCGTGATCCGGCAGGCTGCCCTCCACCACCGCGCCGTCCTGGCCGAAGATCTTGAAGAACAGGAAGCGGTGCCGCGTGGCGTCCTGCGGAAAGCCGATGGCATTGCCGCCCGGCAGCCAGGTGAGATAGGCGAAGGGTGTCGGCACGCGGGATTCGGAGATGGGAAAGTGGCCCGCGGGCGCCACGAGCGCCATGGCCAGATGCAGCACGATGGCCATGGTGACCGCGAACTGCAGCCCGAAGACCATCAGCGGCACGCTCTCCACCAGCCACTTGCGCAGGCGGATCCAGCGGCCCGCATACAGGTACACGCCGGCGCTGCGGCGCCGCCGGCGAAACAGGCGCATGATGGGCAGGGCCAACGGAGGATTCCTTCAGGGGAGGTGCATCGGTTGGGGGTGGCGCTCGGCGCGTCGCGCGGCGGTCTCACCTCACGGCCAGGGCTTCCACTTCCACGCAGGTGCGGTCGCGTTCGGCCACGGTCTGGCGCAGCACGCGGAATTCCACCTTGTAATCCGCGTTGCCGGTCATGCTGCGGAGATTGTAGTGGGCCACCTTGCGCGCCGCTTCCAAGGCCTCCTTGTCCGTGAAGCCGCAGCCCTCGCCCGTGGCGGAAGCGTGGGGCCCCCCCGGATCGGTCACCCGGTAGCGCTCGGGCCGCGTATCGAGCAGCGGATTGCCCGGCGCCTCGCAGCCGCCCGCGCTCAGCGCCAGCAGCGCCAAGAGCCCCAGCGGGATCAGGCCCGCCGCGATCCGGCGTGTATGCCCGGCGGCGAGCCTCCAGCGTCGCGGCAGACGCTGCACGCGGCGGACAGTGCTCATGAATTGCGGCTCCCCTGCAATGCCCGCGTTACCACCGGCGACGGGTCAATCCTGCCATTAGAACGCGAATCGGCCCGGCGGGCAATGCGCGCAGGCCTGCGCGCGAGCCGCGGCGTCTTGCGCATGGTCCCGCCGTTTGGGTCCCGCGACGCCTCCCGGCCGCTAATCCTTCCAGCGCAGGGCGTCGCTCAACAGCAGCGGGCGGTAGCGGGTCAACTGCTGTCCCACCAGGGAGCGGTCGCCGATGCGCAGGCTGATGGGCCAATGGAACTCCATCTTCACCTGCTCCAGTTCGTCGCAGTCGAGCAGGATGCGACTGTTGGCCGAGGCATAGCCCTTGTCGCCGGGCAGGATGTCGGAGAAGCGGAAGATCTCGAAGCGGCCATCCACCGTGGTCAAGGTCAACTGATTGAGATAGAGCACAGAGTTGTTGCGCAGCTCCAGCGTGACCCGGCAGTAGCCGGACTGGTCTTCCGCGCGCCGCACGTCCAGGGCCAGCGGCGCCGAATTGCGTTGGGCCAGCTCACAGGCCTGGCGAATCTGTTCCTCGCCGATGCCGACCTGGCGCATGATGTCGGCGGCCTGGGCGCTGCACAGCTCGACGGCGCGCGCCGAGGCGCCAAATGCGCCCAGCAGCGACGCAAAGGCCGCCACAGCCAACGCCCTGCGCACGCGGGACGCCCAGGCCCTCTCGCCCGCAGATTGCCGTGCATGGCCGTCGCCGTGCGGCGTATTTTCCGGCGCGTGCGAGACTCGCACCCGAGAACCCATATTTGTTTGATATTGCATACTTAATTGCAATATAGTGCATGCAGTACGATGGATGAGCCAATGCGCACCATCATGACATGTTTGCACAGACCCGGTCATGCCCGTCTGTTGAGTTCGCGTTTCCCCTTTGTTACCGTGAGAAGGATGACGCGCTGCGATTCCGGACAGACGACTTCAGGACATTCCGACCGACGTGCGGTTCACGCACCTCTCTAGCCCAAAGGTGGCTCAATGCTGAAAGTCAACAGGAAGGTTGAATACGCGCTGATCGGATTGCGCCATATGCACAGCAAGCCCAGGGAAGATCTGACGACCGTGAGGGAAATTTGCGAGCGCTACGGCACGCCGTTCGATCCGGTGGCCCATGTGATGCGCATCCTCAATGCCCAGGGCCTGGTCAAATCCGAGCAGGGCGCCCACGGCGGCTATCGGCTGCAGGGTGACATTCGCGGCATGAACCTGGGCCAGCTCATCGAGATGATCGAAGGGCGCCTGGCCCTGGTGGATTGTGTCCGCGAAGACAAATGCGGCTGCGGCATCAAGGAGCAGTGCAACATCGTCAATCCGATGCAGGAAATGAACAATCGCCTGGTGGAATTCCTCAAGTCCGTGCCACTGGCCGAGATCGTCTTCATGGATGCGCAGATCATGAGCGGCTACGCCGGCATGCAGCAGACCAGTCCGGCCGCGTCCTGAAGTTCCCAGCGGCGACCTTCTCGCCGCGCACCTCCCCCGATCGTTGCAAGCCGCGCCGCCTCTGAGCCGCGGCGACGTTCGCGCTTTTCCATTCCACGCCGCGGCCTTTTTCTCGCCACCTGCCGGGGCGTGGTGTGCGGCGCCGCCCGAGCGGATTCGTGTGTGCAACGTGCGCACCTAGGCTGTTTCCGCCAGCAGGCGCAGAAAGGCCTCGTGCAGATGCCCGTTGCTGGAGAGGGCGCTGTCGCCCAGGCGTTCTCCCTGCCCGGCGCGATCGGTGAGCCGGCCGCCGGCGCCCTCCACGCAGGGCTTGAGCGCGGCGATGTCCCACAGGTTCATCACCGGATCGAACATGATGTCGGCGCGTCCGGTGGCGACCAGGAAATGCCCGTAGCAATCGCCCCAATTGCGCACCAGGCGCACGCGCTCGCCGAGCACTTGCAGGGTGCGGCCATAGCCCTGACGAAACAGCTCGCTGGACGACGTATAGAGCACGGTGGCCTGCTCCAGCGTGGGCGTGTCGCTGATGCGCACCGGCTCCCCGTTGAGCGTGGTGGGCTCGCCCCGCGCGCCCAGCAGCAGATCGCCCAGGGCCGGCAGGTGAATGGCGCCCAGCACCGGCGTGTCCTCCTCCAGCAGGGCGATGAGGGTGCCGAAGAGCGGTACGCCGTGGATGAACGACTTCGTGCCGTCGATCGGATCCAGGACCCAACGGTGGCGGGCGCCCTGCGGTCCGCTGAGCCCTTCCTCCTCGCCCAGCACCTGGTGCTGCGGAAAGCGCGCCGCGATTCGCCGGCGCATCAGCGCCTCGGCCCCGCGGTCGGCCACGGTGACGGGTGTGGCGTCGGCCTTGGCCTCCACCTGTCCGTGGCGCCCGAAGTATTCCATGATCAGCGCCCCGCTTTCCCGTGCCAATTCGGTGGCAAACTGCAAATACGCCTGCATGCGGCAAATTCCTGTGAAAGTGACGCCTGGGCCGGGCTGGCCGGAGCGACCGTGATCAGGGCCGCGGCACCAGCCGGTAAATCGCTCCACGCAGATCGGTCACGTACAATTCGCCGGCCTCGTCCTCGCCGAAGGAGGACACCAGCACATCCGAGCGCAGCAGCGGCTGCGGGCTCACGAACACGTTCGTGTCGGCCGGAATGCTCCAGAACGTTCCGCTGCCGAAGTCGGCGAAGACGTA
>JACQHH010000021.1 GCA_016199125.1 Candidatus Lambdaproteobacteria bacterium
AGCATGGGCCGCGGGAAATCGTAGGGCCCCGGCGCGTGCTCGGCGGCCAGACGATCCACCACCGGTCCGCCCGGCATGGGATGCCCGAACAGCTTGGCCACCTTATCCACGCATTCCCCCGCCGCGTCGTCCACGCTGCGGCCGATCACCTCCCAGCGGAAATGCTCGTGCTGGGCGATGAGCAGTGTATGTCCGCCGGCGGCCACCAGGTGCACGATGGGAAACGGCATGTCCCCGTGGGCCAACACATTGGCGTAGGGATGGGCCTCGATGTGGTTGACGCCGATCAGCGGCCGTCCCAGCAGGAAGGCCAGGGTCTTGGCCACGCTCACGCCCACCAGGATGGCGCCCAGCAAGCCTGGGCGGTTGGAGACCGCCACGTAGTCCACGTCGCCGAAGCCCACGCCCGCCTGGCGCAATGCCTCGGCCGTGAGGGGATGAATCACCTCCAGGTGTCTGCGCGAAGCGCGCTCGGGCACCACGCCCCCGAACTCCGCATGATCGGCGTACTGCGACAGCGTGACGTTGGCCAGGATCTCCCGGCGCCCGCGCAGCACGGCCACGGACGTGTCGTCGAAGGTGGTGTCGAAGGCCAGCCCCACGGGTGCCGATGTGCTCCGCACGTGGCTGGCCCGCGGCCCTCCGCTGGGCGCCGCTGGAGTGGGCGCCCTGCCGACGCCCAGGGCCGAAGGCCGCGCCGGTTGGCTCATGGCCGCTCCTCCCAGCGCCGGAAGGCCTCGGACTTCAGGTACAGCGGCTGCACCGCCGGAAAGGGGCCCGCAGGCCGGGACAGGTAGCGCGGCAGCCCGACCGCCAGCAGGCGCAGGGCGTCAGGCTGCGCATGGCGCAATGGGGCGCGCCGCAGGCTGTCCAGGGCGGCCTGGGCCTCGGGGCGCAGGGGGCGCAGACCATCGTGGCGGCGCAGCACCACGGGCGCCGCGCCGATGAGTTGTGGCATCCGCGCGATGGGATCCAGCGCCGTGGGGGCCTGGGCCTCGGGCAGGCCGGCCGCCGTCCAGCGGAAGGGCGCATGGTAGACTTCGCTGCGGGTGCAGTGCAGCAGGGCGTGGAACGTCCCGGCCAGGGACGGCTCGGTCTGCGCGGCCAGCACCTGCAACGTGTCCACGCCCACCACGGGCGTGCCCAGTACCTGGGCAAAGGTCAGGGCCACGGCCAAGCCCAGGCGGGTGCCGGTGAACGAGCCAGGCCCCCGCGCCACCACGATCACGTCCAGCGCGCGCGGAGTCAGCCCTGCGGCGTCCAGCATGTCGCCGATAGCAGGCAGCAGCGCCGCATTCATGCGCGCCCCGCTCAGCTCGTAACGGCTGCCCACGCTGGCGTCGTCCACGTGCAGCGCCAGGGACATGTAATCCGAAGTGGTGTCGATGGCCAGGGCGCGGGTCACGTCGCGCCCTCCGTGGGCAGCGCCAGCGTGCGCACCTCGTTGCCGCAGTGCTCCAGGAACCTCTGGAAATCCTCCCGCGAGACCGTGAGCGTGGCCGTGTTCACGTTGGGGTGGAAGTTGAGCTGGGTGTGAGCCATCAGCGCGCGATCCAGCAGCACCACCACCTCGCGCCGCTCATCGTTGACGATGCCGAAGGGCGACACCGAGCCGGGCGTGAGGCCCAGGTATTTCATCAGCCGCTCCGGCGACGCAAAGCTGAGCGTGGATTCGCCCAGCAGCGTCTGCAACGATTTCAGGGATACGGGGCGATGCGCCTCGGCCACCAGCAGGTAGTGGCGCTGGCCTTTCTTGTTGCGCAGGAACAGATTCTTGGACTGCCCGCCGGCGATGGCACCCTTGTGCCGGTCGGCCTCCTCCACCGTGAACACGGGCGGGTGGTCGTGGCGGCGGTAGTTGATCTGCAGCGACGCCAGCAGTTCGTAGATGTCCTTCATGCCTCTTGGAGCCTGGAGAATGGTCGGGGAACCGTGCGACCGCCGGAGCGGCCCGCGCGGCGTTCCGTACGACGCACCCGGAGCAGGGCGCTCAGGCGGGCAACGCGCGCAGGATCGCCGCGTGCGCGGGCACGGCGCTGCGCAGCACCACCTCCCGCGTCTCACCGCCATCGGGTGCGGAAAGCTCGATCTCCAGCAGCGGCTCGTCCTCCAGCAGAGGCCGCGCGACGCCGGGCCATTCGATCAGGGTGGGCCCCGCCGCGTTGATCCAGTCGTTGCGGTCCATCTCCAGCAGCGCGGCGCTGTCTTCGATGCGGAACAAATCCACATGATAGACCGGACGCGGCCCGGGGTAAATGTTGACCAGGGTGTAGGTGGGCGAGATCACGATGCGTGGGTCGATGCCCAGCCCCGCGCAGATGGCCTTGGCCAGCGTGGTCTTGCCGCTGCCCAGCTCGCCGCTGAGCAGGATCACGGCCTCCCCGGCGGCCGCCCGGCCCAGGGCCTCGCCCAGCGCCCGGCCCAGGGCTTCGGTGTGCGCCAGGGAGCGCAGCGTTTTTGTGATGCAGACGGCCATGGTCGTTTCGGCGCGGGCGGGAAGTGGAGTTCAGGGCTCGGAGATCGGCCGTGGCAATCCGCAGCCACGCGCTGCGGGGAAACGGGACGCGCGGTTCCTCAACACTGCGCGGCTCAGCGCTTGCGGGGGGCGCCGCGCCGCCGCCCGTGGCCGGTCTGCACGGGGCCATGGCCGGAGGCGCCACCACGAGCGTCCGGTGCGCCGTCCTGACGGGACGATGTTGCCCTGCCTTCCGCCCCTGTCGGCTCTTCGTCCTCAGGGGCATCGGCGGCGAAGTCGGGCAGGAGCACCCGGCGCAGGGACGCCACGGCCAGCGCGCCCCGCCGCAGCACGGCGAAGGGTCGCACCGTGGTGTCCAGCAGGGTCGATGGCGCCCCACCCGCCGTGGGCCCGCCATCGAGCAGCAGATCAATGCCCGCGGGAAACGCCTGCTGCACCGCCGCGGCGCTCGCAGCCGGGGCATCGCCCGACACGTTGGCGCTGGTGCCGATCAGCGGCACGCCGCCCAGGGACAGCAACTCCCCCAGCAGGGGATGGGGCGAGCAGCGCAGGGCCACCGTGCCCCGCGCGTCGCGCAGATGCGGCGGCGCGTCATCCGCGGCGCGCAGCACCAGGGTCAGCGGGCCCGGCCAGCAGGCCGCCATCAGTGCGCGGGCCGCCGGCGCAATGTCCGTGGCCAGCCGAGGCACCTGTGCGGGCGTGACCAGCAGCAACAGGGCCTTGTCCCCGGACCGTCGCTTGAGCGCAAGCACCCGCGCCGCCAGGGTCGGGTGCAGTGCGTTGCCGCCCAGAGCGTAGAAGGTCTCCGTGGGATAGGCCATCACCTCGCCGCTGGCCAGCGCTTGGCGCAGGCGGCTGCGCGCGGCCGCATCCAGGGGCGGGCGCAGCACCGCCGGCCCGGCGCTTGGCGGGGGCGTCATGGGCGGCGCCCTCCTTCCGCCGCCTTGCTGAGCGCGCCCCGGTCCCCGCGGGCCACGTTGACAAGGCTCCGCGGCGACTTCATCCTGGCTGCTGAGCAGCGCAGGTGCACGTCCCGCGTGTCACGGGCCGTCGCAGCGCGGGCGTGCGTCAACCTATGCGGGTGAAAGGCGCTCATGAATCTGGAATGCACCGTGCAAGACGTTCAGGCCATGCTCAACTCGCAGCACCCGCCGCTGCTGCTCGACGTGCGCACCGAGCAGGAGTGGCGGATCGTGCATCTCGATGGCGCGCGCCTGTTGACCCAGGAGGTGGTGGACGAGATGGCCGGCTGGGCGCCCGATACCCCCATCGTGTGCTACTGCCACCACGGCATCCGCAGCATCAGCGCCGCCCAGTATTTCCGGCAGCAGGGCTTCACCAACGTATGTTCCATGCGCGGCGGCATCGATGGGTGGGCCCGCCAGGTCGACCCCAGCCTGCCGCGCTACTGACCTTCCGCACCCGTGCGCGGCGGCGTCCGCTCGGTCCCCGGCTTGCGACTCCCGGCGTCCCGCCGCCTAGCCGCGCGCCTGGCGGATGACCTCGGCCATGCGGGCGATGCCCTCGATCACCCGCGGGCCCGGCCGCCCCAGCAGGCTCTCGTCGATGGGCACCACGCGCCCGGCGCGCACGGCCGCAACGTTCTGCAGTCCATCGCGGGTCGCCACGCGCCGCGGGTTGAGCTTGTCCGTGGGCACGCCGCACCAGGACAGAAAGATCACCTGCGGGTCGGCGGCGGCCACGTCGGCCGGCTGCACCTCCACGCTCTGCCCCACCCGGTCGCGGAACACGTTCACGCCGCCGGCCAGGGCAATCATCTCGTTGCTCCAGCAGCGGTCGCCGGGGGTGAACATGGGCTTGGGCCACCACTCCAGGTACACGGGTACGGGCGGCTGTCCACGGCGCTGGGCGTCCAGCCGCGCCAGGGTAGCGCGCATGGCGTCCGCCACCTGCCTGGCCTGGGCCTCCATCCGCAGCGCCCGCCCCACCCGCAGGACGTCGCCACAGATGTCGTCCAGGGTCTGAGGCGCCAGCACCAGCAGGGGCAGGCCTAGGCGATCCAGCCCGGCGATGTTGCGTTCCATGCCCGGCACGGACAGGCTGGCCAGCACCAGGTCCGGCTGCAACGCCGCCAGCGCCGCCATGTCCACAGCCAGGTCCGGCCCCAGCCGCGGCAGGCCGAGCACCTCGGGCGGATAGTCCGAGCTGGATTCCACGCCCACCAGTAGCGGCGCCGCACCCAGGGCGCCCACGATTTCGGCGTTGGAGGGGGCGATGCTGATCAGCCGGCGCACCGGCACCACGGGGTCGCGGTCCAGGTCGGCGGGCGCCAGTGACCGCTGCCGTTCGTTCAGGTTCAGGCGGCGCCCGCCGCGGGCAATGACCCAGGAGGCTATGGCCCGTTCCAGGGACTCGTCCAACAGATGCGGCGGCACCGTCTGCTCTTCCAGCGAGAGGCGCAACAGCTCCGTTTCGCCCGCAACCCGGTAGGTGCCGGGCGCGTTGGCGGCGCTGACGACATGCCGTGCCGTCTCGAAGGCCGTGCTGGGTCTGCTCATGGCCGCTCGTGGGATTTCCCGCCCGCTGCCGCGCGCATGGGGCGGGATCAGGTGGCGCGTGCGCCGCGCACCAGGGCGATCTTGCCCGTACGCACCAGTTCCAGCACGTCGAACTTGGCCAGGGTTTCCAGGAACGCATCCACGCGGTTCTGGTCGCCGGTGATCTCGATGATCATGGTCTCGTCCGACGGCGTGATGTTCACGATCTCCGCGCGGAACACCGTGGTGAGTTGCATGATCTCGCTGCGGTTTTCCACCGTGGCGTGCACCTTGATCAAGGCGATCTCCCGCTCGATCAGGTTTTCATCGGTGTGGTCGTAGATGGTGATGACATCGATCAGCTTGTTGAGCTGCTTGATGATCTGCTCCAGTTCCCGCGTGTCACCCGTGGTGACCACGGTCATGCGGGAGATTTCGGGATCTTCGGTGGCGCTCACAGCCAGGCTGTTGATGTTGAAGCCCCGGCGGGCGAACAGCCCGGAAACCCGGGCCAGAACCCCCGGGCGGTTTTCCACCATCACCGAGATGGTGTGCTGATTCGGAAGTGACACGACCGACCTTTCTTTCGTGCGGAATGTTGGCGGCGCCGCACAGGCCGCGCGCCGAAGCATTGCGGGCTCTCGCCGGGACCCGCCCCACCCGACGCGATGGGAAGCCCCAGGACGGAGGCGTCGCGAACAACCTGCGGCCCACGCCCTGCGCCGGCCAGGGCGGCGCCGGGCGATGCGCGGCGGGGCGCACCGCGTCGGCGGCCCTAGGCTCGCTTGCGGGGTTGCAGACGCATGTCCTCCACCGACTGACCCGAGGGAATCATCGGGTACACATGCTCGTCCGCGTCGTGGATGAACTCGATGAGCACCGTGCGGTCGTTGGTGGCGCGCGCCTGTTCCAGCGCGGGGCGTACATCCTCGGGCTTGGTCACCCGCAGGCCCAGACAGCCATAGGCGTCTGCCAGCTTCACGTAATCCGGCACGTCCGGCAGCTCGATGCCGCTGTAGCGCTGGTCATAGAACAGCGTCTGCCACTGGCGCACCATGCCCAGGGAGTGATTGTTCATCAGGGCGATCTTGATGGGCAGGTTGTACACGCGGGAGGTGGCCAGCTCCTGCAGGTTCATCTGGAAGCTGCCGTCACCGGTGATGAGCCACACCTCCTGCTGCGGGAAGGCGACCTTGGCCCCCAGCGCCGCAGGCAGGCCGAAGCCCATGGTGCCCAGACCGCCGGAGGTGAGCAGTTGCCGCGGCCGGCGAAAATGATAGAACTGCGCGGCCCACATCTGGTGCTGTCCCACGTCCGTGGCCATCAGCGCCTGGCCATCGGTCAGCTCGCTCAGCTCCTCGATCACCTGCTGCGGCTTGAGCTCGCCGTTCTTGTCGTAGAACAGGGGCTGCTCCTCGCGCCACTGGGCGATCTGCCGGCGCCAGCCGTCGTGCTTCTTCTCGGGGCAAAGCTCGGCCAGCTCGCGCAGGGCGTCCTTGGCGTCGGCGATGATGGACACCTCCGCGACGCGGTTCTTGTGCACCTCGGCCGGGTCGATCTCCACGTGGATCACCTTGGCGTTGCGCGCGAATTTCTTCAGGTTGCCGGTCACCCGGTCGTCGAAACGCACGCCCACGGCGATCAGCAGGTCGGCGTCGCGGATGGCCCAGTTGGCATAGGCCGTGCCGTGCATGCCGGGCATGTTCATGGACAGCGGATGACCGTCGTCGATGGCCCCGCGGCCCATCAAGGTGGTGGTCACGGGGATGTCCGTCTTCTCGGCCAAGGCCAGCAATTCCTTGTGCGCCTCGGTGGAGACCACGCCCCCGCCCACGTACAGCACCGGCTTCTCCGCATGGCGGATCAGCTCCACCGCCTGCTCCAGCTCGGACAGGTCGGGCTTGGTGTTGGGATTGTAGCCGCGGATCTTCACCTCCTTGGGCGAGACGAACTTGTCCACGGGCGCCTGGGCCACGTCGCGCGGCACGTCGATCAGCACTGGCCCCGGGCGGCCCGTGCTGGCGATGTAAAACGCTTCGCGCACCAGCCGCGGTATATCGTTGGCGTTGCGCGCCTGAAAGCTGTGCTTGACGATGGGCATGGTCACGCCCACGATGTCGGATTCCTGGAAGGCGTCCGAGCCGATGGCCGTCGTGGGCACCTGGCCCGTGATGGCCACCATGGGCACCGAATCCAGGATCGCATCGGCGATGCCCGTGACCAGGTTGGTGGCCCCGGGACCCGACGTGGCCAAGCACACGCCCACCCGTCCCGTGGCCTTGGCAAAGCCTTCGGCCATGTGTGCGGCGGCCTGCTCGTGGCGTACCAGCATGTGCGTAATCCCGTTTTCCGGATCGCCCAGCGCATGGTAAATGGGAAGCGCCGCGCCACCAGAGATGCCGAAGATGACGTCAACGCCTTCGAGCTTCAGGGCCTTGACCAGTGCCTCTGCGCCGTTCATATCGGTTTCCTCGCGGGAATGGATCGCTGCCGGGACGGCGGCCCCAGCGGCGTGCGACAGCCCGCGGAGCCCATGCAACACGTGAATCTTATAAAATAGTTGTGCGGTGGAAAATAAGTCAACAACAAAAGCCGGACAAATCGCGGTAGATTGCCACGGGCCGAGGCGCCGCGGCCGGCTCCGGGCGCGCAGCGCGGCGGGCTGGAGGGAATGATCCTTCCGCGACGCGCGGCATGCACCGATACCAGACGAGGACAGGGCGATGGCATTGAAGATCGGGCTGCACACCGGACCCCAGGACATTCCCATGCAGGAGCTCAAGCGCCTGTGGCAACGCGCTGACGAAGCCGGCTTCTACTGGGTGTCGGTGTGGGATCACTTCTATGCCAATCCCCTGCGCGAGCGGGAGGATCCGTGCTTCGAAGGCGTGGCGTCGATGGCCGCCCTGGCGGCGTTGACGCGCCAGGTGCGCGTGGGCTGTCTGGTGTTCTGTACGCTGTTCCGCTCGCCGGGGATGCTGGCCAAAGCGGCGGTGACCATCGACCACATCAGCCAGGGACGCCTGGAGCTGGGTCTGGGTGCGGGCTGGTTCAAGGAGGAGTTCGAGGAATTCGGCTACACCTTCCCGCCCATCGGCCGGCGCCTGGACCAGATGGAGGAGGCCGTGCAGGTGATCCGCGCGCTGTTCGAGCAGCCCTCGGTCACGCACCACGGCGAGTTCTACAAGCTGGACGGCGCCGTGTGCGCGCCCAAGCCGGTGCAGGCCCGCCCGCGCATCTGGATCGGCGGCCGGGGCGAGCACCGCACCCCGCGGCTCGCCGCCCGCTACGCGGATGGCTTCAACACCCCCTACGTCTCGCCGGAGGATCACGCCGACCGCACGCGCAAGCTGGACGCCGCCTGTGAAAAGCTGGGACGCGACCCGGCCGGCATCATGCGCTCGGTGAACCTGGGCTTCTACATGGGCGCCGACGAGAAGGGCGCGGCGTATCACCGCCAGCGCATGGGCGACTTCGGAGTGCAGCGCGCCGGCGGCATGCTCACGGGCACGCCGGCCCAGGCCGTCGAGCGTTTGCAGCAATATGCCGCCGCGGGGGCGCAGGGCGTGAACATCGCCATCCGCCCGCCGGTGGACTGGGACGCCTTCGAGGCTTTCATCGCCGAGGTGATGCCGCATTTCCGCTAGGGCCGCGCCGCAGACCCGGACGCGGCCGGCGGCGGCGCCGGGTGGAGGCCGCGTATTTTTTGACGAATTTCCGGAGAGCCCCATGACGTTGAAGCTGGGCCTGCACATCGGGCCGCAGGACATTTCCATGGACGACCTGAAGCGGTTGTGGCTGCGCGCCGACGAGGGTGGCCTGCACTGGGTCTCCGTGTGGGATCATTTCTACGCCAATCCCCTCAAGTCGCGCGAGAATCCCTGCTTCGAGGGCATCGCGGCCATGGCGGCGTTGGCGGCCATGACCCGGCACGTGCGCGTGGGCTGCCTGGTGTTCTGCGCATTGTTCCGCTCCCCGGGCCTGCTGGCCAAGGCCGCGGCAACCATCGACCACATCAGCAATGGGCGGTTGGAGCTGGGCATCGGCGCAGGCTGGTTCAAGGAGGAGTTCGAGGAGTTCGGCTATGCCTTTCCCCCGCTGCCCGAGCGCATGGACCAGCTCGAGGAGGCGCTGCAGATCGTGCGCGGGTTGTTTCACGAGCCTTCCGTGACCTTCCAGGGCAAGTACTATCGGCTCGAAGGGGCCGTGTGCGCACCCAAGCCCGTGCAGCGGCCGCCGCGCATCTGGGTGGGCGGCCAGGGCGGGCGGCGCACGCCGCGCATGGCGGCGCGCTACGGCGACGGCTTCAATGTGCCCTACCTCTCGCCCGAGCAGGTGCGCGCGCGCAATCAGCGGGTGGACGAGGAGGCCGAGCGCCTGGGACGCGATCCGGCCGCCATCGTGCGCAGCGCCAACCTGGGCTTCTTCATGGGGGCCGACGCCAGGAGCGCCGAGCGCAACACGGCGCGCATGCGGCAGTTGGGTCACAGCGCCATGGGCGAGGAGGGCAACGTGTTTGGCACGCCGCAGCAGGTGATCGACCGCATCGCCCAATACGAGCAGGCCGGCGTGCAGGGCGTGAACATCGCCATCCGTCCGCCGGTGGACTGGGACGCCTTCGAAGCCTATATCGAGCAGGTGCTGCCGGCGTTCAAGGGGTAGCGTGCGGTCCGCCGGGAGCTGGCACACGGCCTTGCGGCGAGCCGCCTAGCGGATCATGTAGTTGTCGGGATTGATGGCGACGTCGTTGATGCGGATTTCGTAGTGCAGGTGCGGGCCCGTGCTGCGTCCGGTGGATCCCACCGTGGAGATGGGCATGCCGCGGTTGACGCGTTGACCTTCGCGCACCAGGATGGCGTCGTTGTGGCCGTAGCGCGTGATGATGCCGTAACCGTGGTCCACGACCAGCATGTTGCCGAAGGTGGGGTCGAGCCCGGAAAAGGTGACGATGCCGTCGGCGGGCGCATGCACCACCGTTCCCGTGCGCGCCACGATGTCGATGCCCTCATGCAGGCGTTGCAGCCCGGTAAAAGGATCGTAGCGCGGCCCATACACCGAGGAGACAAAGCCGCGAATGGGCATGCGGTAGGGCGAATGGGAGATGAGGTCTTTCTGATCCATCAGAAAGGCCTTGAGATTGTTGAAGCTTTCTTCCTGGTAGGCGGCCATCTCTTCCAGGTTGGACAGATCCTTGTCCAGGATGGCCAGCAGTTCCATGTCGTTGAGCTGGCGGGAGTCCGCGAGCGCCTCATCGGGATTGTCCACGGCCCCGCCCATGCCGTACACCGACGGCGAGGGCTGCTCCACCTCCAGATCCGTGATGATGCGCAGCTTGAAGTCCAGCTCGCGCAGGCGGTTGAATTGCGTGCGGAATTCGGTGACTTGGTTGGCGATCTTGCGGATGGCCACCTTCTGGTTGAGGTATTCGCTCTGCAGCTCGTTGAAGGCCCGGGTCTTGGCCTTGAGCTGGGCGACACGCACCACCCCATAGCCGCCCACCGCGACAAACAGCGCGAGGAGCGCCGCCCCCAGGATGAATGCCACCTGGGGCACGTTGACTTGGATGATGCGGGAGGTTTTCTGAGGGATGACGACGAGCGTGAATCCCTTTTTCAGAATGCCCATCAGCCTCCAAATCCATTGTCAACAATCGCCGCGCACTGGCACTGTGCTCGCCTCGTGCGTGGCGCAGCGCCTGCCAGCGTC
>JACQHH010000154.1 GCA_016199125.1 Candidatus Lambdaproteobacteria bacterium
ACGATAGAGTGAGCATCCACTCCAACACGGGCACCATCGAAACCTGCGTGACGCTGGACCCGGCCTCCACGGGCAAAGCGCAGGTCACGACGCTGATCGGCGCTTCGCCGGTGGGGCCGACCTGCGTCTATGACGACAAGATCGCCGGGGAAAATGCGGGCGACCGCTTTGGCCACGCCATCGTGGCAGCCGATTTCAACGGGGACGGATTCGACGACATCGCCGTGGGCGCGCCCAAATACGACAATGGGGGGAATACCGATGCCGGGCGGACGTACGTGTTGTATGTCGCCACGCCGGCCACCACTCCGGACTTTGCCGCCGGGGCCGCCGCGGCGGACGTCATCGTCACCGGCTCCAATGCCGACGACGACCTGGGCTGGTCCCTGGCGGTGGGCAACTTTGACGATTTGGGCAATCCCGACCTGGCGATTGGCGCCCCCGGCTTCACGGTGGGCGGCAACGCCGATGCCGGCAAGGTGTATATGATCCTGAATAGCGCCTTTGCCGCCAACCTGGACGCCGAGACGCAATCCAGCGCATCGGCGACCAGCGTGCAGAATACGACCGCCTACAAGCCGGGCGAGCGCTACGGCCACGCCCTGGAGGCCGCACAATTCGATGCCGCCACGCCCACCGATGAGGTGATCGTGGGTGCGCCAGGGGTGGAGACGCTCGAAGGTTCCGCCAACCGCATCACGCCCGCCGATCCGACCACGGCCAATCCGGGCACGGTGTATTACTACAGCACCAGCACTTCGGGCTTTCAGTTTGATTCGCGCGGCCGGGGCAGCACGGCCGATTCCAAGTTCGGCTGGAGCATCGGCGCGGCGCTGTCCATTTTCAGCGATCTGTGTGCGGGGAGCTTCAATACCCAGTGCGTAGCCATCGGCGCTCCGCACGATGAGGCCACCGGCTTCCTCACGGACAACCACGGGGCCGTGTACATCGACCTGTACGGCTCATTTGCGCCGCGCAACCCCATCTATGGCTCTGCGGCGGGCGTGGAGCTGGGCACGGGCATCGCCTCGGCGGATCTCAACAGCGACACCATCACGGATCTGCTCATCGGACGACGCTCCAGCCCGGTGACCAACTTCGTCGCCCCGGCCTATGGCGGCATCGTCATCGTCAAGGGCAGCGCCACCACGCCGTCGTCTGTCACGGCGGCACGCTCGTTCGCCGCCATCGACGTCAACCGCACGTCGGGCGTGCTGGAGCAATCGGCCTTTGGCTGGCGCCTGCTGCCCATCGATACCGACGGCGACGGCATCCACGACACCCTGATCGTGGGGGCCCCAGGCGGAGCCAAGAAGGTGGGTACGGGCGACGTCAGCGGGCGCGTCCACATCATGTCGCAGCAGACCTTCTCCGTGCCCTGACGCAACCCCCGCCGCGGACGCCCGGCGGTCGTAGCTCAGCGGGACGGTGCGCCGGCACGGACGGAAGCGGATCGTGCGCGCCGCGGCTAGCGGTCGCAGAACGTGGACACCAGCAGATTGTGCAGGCGCGGGCGAAAGCGCATCATGTCCGCCTGGTTGCGCTCGCGGGCGATGTTGACGCGATTGGTGAGCACCACCACGGTCAGACCCTCCTGCGGCTCGATCCACAGCGACGTGCCGGTGAAGCCCGTGTGGCCGACGGCCCCCGCGCGCATCAGCTCGCCGCAGCTCATGTAGCCGAAGCCCTCGCCCTTCATGTCCCAGCCCAGCCCGCGCGGCGGCAGCCGCGGAGGATTGTGGTTGGCAATCATGCGCTGCACCGTGCGCGAGGAGAGAATGCGCACGCCGTCCAGCGCGCCGCCGCCCAGGATCATGCGCGCAAAGCGCCACAGGTCGCGCGCGGTGGAAAACAGCCCCGCATTGCCCCCCTCGCCTCCGAACACGTGGCTGTTCTCGTCATGCACCACGCCGCGCAGCAGTTGCTCGCGGTAGGGGCAATATTGCGTCGGGGCGACGGTGAGCGCCAGTCCCTGCTCCAGCGGGTGAAAGCTGGTTTCGCGCAGGCCCAGGGGATGGCCCACGTGGCGGTGGAAGAATTCCGCCAGCGTCGTGCCGCTCAGGCGCCGCACCAGTTCGCCCAGGATCAGGAATCCCACATCGCTGTAGATCATGGCGCTGCCCGTGGGCACGCCCAGCGGCGTGTTGAGCAGCCGTTGCAGGGCCTCGGCCGGGCCCTGGGTCTCGCTGTAGAGGTCCACCCAGTCCGGCAGGCCGCTGGTGTGTGTCAGCAGGTGCCGCACGCTGATCCCGCCCTTTTCCGGCGTGTCGAATTCCGGGAAGAAGCGCGCCACCTTGTCTTCCATGCCCAGCGCGCCCTGCTCCAGCAGCACCAGCACGCAGGTGGCCGTGGCGATGGGCTTGGTGATGGAGGCGATGTCGAACAGCGTGCCGGTCTGCAGCGGCTTGTCCTCGGGCCCCACCTCGAGCTGGCCCCATGCCTCGTGCAGCAGCAGCTCGTCCCCCACCGCCACCAGCAGCTCGATGCCGGGAAAGATCTTGCGGCGCAGGGCGTCCTCCAGCAGGCGCTCCAGGTCCTGGCGGCTCTTGCGCGTGAAGCTGATGCTGGCGCTGCGGGCGTCCATGAACGGTCTCGTTTCGCGTGGCAGGTACACGGGTCCCGGGGCGTGTCGCGACCGGCCAGCGCTCCTTTCCCCCGCGGGCAGGCGCATGGCACCGGAAGGGCGTTCCGCGGCGGCCCCTGCAGCGCGCCGGCGTGATCGGTGCCAATATGCAGGCGGGCGACGCTGACAGGGGAATGGCGCCGCGGAGACGGCGGCCGTCAGGGCGACACGGGCGAATCCCAAACCTGGCTCGACCGGCTTAGGGTACAGGCAGTGGCGGGCCGGAATTTTGGCGGAATTCTAGCAGCCTCTCCGGAATTTTCAATCAATATTGCTGCCCCGTGGCCCGCCCGCGGGTGCCGGTGGCCGCGTTGCGCCGGCTCCCGCGCCGCCGCGCGCCGAGCCGACATCTGTTCTCCGCCGCAAAGACACGCCGGGAAATTCGTGCTACGATGCGCGAAGTCTTCGCACGGCATCATCCTGGAAATCTTTCCTCCCTGAATCACGGCTGTGGCAGGCCAACCCCTGCGGCACCCGCGATGGCGATGGACATCGGCGACGTCATGGAACAGCAGCAGCCCAATCGCGGCACTTCGGCAACCATCAGTCAGATGGATATTCTCCAGACGCTGATCGACATCAGCCGCATCATCACCACCTCCCACAACCTGGAAGAGACGCTGGAGAACACGGTCGACCTGATCGCCGAGCGCATGACGGTAGACGTCTGCTCCATCTATCTCTACGACGACCAGCAGGACAACCTGGTGCTCATGGCCACCCACGGCCTGGACAAGCAGGCGGTGCGCAAGGTGCAGATGCGGGCCAGCGAGGGTCTGATCGGCTACGTGATCGAGAAGCGCGCACCGGTCAACGAAGTGGACGTGATGAAGCACCCGCGCTTCAAGTACTTCCCCTCCATCAACGAGGAGCGGCTGGCCTCGTTCCTGGGCGTGCCGCTGATCGAGCATCGCAAGACGCTGGGCGTGCTGGCCATCCAGAACCAGGAGAGCCGGCAGTTCACGCAGGAAGAAACCAAGCTGCTGCTGACCATCGCCTCGCAGATCTCGGGGCTGATTTCCAAGGCGCTGCTGGTGGACCTGCTGCAGCACGCCACGGACGGGGAGCAGGCGCCCGCGCGGCCCGCCGACTCGTTCCAGCTCAGCGGCGTCCCCATTGCCCCCGGGCTTGCCCACAGCAAGATCGTGCTGTACACGCGGGCCCGCCTGGACGAGCCGGACTATCGCGCCGAGCGCCCGCCGGACGAGGAGCGCGCATCCCTGCGCAGGGCCTTGGACGAGTCGGTGAGCGAGATCCTGGACCTGATCCAGGAGCTCACGGACAAGGTCAGCGAGACGGACGCGGCCATTTTCCATGCGCACCTGCTGTTCCTGGAGGATCGCGGCTTTCTGAACAAGGTCGATGCGCACATCGAGGCGGGGGCTTCGGCGGCCTGGGCGGTTTCGCAGGTCGTGCGCGACTATCTCAAGGCGTTTCAGAGCATCGACGACCCCTATCTCAAGGAGCGCGGCGCCGACCTGGAGGATGTGGGCTTCCGCGTGCTGCATCACCTGGGCGCCGAGCGCGAAGCCGGACCCGCGGGCGACCGTGAGGGCATCCTGGTGGCCGAGCTGCTGACGCCCAGCGACACGGCGCGGCTGGACCCCACCAAGATCAAGGGCATCATCACCACCATCGGCGGGCACGTGTCGCACGCGGCCATCCTGGCGCGCAGCATGCGCATTCCGGCGGTGTCGGGCATCGAGCACCTGCGCACGATGTTTGTCGAGGGCGAGGACGTGCTGGTGGACGGGGAGACCGGCAACGTGTTCGTCAATCCCGGCGACGCGGTGATCAACGTCTACCAGCGCTACGAGGAATCGCACGCCCAGTTCCTCTCGCACCTGGAAGACCTGCGCGACGTGCCGTGCACGACCAAGGACGGCCAGCGCATCACGCTGCGCGCCAACGTGGGGCTGACGCAGGACCTGGGCGACATCGGGCGTTACGGGGCCGAGGGCGTGGGGCTGTTCCGCACGGAGGTGTACTACCTCATGCGCAACACGCGTCCCACCGAGGACGACCTGGCCGGACAGTACGCCAAGGTCATGGAGGCGGCCGCCGGACAGCCCGTGATCTTCCGCACACTGGACCTGGGCGGAGACAAGTTTCCCTCCTACCTGCACTTTCCCAAGGAGGAGAACCCGTTCCTGGGGTGCCGCTCCATCCGCTATCAGTTGCGGCGGCAGACGCTGCTTCGCGACCAGCTCAAGGCCATCCTGCGGGTCGCGCACATGGGCCAGGTCAAGCTGCTGTTCCCCATGATCAGCCACCTGGACGAACTGCATCATGTCAAGCGCATCTACAACTCCTGCCGGGAGGAACTGCTGGAGCGGGGCGGAGAGTTGCCGCGGCTGGACATCGGGATGATGTTCGAGGTGCCGTCTGCGGTAATCATGCGCGACCTGTTTGCCGGCGAGGTGGAGTTTCTTTCCATCGGCAGCAACGACCTGACGCAATACGTGCTGGCCGTGGATCGCAACAACCCGCACGTGAGTCATCTCTACGACCCGCTCGATCCGGCGGTGCTGATCATGATCCAGCAGCTCATCGCCTGCGCAGCAAAGTTCGGCAAGCCCATCGAACTGTGCGGCGAGATGGCCTCCGACCCGGAAGGCTGTCCGGTGCTGGTGGGCATGGGCTTGCGCGAACTGAGCATGAACGCCCCGCTGATCCCCCTCGTCAAGGATCGCCTGTCGCGCTATACGCTGACGGAAATGGAGCGGCTGGCGGACATCGCCCAGCATTCCACGACGGCCGAGAACGTGCGGCGCAACATCCATCTGTTCCTGCACGACTGATCCCATGGCCGCCCGCAATGCCTCGCCGGAGGGGCGCCTGCCGCCGCGGGTGTCGCTGATCTACGGCAATCAGGCCCACGCAGCGGAACGTGCCGCCGAAGCTGTGCTGGATGCGGTGCTGGGTGAAGGTGCGCGCGACTTTTCCCTGCAGCGTTTCGATGCGGGCGCCCTGTTGCGGCCGGGTGCGGCGGCGGACGGGAAGACCGTGGACGACGTGCGCGCCGCCTTTGAAACCGTGCCCTTCCTGGTCGAGCGCTACGCGGTGCTGGTCAAGCACGTGGAACTGCTGCGCGCGCCCGTCCGCAAATCGTCGCGCAAGCGTTCCGCCGCTGACGGGAAATCCGGGCGGCCCGCTGCGCAGACCAGCGATGACGAGGCACCCGTTGCGCAGGTCAGCGACGACGAGGCACCCGCTGCCGCCGAGGTGCTGGCCGCGCCTCCGGCCGAGGCTCCGTTGCCGGGCGCGCCCGCGGAGCGGCTGCACGAGATCGTGCTGCGCAACATGCAGGTTCCGCCCGAGGGCTGCTGGGTGGTGCTGCTGGCCGAGGCGCGCAACGAGCGCGATCTGCCGCGTGCGCTGCTCACGGCCGCCAAGGGACAGGGCCGCATCCAGAAATTCGTCACCTACGACGATTACGAGCCCATCGACTGGGCCCTGGAGGAGGCGCGGCGCCATGGCCTGGCGCTGGAGCGGGCGCACGTGCGCTGGCTGATCCAGGCCCTGGGCAACGACCAGGGCCGCTTGGCGCGGGAGCTGGAAAAGCTGGCGCTGCTCTTTCCGCCGCAGACGACGCCAGATGAGGCCGCGTGGCGCGCGGCCATCCATGGCGAGCAGCATGCCTCGCTGTTCTTCATCAACGAGAAGCTGGGCGAGCGCGATCTGCCCGGTGCGCTGGCCATCCTGGAGCAGTTCCTGGGCAACACCCCCGGCGAGCTGCCCTTGCTCATCGGCGTCCTGGCGCGGCATTTCCGGCAACTGCACCGCATCCGCGAGCAGGTGCAGGCGCGACTCAGCGAGCAAGAGCTCGCCGCGCGGCTGAAGGTGCACCCCTTTGTGCTGGGCCGCCTGCAACGCACGGCCGAGGGCTTTTCCACCGTGGAGCTGGAGCGCATCCTGGACGCGCTGGCGCGGATCGACCTGGGCTTTCGCCTGCACGCACAGACGGCGCCGATGGTGCTGCGCGATTTTGTGCAACGACTGTGTCAGGGTGGTTTTCGCGACGCGGGCGTGCGCGGGGGGGCCGCACGCTGAATTCACCGGCGCAACGGCGGCGCCTAACAGTGTGGGGTGTGCATGGTGTACCGGGTCTCCGCGCGCCACACGCTGAGGCGTTGCCGGGGCGCGGCAGCGGTTTGCGTTGATCGACGCGGCTCATCACGTGGATCGGGCACTGCAGAGGCCCTGCGCCTGAACATCGCTTTGGCCGGGTCGCCCTCGACCCGGCGTCCCTTGGTGCGAGCCTGATGACCTCCCAGGACGAGACCCCCACGCCGGCGCCGCCCCTTGCGCCCGAGGTTGGCGCCGCGTCCGGCGCCATGCCGTCACCGGAGGAAGCCGCCGCCATCTACGGCCGGGCGGGCATCGTGACGTTCTTCACGCTGCTCTCGCGGGTGCTGGGCATGGTCCGCGATCTGGTGATCTCCCACCGCTTCGGCGCCGGCAGCGACACGGACGCCTGGGTGCAGGCCTTTCGCATCCCCAACGCCCTGCGGCGCCTGACGGCCGAGGGCTCCATGACCATCGCCTTCATTCCCATCTACGTGGCCGTGCGCCAGGACGAGGGGCCGGCCGCCGCGCGGGAGTTCGCGCGGCGCGTGCTGGGGCTGGTGCTGGTGCTCACCGGAGCGCTGTGCGTGCTGGGCATGCTCTTCAGCCCGCTCATCGTGCGGGTCGTATCGCCGGGCTTCCTGGACGATGCGCTGAAATTCGATCTTACCGCGTCGCTGATCCGTTGGACGTTTCCGTACCTGGTGTTGGTCTCGGCCGTGGCCTGGGCCATGGGCGTGCTGAATGCCGAGAACCGCTTCATGACGCCCGCGGCGGCGCCCATCTTCCTGAACCTGGGGATTATCGTCTTCGTGCTGGCGCTGGCCTCGTCGCTGGAGCGGCCGATCATGGCCGTGGCCTGGGGCGTGCTGGCTGGCGGCGCGGCGCAGGTGCTGCTGCAACTGCCCGCGCTGCGCTGCGTGGGGGCGGCGGCCTCGCCGCTGCTGGGCTGGCGCGATGCCCATGTGCGGCGCCTGTTCGGGCTGCTGGGCCCCTCGCTGATCGGCGTGGCGGTCTACGAGCTGAACATCATCATCCTGGGCGTGATTGCCAGCTACCTGCCCACGGGGCAGATTTTCCATTACAACAACGCCACGCGGGTCACCGAGCTGGTGATGGGGCTGTTCGCCTTCTCCTTCACCGTGGCGGGCTTTCCCACGCTCAGCGAGCACCGGGCGCGCGAGGACTGGGGGCGCATGCGCGAAACGTTGGCGCTGACGACGTCGGCGGTGATGTACACGATCTTTCCCGCCATGGCCGGGCTGATCGCGGCGTCCACGGGCATCGTCTCCATGCTCTACCTGCACGGGGCCTACACGCTGGACGACGCCCTGACGACGGCCGATGCGCTGCGCATGATGGCGCTGGGCATGCCGGCGGTGGCCGTGGTGCGCCTGCTCGTGCCCGTGTTCTACGCCTACGGCGATGCGCGTTCGCCGGTGCTCGTCTCCGGGCTGACGGTCCTGGTGACCGGCGGACTGGGCTGGTGGCTCAGCCTGCGCTACGAGGTGGTGGGGCTCTCCCTGGGGCTCTCCCTGGGCACTTGGTTCCAGTGCGCGCTGCTGGCCGCCATGCTGCGACGCCACACGCGGACCCTGGGGGCGTGGTTTCCCTGGCGGGCGCTGCTCATCCAGGCCCTGGCGGCTGCGGCGGTGGGCGTGCTGGCGGGCTGGGGCGCAGGCTTTGGGAGCTGGACGCTGGGTCCCGCGGCGGGACTGAACTGGCTGGTGCTGGGCTTGGTCATCGGCGCGGCCGTGGCGGCCTACCTGGGGCTGACCCTGGCCCTGGGCGAAGCGCAGGCGCGGCACTGGGTGAACCTGGTCAACCGCCTGCTGCGGCGCATCAGGCGGCTGGGACGACGCGGCGCGGGGAGGTCCTGACGTGAACGCCGCCGCCCCACTGCGCAGCATCGCGCTGCTCATCTTCGATCTGGACGGCACCCTGGTCGATTCCCTGGACGACCTGGCGACCGCGGTCAATCTGACCCGGGCCGACTACGGGTTGGCCCCGCTGCCCCGTGAGGCCGTCGTGCGCAACATTGGCAACGGGTCCGACGTGCTGGTGCGGGACACGATCCCGCGGGCGCGCGAGAACTTCGCCGAGGTCTACGGCATATACCTGGCCCACTACAACGCGCACCTGCTGGACCGCACCCGCCTGCACGATGGCGTGGCGCGGGTGCTGGAGCATTTTTCCGACCGCCCGCTGGCCGTGGTGACCAACAAGCTCGTGGCCGAAACGCGCCGCATCCTGGCGGGCCTGGGCATTCTCCAGCGCTTCGGCGTGGTGCTGGGCGGGGATTCGCTGGCGCAGAAGAAACCTCACCCCCTGCAGATCGAGCATGTGCTGGCGCACTCCGGCTGCACACCGACCCATTGCGTCATGATCGGAGACGGGATCAACGACGTGCGGGCGGGCAAGGCAGCCGGCGTGCACACGATCGGATTCACCGGGGGCGTGGATGGCCGCGCCGCCCTGGAACGCGAACGCCCGGGGCACCTGATCGAACGCATGGACGAGCTGCTGACGCTCATCGCCTGACCCTGGTCGTCGCATCGGCACATGTGCCGGCTGCCCCGGCAACTCGCCCACCGCCTGCCGCGCTGGGCGCGCGCCGGCGCTCCATGATGTCCTGAAACCGCTGCATCCTGCCCCATTGCCCGCTGGGCCATCCCGGCCGCGGCTTATCGGCACTTTTCACGGAAACTTGAGCGGGATTTGGTACGAATCCTGTATTGATTTACCCAATTCCTTGCGACAGGCAGAAGCTGCCCGCCATGCGCAGCCTGGGCTCTCCGAGCCGGCCGCCAGAACCAGCGCACACAGACCGGACGCCATGCAGATCGTGCAAAAGAGCGCAACGCCGGGGTCCGAATCGGCGGCCCGCCCGTCGAATTCGAACGTGCTGAACTATCAGCGCACCCCCGTGCCGCCCAAGCGCGAGCAGGGCGACCGCAAGAGCGTGCCGGAAGTGAACCGCGACGGGCTGGTGAAGAGCCCCTACCTGCTCCTGTTGTCCCGGCTGGAAGCCATGCTGGGTCAGCGCCGCAGCGACGAGGAGTCGCTGGCGCAGCTCAGGGTCATGCTGGCCGAGCGCATTCGCGTCATTTCCAAGGAGTCCCGCCAGGGCATCCAGGATCTGCCGGAATTCCGCGCCACGGGCGCCGCCAGCGCCGAACAGTTGCCCCAGGTGATCGACGGCATGCTGCGCAGCGCGTCCTTGGCCGCAGGCGGCTTGGCGTTGCTCAAGCACCCGCTGTTCGTGGGCCACATGAACCGTGGCGACCGTTCCGTATTCTACGGGCCGCAGGGCATGTTGCGCGCATCCTGATCCGCTATTCTCCCCTTACGTCCAAGCAACCGGTACCGACTGAACCCGCAGTGGCGTATCGCCGCGCGCGAGGGAGCGCCGGCGGCGCAGTCCCTGACCGGGCCCCATCCGGCGCGGCGTGCCTGGATTTTCCCGACCGGCGGGACGCGGCGGGCGCACGCCGGCCGGCCTGTGTCCACCGTGACATGGAAGGGATTCGATACGTTGGCGCGGGATGCGCTCAGATGACGTGGCGGCGGAAGATCTGGTCGGCCATTTCCGGCGTGCCGCCGGCATCCTTGACCGCCTCGCGCAGGCGCATGATGGCCTGGGTGCGGATCTGCGAGGCACGGGACTCCGTGATGCCCAGCACCGCGCCGATCTCCTTGAGGTTCAAATCCTCGTCGTAGTACAGCGACAGCACGAGCTGCTCCTTCTCCGGCAGGGCCCCGATGGCCGCTTTGAGCCGCTCGTGCACGGCGCCCAGCTCCAGTTGTTCCTGGGGCGTGGGACGCTTGGAATCTTCCAGCACGTCGTAGATATTGTGGTGGTCGCCGTCCTCGTCATGGGCGCCCAGGTCTTCCAGCGAGAGCAGGGAGATCGTGCGCGACTTGACGAGCAGCGCCTGATAGTCGACCAGGGACAGTCCCAGGTGCGCGGCAATCTCGGCGTCGTCGGGCGCCCGGCCCAATTCGCTCTGCAGCACCTGGTGGGCGTGACCCACCCGGTCGGCGGTTTCGCGCACCGAGCGCGGCACCCAGTCGGTGGACCGCAGGTCGTCCAGCATGGCTCCGCGGATGCGGAACTCGGCATAGGTGCGGAACTGCGCTTCGCGCGTGGGATCGAATTTTTCAATCGCGTCCAGCAGGCCGATCATCCCCGCCTGGATCAGGTCGTCCACCAGGAGGTTGTCCGGCAGGCGCGCGGCCAGACGATTGGCCACCTGCTTCACCAATGGCGCGTATTCCAGGGCCGTCTCCTCCCTGGACTTCTGGCGGTAGGCATTTTGGGAGTAGGGATTCTTCATGCCGCGCTCCAGCTTCGCGCCGGGATTGATCGCACTGCAAAGGGGTCCACAGGCGGCCGGGCGCGCAAGGCGCAGCACGGCCTACTTGACCTTCTTCCAATGCAATAAGCGGTCCCAAAAGCTGGGCGTCTTTTCTTGCGCCCCGTTGGGCGCGGCCGGCTGCGCGGGGGCGTCGGGAAAGTACCTGGCGTCGATGTGCTGGGCGATGCGCACCAGGCTGCGCGAGGCGGGAGATTGGGGCTGGCATTGCAGCACGGGCTGCTGGCGGCGCACGGCCTTCTGGATCGCCGCATCCAGGGGCACGCTGCCCAGGAAGTTGAGGGTCACCTTGAGGAACTGCTCGCACACGCTGTTCAGGCGCGCGTAGACGGCGTTGCCGTCGGCCTCGGAGATGACCGAATTCGCGATCAGACTGAACTCGCGGATGTGGTACTTGATGGCCAGCAGCTTCATCAGCGCGTAGGCATCGGTGATGGAGGTGGGCTCGGGATTGGCCACCACGATCACCTCGCCGGCAGCGGCGTTGAAGCGCAGCACGTTGGAGGAAATGCCCGCGCCGGTATCGATGAACAGGTAGTCGATGCCGTCCTCGATGCGGCTGAGCTCCTGGAACAGGTGCATCTGCTGGTCGTAGGTCAGCTCCGACAGCTCGCTGATGCCCGAGGAGGAGGGGAGGATCCAGAAGCCCTCCGCGCCGGTGAGCACGATGTCCTCGATCATCATCTGGCCCTTCATCACGTGCTCCAGCGTGTACTTGGGCGTGAGCCCCAGCAGCACGTCCACGTTGGCCAGTCCCATGTCCGCGTCCAGCAGGAACACGCGCCGCCCGCGCCGGGCCAGCGCGAGGCACAGGTTGACCACGATGTTGGATTTGCCCACGCCGCCCTTGCCGCTGGTGATGGCAATGGCGCGCAGGGGGCGCTGGGGTCCACGCTTGGCCGCCGCCGCAAGGCGGTTGTGGTCGATGATCTGGCGCAGCGTGGTCGCTTGGTCCATGCAGCTTATCGTCCGGCGGATCGGGAGGGGCACGCGTCGCCCTGGTTGGCCCGGGAGGCGGCCAGCCTAGGCATTGGAAATGTTGAGCAGCAGGTCAACCAGGCGCTCCTTGGAGGCCACCTCGATGTCCTCGGGCACCTTCTGGCCCGTGGTCAGGTAGGCGAACGGCAGCTTGAAGCGAATGGCATGGTTGAACAGCGAGCCGAACGTGGTGCTCTCGTCGAGCTTGGTGAACATCACCGCGGACAGGGGAATCTCGCCAAAGCGCCGCGTGACCTCCGTGAGGTCGGAATCCTTGGTGGTGGCGCTGAGCGCGAGGATGATGTTGATGTCGTCCGCCCCGCGGAAGAGCGTGTAGATCTCCGACATCTGCAGGTCGTCGCGCTGGGAACGGCCGCCCGTGTCGATGAGGATCACGTCGGCCTGCTTGAACTTGTCGATGGCGGCCCGCATCTCGTCCTTGGTATTGACCACCGTGATGGGCACGCCCATGATCTTGGCGTACACCTTGAGCTGCTCCACGGCCGCGATGCGGAAGGTGTCCACCGTGATCAACGCCACCTGCCGCCGATACTTGAGCAGTTGCTCCGAGGCCAGCTTGGCCACGCTGGTGGTCTTGCCCACGCCCGTCGGGCCCACCAGGGCCGCGATGGTGCGTTTGCCCGGTCCCCCAGCCAGCCCCCCCGAGACCTTGATGATCTTCATCAGCATGCGCGCCAGGAAAATCTTGACGTAGGAAAAGTCGTGAATTTCCGTGGAGGGAATATTTTTCATCGATTCTTCGATGAGCCGCCGCGCGAATTTCTCCTCCATGCCGTTGAATATGAGCTGCTGGAAGAGCACCACCAGGTTTTCCGGATAGTTGGCGTCGCGCATGCCGGCCGACTGCATGCTCAGGTTCTGCAGCAGTTGACGGATTTCGCCCATCTCGCTGCGAATCTGGCGCACGGCGGCCTCGTCGCGCAGGCCGTTGCGCGTGGATTCGCTGGTGGCCTGCAGCAGGCCGCGCAGCTCCTGGATTTCGTCCTGCAGGGGGGTGAGCAGGCTCTGGGTTTCGGCCTGCCCCTTGGCCATCATCTGGCGCACGAACTCGTGCTCGGAGGGCGAGGTGCCGCGGTTGCGGATCATCTGGTGCAGGCGGCCCTTGGGCCCGCCGGAGCCGGCCAGGGCCATATCGGGCGTCAGCTCGCCGCCGTCGGTGTCGCGCGCGGCGGTGACTTCCATCATGGGCTTGCCGAACAGGCCGAACGTGCCGCTGCCGCCACGCACCTGGCGGGTGGAGAGGATCACGGCATCGGCACCCAGGTCCTCCTTCGCCCTCTGCAGGGCTTCCTGCATGTCGGCGCCACGGTACCTTTTGATCTGCATGCCTCGTCCCTGTCTAGGTGAGCGGAACGCGTCCGTACGTTCCGGGCAAGATTATCCTACCAGCCCCAGCGACTCAATACGCACGTCGTTGGAAATCTCATTGTGGGACAGCACCACCAGGCTAGGGATGAAGCGTTCGGTGAGCCGCTTCACGTGCGGGCGAATCAGCGGCGAGCAGAGCAGAATGGGCTGATAGTTGAGCACGGAAAAGCGCTCGAGCTGGCCCTCCACTTCCTGGATGATGTCCTGGGCCACCTCCGGGTCCAACCCCAGGTAGGTGCCGTGGGGCGACGACTGAATGGCGTTGGCGAGCTGCTCCTCGCGTTCCTGCGACAGCGAAACCAGCGGCAGCGTCCCGTCGGGCGTCTGGTACTGGCGCGTGATGGTGCGCGACATCGCCTGGCGCACGTATTCGGTGAGCAGGTCGGGGTCCTTGGTCACATGGCCCATGTCGGCCAGGGTCTCCAGGATGCTGTGCATGTCGCGGATGGACACGCGCTCGCGCAGCAGGTTTTGCATCACCTTCTGCACCACGCCCAGGCTGAGCACGTTCGGGATCAGCTCCTCCACCACCTTGGGTTCGGCCTTGGCAAAGTTGTCGATCAGGCGCTGAGCCTCCTGGCGGCCCAGGAATTCGGGCGCATGGCGCTTGATGACCTCCATGAGATGCGTCGCCAGCACGGTGGGCAGGTCCACCACCGTGTAGCCGGCCAGTTGCGCGCGCTCCTGCTCCTCGGCGTTGATCCACAGCGCCGGCAGGCCGAATGCCGGCTCGATGGTATCGATGCCCGGAAGCTCTTCGTCCACATCGCCGGTCTTCATGGCCAGCAGGTGAGCCAGCAGCACCTCTCCGCGGCCCACCTCCACGCTTTTCAGGGTCAGGGAATAGCCGCCCGGCGCCAGCTCCAGATTGTCCTTGATGTGGATGGGCGGGACGATGATGCCCAGTTCCAGGGCGATCTGGCGGCGGATGGATTTGATGCGCTCCAGCATCTCTCCGTCCTGCTCCGCATCGACCAGGGGAATCAGCCCGTAGCCCAGCTCCAACCCCAGCATGTCGATGGGCAGCAGCGCCTCGATGTCCTCCGGGGCCTCCTCGGCCTCGCGCTGTTCTTCCAGCGCGTGCGCCTCGGCCTCGTGGGCGGTCACGCGCTGCTTGCTCGTGAAGGTGACCAGGGCCAACGTGCCGGTGGCCGTGGCCACGACGACCAGCGGAAAGAAAGGCATGCCCGGGATGATGGCAAACCCGAAGATCACGATGGAGGCCACCGCCAGCGCGCGATGGTTGCCCAGCAACTGCGTCTTCATCTCTTCGCTGAGATGCTGGTCCATGCTGGCCTTGGTCACGGCGATGCCGGCGGCCACGGAGACGATGAGGGCGGGAATCTGCGCCACCAGCCCGTCGCCCACGGTCAGGATGGTGTAGGTGTCCAGGGCCGAGTTGACGTCCATGCCGTGCTGAAAGATGCCGATCACCAGCCCGCCCACGATGTTCACCGCGGTGATGATCAACCCGGCAATGGCGTCGCCGCGCACGAACTTGCTGGACCCGTCCATGGCGCCGTAGAAGTCGGCCTCCTGCTGGATGCGCGCCCGGCGCATCTTGGCTTCCTTGTCGTCGATGATGCCGGCGTTAAGGTCGGCATCGATGGCCATCTGCTTGCCTGGCATGGCGTCCAGGGTGAAGCGCGCGGCCACCTCGGCGATGCGCCCGGCGCCCTTGGTGATCACCACGAAGTTGATGATCACCAGGATGAGGAAGATGATGATCCCCACCACGAAGTTGCCCCCCACCACGAACCCGCCGAAGGCCCGGATCACCGTGCCGGCCGCGTCGAGCCCCTGGTGTCCATAGCCCAGGAT
>JACQHH010000155.1 GCA_016199125.1 Candidatus Lambdaproteobacteria bacterium
CCACGAACAGGTTGGGGTCGAAGTCGGGAAAGCTGACCATGGACAACACTTCGCCCGTGCGCGGCCTGATGGCGATCACCGCGCCCTGTTTTCCGGTCATCAGCGAGTGCACGTAACGCTGCAGCCGCAGATCGATGGTCAGGTAGATGTCGTTGCCCGGCACAGGGTCGATCGGGTCGCTGAGGATGCGCAGCTCGCGCCCCACGTGATCCACCTCCACCTGCTTGCCGCCGTCGGTGCCGATGAGCTGCACGTTTGCCAGGCGCTCCAGCCCGGCATGGCCCACGATGCGCCCCGAGCGCAGCTTGCGCACCGGCAGGCGCTCGAGCTGCGATTCGTTGATCTCGCCCACGTAGCCGATCACGTGCGAGGCGAGGAACGCGGTGGGGTAGAGCCGCTTGGATTCGATGGCCACGGAAATGCCCGGCAGATCCTCCTGGTAGGTTTCCACCAGGTCCGCCGTCTTGCGGCCCACATCGCTGATCAGCCGGATGGGCTTGAAGCGCAGGTAGGAGCGGTTGGCCGCGGCTTCCTCGGCCAGCTCGGCATAGGGCGTCTCGGTGACCTGCGCCAGGTTGCGCAGGCTGCGCTCCAGATCCGGCGTGTCCTCGGGGACCAGATCGATGTTGAACGCCGGGCGGTTGAAGGCCAGGATCTCGCCTTCGCGGTCGTAGATGATGCCCCGCGGCGCCTCCTGGGGCACCACGCGGATGCGGTTGCCCTGGGCCACCTCGCCGTAATAGGTGCCGAGGATGATCTGCAGGTACCACAGGCGCAGCAGCAGCACGCCCATGCACAGCGCCAGCGCCGCGATGATGATCGCCATGCGCCGCCTGAAGAGCTGGATTTCCTCCGCGGTGATCAGGGAGAACTTCATGGCCCACTCCGCCCGTCAGGACTGTTCCGCGCGCTCAGCCGCGCGGCCGCCGCTCGATGCGCTCCAGCACCGGCACCAGCACCGCCGCCAGCACGCCATGATACAACGATACAGGAACGATCTTTTGAAACAACCACAGCCACCAGGGCAGCCCAGGGTCCAGGAATTCCAGAATGGTCAGCGACACGACCCCCTCCAGCAGGCTCAATGGCACGGCCAGCAAGGCCGTGGTGAGCAGGCTGTTTTCGTAGATGGCGAACCCGGCGATGCGCGCCGCGAACGAGACCACGAAGAAGCTGATGCCGAACACGCCCAGCATGCCATGGGTGAACACGTCCAGAGCCAGCCCCGCCGCGGCGGCATAGATGAACAGCCAGGGGTCCTGCCAGCGCACCCCGGCCACGATCACCCCCAGCAGCAGCAGGTTCGGCACCACGCCGAACGGCGCGATCGCCGGCGCCACGGTGAGCTGCAACCACAGGGTCGCGATGCCCAGACCGGAATAGATCAGGACGCTCATTGATCCGTGAACAGCGGACTGTTGATGTCCTTTGCATCGCGAATGATGACGAAGACCCCTTCGATCTTGCGGAAATTCACCGCTGGACGGATTTCCGCCGATTGGAACAGCTCGTGCCGTTCCCGCGTGACACTGGCCACGGTGCCTACCAGCAGGCCCTTGGGGAAGATGCCCGCCAGGCCGCTGGTCACCACGCGGTCGCCCGGCTGCACGTCGGCCAGCATGCGGATGCGGTTCATGCGCAGCTCGTCGCCCAGGCCGAAGACCACGCCGCGGTCCTGCACGACCAGGCGCAGGCTGCCCCCTTCGCCGGCGGTTTCGAGCTGGTCGCGGGAGCGCTGGATCATCACGGGAAAGCGGTGCCGGCGGTCGGTGATCAGCTCGACCACCGCCGACATGGCCGTGGCCGACTGGATACGGCCCACCACGCCTTCGCGCAGCACGACGGGGTAGTTGCGCCGGATGCCGGCCAGCAGGCCCTTGTTGATCAGGAGCAACTGGTACAGGCTGCTGGCCGATTCGCCGATCACCTCGGCGAACACCTTGCGCTCCGGATTTTCCTCCAGAAAGCCCAACTGCTCGCGCAGCACGTCGAACTGGATGGCGCTGTTCACGTGGTGGTTCAGCTCCTCTTCCAGGGCCCTCACGCGCAGGGTCAGACGGTCGTTCTCCTCCTTGAGATGCACCAGCGCCACGTAGTGCTCGAACACCGAGCGGAAGGAGGCCGTGACCCGGTGGTAGGCGCTCTGGAACGGATAGGCGATGGCGTACACGCTCTCGTCGATGAAGCGCGCATTGCCCGGATTGCTCCAGCGCAGGGAGAGCAGCAGCACCAACAGCAGCAGCACGCCGGCGGCCGAAAACAGCATTCGATTGCGTCTGATCAGCTCAAGCATGGCCGTGGGCGCCCTGGGCGGGCAAAGGGGTCGGGCGCCCTGCCGGCGCCCGCCGCTGCGGGTGCCGGGGCGCGGGTGTGGCGCGGATTCACAGCTCCATGCGCCGCCGCCAGCCGCGCAAGGCCAGCTCCTGCCACAGCAGGCGCTGAGCGCCCCGGATGGACGCGTTCAATGGATCGGCGCTGGGCCGGAAGGCGATGCCCGTGCGCTCCAGCAGGAAGGGCGTCAGGCCCAGCAGCAGGGCGCCGCCGCCCACCACCGTCACTCCGCCCTCCAGAATGTCGCCGGCCAGCTCGGGCGGCACCGACTCGAAGGCCTTCTGGATGCCCATGATCAGCGGCTCGCAGGCATCCACCAGCACGTCGCGCACCTCGTTGTCGCGCAGCGTCACCTTGCGCGGCGCGCCGCCGCGGGGGTCGGCCCCGCGGATCTCCATGCTCCGCGGCTCGGCTAGGGGATGCACCGAGCCGATGCCGTCCTTCAGCTCCGCCGCCACGTGGGGCGCGATGCACACGCCGTAGCGCTGGCGCACGTAGCGCACCAGGGCCTCGTCCAGGTCGCCGCCGCCGAACGGCAGCGTTTCCGACGAGACCACGGCGCTCATGCTGAATCCGGTGAGCGTACACGTGCCGCCGCCGAAATCGCAGAGCATGCGCCCGCGCGGGGCGCCGATATCCATGCCGCAGCCGGCCACCGCGGCCAGGGGCGCTTCGATCATCATGAAGCGCCGGAAATTCACCTCGCGCATCACGGCGCGGAACTGGGCGCACGCCTCCTCATCCAGGCCGGGCGGCACCACCAGCGCGCCCACCGCGGGCAGCGCCACGCGCTCCAGCCAGTGCTCGCCGACGCGGCTCTTCAGCGCCTCCAGCAGCCAGGCCGCGGCTTCGAGATGCCGCGGGCGCGACCGCACCACCGGGGCCACTAGCTCCACGTGCCGCGCCCCGGACGTGGCCGCCTCGATGGCCTCGCGGCCCACGGCCACCACCCGCGTCGGCGCGCCGTTGCGCCCGGAAACGGGCCGGTTGCGCAGTGCAATCAGCGTGGGTTCGCGGAGGACGTACGAATGATGGCTCGAGGCCAGCACGGTGTTGGAGGAGCCCAAATCGATCGCCAGGTCCCGCCGGAAGCGCCGCGCCTGGGATGACGCCGTCGTATCGGTCTGGTCATGCTGCACGACATCCATTGTTAGCAGAGGCCCCGCACGATGACAAGCCGCCACGCCCGTCCCGGAACGGGCTGAAAATGCTGCGCAGCGCGGATTTGCGGGGCATGCGCCGCGCAAGCATCTTGACAGAACCGGGGGTTCACCCTATATGCTACAGGATTGCGGTCCATTGGCGAGATAGCTCAGTCGGTAGAGCAGAGGACTGAAAATCCTCGTGTCC
>JACQHH010000167.1 GCA_016199125.1 Candidatus Lambdaproteobacteria bacterium
AACGAGCGCGTGCTGGTGACCACGCTCACCAAGCGCATGGCCGAGGACCTGACCCAATACTATGAGGGGCTGGGCGTGCGCGTGCGCTACATGCACTCCGAGGTGGAAACGCTGGAACGCGCCGAGATCGTACGCGATCTGCGCCTGGGCAATTTCGACGTGCTGGTGGGGATCAACCTGCTGCGGGAGGGGCTGGATCTGCCCGAGGTGGCGCTGATCGGCATCCTGGACGCGGACAAGGAAGGCTACCTGCGTTCCTTCCGCTCGCTGATCCAGACCTGCGGCCGTGCCGCGCGCAATCCCCGCGGACGGGTGCTCTTCTATGCCGACCACATGACCGACAGCATGCGCCAGGTGATCGAGGAGACCGACCGCCGGCGGGAAGTGCAGGCCGAGTTCAACCGCGAGCACCAGCAGGAGCCCCAGGCCATCGTCAAGTCCGTGCGCGCCAGCCTGCTGCCCCAGGACCGTCAACTGGTGGCCGAGCCGGCCCATGACGTGCCGCTGGAGGCCGACTTTGCCGCGCAGGTCAAGCGCCTGGAGCGCGAGATGCTGGCCGCGGCCAAGAACCTGGAGTTCGAGAAGGCCGCCGAGTTGCGCGACACCATTGCCTACCTGAAGCGCAAGAATCTGGGCGTGGCCTGAGCCGGCGCGTCCCGGAGGACGGAGGGTCGAGGACGGCATGCGACTGGCCGGCTCGGCGGTGTCCCGCGGGGCAGCGCTGCCGCTGGGCTGGAGTCCGGCGGAGGATCCCGTAGCCGCCCTGGGCGGGTCCTACCGGGCTTCGTTGCCGGTCTGGCTGTGGTTGGGATGCAGGCGCACCTGGTCCAGCACGCCGTGCACGATCTGCTCGATGTCCGAGTCGCTGGGGCCCACGCGGCGCACCACCAGCGAGCCGTTGGGCACGTACTGCGCGGGCAGCTTGGAAAGCGCCGCGGCGTAGATATCCTCCATGCAGATGCGGCAGCCGCAGAAATCTTCCGCTTGCGGCAGCAGCTTGCGCATGGCCTCGATCACGCGTTGCTCCTGCCGGTTGCGGAGCGTGTGCAGGTTGATCCGGTTGATTTGGTATTTCGCGTCCTGGTTCATGCCGCCTCGGTATGTGGTGCGCATTGCCGGCCTCTCGGTCTCTTCATGCTATGATGTCACATTTCCCATGCTTGGTTGAACGCCGCGCGGGGCCATAGGGCCTCGCCTGTCCGGTGGACATGGTCCCGACACGCCCATGAACGTGGTCTGCTCCGAGAGCATCGTGCTGCGCAACCGCGACTTCAAGGAGCGCGACCGCCTGGTGACGTTCCTCACGCGGGACAAGGGCAAGCTCACGGGCATCGCCCGCGGGGCCCGCAAGCCCACCGCCCGCGGCGTGAGCGTGTTCGAGCCGTTCACCTGCGGCACCATGTACTACGTGGAAAAGGCCGGCTCCGAGCTGGTGGCCATCCGCAAGTGCGACCCCGTGCCGCCGTATCTGTTGCTGCGCGCGGGCTACGAGGGGCTGCTGCTGGCGGGCTATTGCGCCGAGCTGATGGAGCTCACGGCCATCGGCGGCGACGACGCGGCGCTGTATCACGACCTGCTGCGCGAGAGCCTGCTGGCATTGGCCGAAGGGCCGGCGGAGCTGGCGGCGGCGCAGGTGCGCCTGTCCTTCGATCTGCGCTACCTGCGTCTGCAGGGCATCCAGCCGGACTGGGCGCGCTGCGTGGCGTGCGGACGGGAGCTCTTCGAGCCTTCCGCCGGCGGGGCCGTGGAGGACGAGTCCGCCGGGGCGCCGCGCTTGGCCCAGCCGGGCGAGCACGCCTTCGACGTGCGGCTGTCGGGCGTGCGCTGCCCGCCTTGCGCGCCGCGCGATGGCGGCATGCCCGCCCTCTCGGCCGGCACGCTGGCGTGGCTGGCGGCTTGGCGCCGTGGCGCCGATGCGCGGGTCAAGCCCACGCGCCTGGCCCTCAGCCAGCTCCAGGCCGCCGTCACGCAGCACCTCGTGCGGCAGTTGCAGCGTGTCCCGCGCAGCCTGAGCCTCCTGCCGGACCTGCGCACCCGTCCGGCGTGCGAAGGCGCGCCCTGATCCGCGCGGCGCAGCGGCGCGCCGCCGGCCGCCGCACGGGGCGGCGCGTGGCCCTTCCGCCCCGCGCTGCGTTGGTGAAGGATGAGTGAGCCGCCAGAATTCCGTCGCCCGCGGACCCGGGCCACCCGCCGTGTACCTCAGCCTGGAGCCTGCATGTATATTGCCATGAACCGCTTCACCCTCAATCCCGGACAACACGAGGCGTTCGAGCGGCGCTGGCGGGAGCGCAACTCGCACCTCAAGTCCGTGCCGGGTTTCATCCGTTTCCGCCTGCTCAAGCTGGACGAGGAGCACTACAGCTCCTATGCGGAATGGGAAAGCGAGCAGGCTTTCGTGGACTGGACGCGCTCCGAGGCGTTCCGCAAGGCGCACAGCGGCGGCATGCCCTCAGGCGTGCTGGCCGGTCATCCGCGGCTGGAGTTCTGGGAGGTCATCCTGGAAGACGCGTAAAGCGGCCCAGCAGTTCCAGGTGGTGCGTCTGGGGAAACATGTCGAATCCGCGCAACGCCGTAAGCCGATAGCGCGGCGCCAGGCGCGCCGCGTCGCGGGCGAACGTGCCCCCATCGCAGGAAACATAGAGCAGCCGCGGGGCGTCCAGGCTCAGCAATTGCGTGGTCAGTTCGCGCGGCAGTCCCTGGCGCGGCGGATCGACCACGATCAGCGCCGGTGGCGGCTCGTCGCGCAGCAGCCGGCGCAGGGCGCCGGGCCGTCCCAGGTGCGCCGCGGCGAAGCGTGCCTGGGGCAGGCCCCAGCGCCGGGCGTTGTCCCCCGCCGCCAGCACCGCCTCCTCCGCGACGTCCACGCCCAGCACGTCGTAACCCGCCTGTGCCAGGGGCAGTGTGATGAACCCCACCCCGCAGAACAGGTCCAACGCTTGTGGCGCCCGCGGCGCATGGCTGGAGTCGGGCGCGTCTCCCGCGTCGCCGTCCGGCCGCGGCGTGTCCCCGCGAGCCTCCGCCAGCACCGCCTCCAGCAGTTGTCCGGCCATCGACGCGTGCACTTGAAAGAAGGCGCCCGGCGGAACGCGCCAGTGACGTCCGCCCACCTGCTTGCCGATCGTCGCTTCGCCCAGCAGAATCACGCTGCGGGCACGCCGCCGCCCGCGCTGCTGGCGAAATTCCACGGCCACGTGGCGCACCGCCGGCGCTGCGCCGCGCAGATGTGCCGCCAGGGCTTCGCCCAGGCGCTGAAGCTGCCGTGCCACGTCCGCATCGGCGGCATGCAGCAGCAGCGAAATCCCGCCGCCCCCCTCGGACGGGACTCCGGGCGCCGGCTGTGGCGCATCGCCCTGCACGGTGAGGCGGTACACGGGCGGCTTGGCGCCTCGCCCGCGCCGGGGCAACGCGCGGTCCAGCCAACCCGCCAGCGCCAGCGCGGCGCGCATGTGGCCCGGGGGAACCAGTTTGCAGTCCGTGATCGGGGTGAGGCTCGCGGGCGAAGGCACCTCGACAGACTCGTCATCGTCGTCCTTGGCACCCTCCGCGGCGAAGGCGTGGAAGGCGGGCCGGGTGCCGGCGCCGGTGGCCAGGAAGGAGAATTCCACCCGGTCGCGATAGTGCAGCGTCTGCGCTGCCGGCGCGATGCGCCATTCAGGCGGTGGCGTGAGCCGGCCGATGCGGCGCAACTGGTCCTCGGCCACCTGGCGCTTGAAGGTCAACTGGGCCGCAGCGTCGGCGTGTTGCCAGTCGCAGCCGTTGCAGAGGTCGAAATGGGGACAGGGCGGTACGCCGCGCAGGGGCACGCTGCGAACCACGGTGAGCACACGACCCTGGGCATAGGCGCGCCGGCGGCGCACGATGGCGACCTCGACGCGTTCGCCCGGCAGGGCCCGCGGCACCAGCACGGTCAGCCCGTCCACGCGCCCCACGCCCACGCCGCCCGCGCCGACGGCGTCCACGTCGAAAGTCACGCGGTCGCCCGGGCGCAACTCACCAGCCGGCGGGGTAGTATTGGGGGCCATAGTCGGTCACCTCGACGCCGGCCACACTGGCGGCCACCAGCGCGTCCACCGCCAGCGCGGCTTCCGCGCGGGCCAGTTGCTCCGGCTTGGCATGGGTTTCGGGAAAGCGCGGCTGAAACAGGGTACAGCAATCCGGGTGGGGTTGGATGCTGATGGGAAACGTGCCGATGTGCTGGGCCCGCTGCACGATCTCCTGCTTGGAGAGCCCGATCAGCGGCTGCAATACGGGCAGCGTCGCGGTCTCGTGGATCGCGCGCAGGTTTTCCATGGTCTGGCTGGCCACCTGTCCCAGCGATTCGCCGGTGATCAGCGCCAGCGCCCCTTCCCGCTCGGCCAGCACGTTGGCCACGCGGTTCATCATGCGCCGGTAGAGCACGGTGCGCAGGCCCTCGGGGCATTTGTCGCGGATGTGCTGCTGAATCTCCGCAAAGGGCGCCACCAGGAGGCGGCTGTGGGGCTGAAAGCGCGCCAGGAAGCGCACCAGGTCGTGGACCTTCTCCTTGCTCTGCTCCCCGATAAACGGGAAGCTGTGGAAGTTGAGGAACACCACCGGCGAGCCGCGGGTCATCAGCAGATAGGCCGCCAGCGGGCTGTCGATGCCGCCGCTGAGCAGGCACAGGGTCCTGGCGCTGGAGCCCACGGCCAGCCCGCCGGGGCCGGGGATCTTTTCCGGGAACAGCAGGGCTTCCTGGGGCCAGATCTCCACCATGGCCGTGAAGTCGGGCCGGCTCAGATCCACGTGCAGCTCCGGATGGGCCGCCAGCACGGCCTCTCCCAGGGTCGCGGCCAGTTCCATGGACTGCAGGGGGTAGCGCTTATCCTTGCGATCGACCTCGATCCGGAAGCTGGGCGCGCGCCGGCCGTTTGCGTGGGCCCCGGCCAGCGTTGCGTCGACCAGCGCCAGCACGGCCCCGGTCAACGGCTCCAGGTCGCGGGACACATGACGCACGCGGCTCACATTGGCCACGCCGGGCAGCCCGCGCAGGATGTCCGCCGCGGCGGTCAGATCGCCCTCTCCGGAGATGTCCAGGCGCGCGTTGCCGCGCACGATGTGGAAAGCGCCGTGGGGCGCCAGGTGCGCCGTGACATTGCGCAGGAGCTGTTTCTCGAACACCCCGCGGTTGCGCCCCTTGAGCGTGATTTCCGACGAGCGGACGATGAGCGATTCCCGTTCCATGGCTCTGTGCGTGTGTGGCTCGCTGCGGTGCCCGCTGTTCCGCTCCGGGGCGAGTCGCCGGCGGGGCCCGGATGGGCCGGGTGTGACCGCGACCGCGGCCTTGGTGCGCCGATTCAATCTCACCATCCGCCGCCGGGAATTGCAAAGCGCCGCGCAGGGCCTCGACCTCCGGCACCCGATGCGGTCACGGCCCGGGCCCGGCAACGGCTGCGCGTGCGCGGACCATGCAGGCACCTGATGCCGGAGTGCTGGCGCCCTGCGCTGGCCGTGCTGGCCCTGCTGCTGGCCCTGGCGAGCGCCGGCGCACAACCCGCGGGCGCGCAGTCGGCGGCGAACGAGACGGCGGGTGCGGCGCGAGCCATGCCCAGTGGCGCGGAGGGCGCCGCGGCGCAGTTGGACTTCATCGACGGACTGTATCGCCAGGGCGAATCGTTCCGGGCCGAGTCGGAAATCCTGCGTTTCCTGTTCGAGTATCCCGACCATCCCCGCCGGCCGGAGGTGGAGCTGCTGCGCGCCAGGCTCTACCTGCGCGACGGCCATGCCGAGCGCGCCGGGCTGATGCTCTATGCCTTGCTCGACCGCCAGCGCAGCGGCGCCGTGCGCGCGCCGGCCGCGCGGCTGCTGGTCTTTGCCCTGGTGCGCCAGGGGCGCCTGGACGATGCCGTGCCCTGGCTCGCCGCCGCGGAGTTTGCGCCCGCTGCCCTGGAACCCCTGCGCCAGGCCCCGCCGGCGCTCGTGCCGCCGCGGACCGCCGTCACCTGGTCCACCTGGCTTCCGGGCAGCGGCTTTTTCGTGATCGGGGAACCGGGCAAGGGCAGCGCGGCCGTGGGGCTGAACCTGGGCTTCACCGCGGGGGCTCTGCTGGCCCTGCAACAGGGCAATCCGCCCGCGGCCCTGGTCTTTGCGTTGGTGGAAATCGCCCTCTATCGGGGCGGGCGCGAGGCCGTGGGCGAAGCGGCCCAGGCGAAGGTGACCGCGGCGCGCCTGGAGGCCGCCAAAGCCTGGCTGGAGGCGCACGGGGAGCCCGCAATGCTACGCGCAGGCCTGTCCGTGCCCGGGGATGGCAATTGACGCGTCTCCCCGAATTTGACACCTTGGTTTTTCAGACACCGCGGCCCACGGGGGTGCACACGCGCGCCAACGGTTGCGGTTCCGGTCCGCTGTCACTGCATGCGCCGATCAAGTCCCATCCATCCGCCATGACGATGCGATTGAAGCAAACCCATATTCCCTGCCTGGTGCTGGCGGCAAGCCTGATCGCGGCGGGCGCCCTGCTGGGGCCGCCGGCGGCGGTGGCGCAGTCGTCTTCCGAAAAGCTGCTCTGCGTGACGGCCGCCCGCGCCAATCTGCGCTCGGGCCCGGCGACGGATTCCCGCGTGAACTGGATCGTGTACAAGCACATGCCCCTGACCCTGGTGGAAAAGAAGGAGCAGTGGCTGCGCGTGCGCGACGTGGACGGCGACCTGCACTGGATCTTCGAATCCCTGGTCTCGGACAAGGAAGACTGCGTGACCATTGTCTCGGATCTGGCCAACATCCGCCGGGGCCCGGGCACGAATTTCAAGAAGTGGTTTTCGGTCAAACGCTACACCTCGTTCCGCAAGACCGGCAGCGAGAAACAGTGGGTGCGGGTGGAATACGAGGGTGAAGTGATGTGGGTCTTTCACACGCTGGTGTGGCCCACTCAGAGTTGAGCGGCGTCGCACCTGTGGCTTTACCATCCCGGCGCGCCCGCCGGGCGGGATCAGGGTGTGGCCAGGCGGCGCGCGGTGAGACGTGCCCGCTCGGCCGAGTCCTCCACGGCGACCAGCCTCGCGCCAACATACTCGCTCCAGGCCCTCTTCAGCGTGCGCGCCTTGTCCCCGATGGACTGGCAATAGCGCATGTTCACGTCCTGCGACTCGCCGGTGTTGTAGAGGCACAGCAGGGGATTGATGAAGCGCCGCCGCAGCAGCTCGTCGAATTTCCCGGTCTGCCGGTAGTAGACCAGCACCTTGCTGGCCCGGTCCGTGGCCAGTTGCGGATCGAAGTAGTTTTCCCGCGGATCGCCGATGACCGGCTCCCACAGGCGGCGAATCTGGAATGGCCCATAGGCCCCGCCCCGGTCACGCCGGTTCTTGGCGTGGCAATCGAAGTCGGATTCCTGCCAGGCGATCACGAACAGGGTCTGCCAGGGCAGCGCATGCTCGGTGGCGGCCTCGTGGATCGCCCGAGGCAGCTTTTCCACGCAGTCCGCATCCTCGATGGCCAGGGCCGGATTGATCTGCTCGATGAAGCCACGCATGAATGCCACCTCCGGCGGCACCTTGGCCGACGCGGGCGGCTTGATCAGCGGGGCCGTCGATCCCCCAGCCGCCAGCCCCGCCAGGGACAACATCAGCAACGAAACGACCAGATGGATCCAGTGGAATCCCTTCGACATGGAAACCTTTGTTCTTCCTTGTGTCCTGCCGCCGTCCCCCTTGGCGTCGCACCGAACTCGGGTTGCGCGCGCCGATCGAGAGAATGACCGATGCCTGCTTAGCACTGGGGGGCCAGCAATGGATTGGGGGGTTGGAGGGCGCAGCCGCCCGCGGACGGCATTGCTACGCCGGGGCGGTGGGTTCGTTTTGATCGGATGTCGTGGTGGCCATGACTCGCGAATGTCATTCCATTATTCATTAACAATACAATATAGCATCGCCGGCACGAATCGAAAAGGCTGAAATTGGTTCTTTTTGCGACACTTCCACCGTGCCGTGGGGCCCACTGAATTTCACAGCGTGCGCCACGCAGCCGGCCATGGTTGTCATCGCACAACGAACGTGACTAGATACCCTGGTCAAACCAAGGCCCTCGCGGCCACTTTTTCCGGCAACCCCTGGAGGGAGGACGCAGCATGGGAATCAGCACGCAAATGGTCAAAGTGCCCGGACCGAAAGGCGAATTCGACGCCTATCTGGCGGCCCCGCAGGGCGGCCAGTCCCCGGGCGTGGTGGTGATTCAGGAAATCTTCGGGATCAACCCGCACATCCGCTCGGTCACGGACCGCTTTGCGGAGGCGGGCTATGCGGCCATCGCCCCCGACCTGTTCTGGCCGCACAAGCACCATTTCGAGACCGGCTACACGCCGCAGGATATCGAGGTGGCGCGGGGCGTGATGGGCAAGATTTCCCTGGATGACGCGGTCAAGGACGTGGAGGCGACCATGGGCGTGCTCAAGGGACGCAAGGAGGCCAATCCCCGCAAGGTGGGGGTGGTGGGCTTCTGCTGGGGCGGGCTGATGACCTACCTGGTGTCCGCGCGGCTGCACCCCACCTGTGCGGCGCCGTACTACGGCGGACGCATCGCGCAGTTCCTGGGGGAGGCCGGCAAGGTCAACACGCCGGTGATGTTCCATTTCGGCGAAAAGGACGCCTCGATTCCCATGGATCAGGTGGAGCAGATCAAGCAAGCGTTCAAGAACAACAAGAACGTTACCATCCATACCTATCCCGAGGCGCAACACGGTTTTCACTGCGACGAGCGCGGCAGCTACCATGCGGCCAGTTCCAAGCTGGCCTGGGAGCGCACGCAGGCGTTCTTCAGCAAGCACTTGAAGTGACGCGCCGGGCGGCGCTCCGGGCCATCTGCCAGGCGGCCGCCCGAGGGGTCGCCGGCGGCGCCCGGTCCGCCCTCGCACGGCAGCCCACCCAGCCCTCCGGATGCGTAGCGGAGCCAGACGCCACGCCGCGCGCGGGAGTCGGTTACATGGTGGGGGTGGGCGGGTTGGTGGAATAGTCGTAGAAGCCCTTGCCCGTCTTCACGCCCAGCCAGCCCGCCTCCACCAGCTTCACCAGCAGCGGGCAGGGGCGGTACTTGGAATCGCCCAGCTCCCGGTGCAGCACGCGGATCACCGCCAGCACGATGTCCAGCCCCACGTAATCGGCCAGGGTCAGCGGCCCCATGGGGTGCCGTGCCCCCAGCAGCAGGCCCTGATCGATGGAGACCGTGTCCCCCACGCCGTCGTGCAGCGCGAAGGCGGCCTCGTTGAGCATGGGAATCAGGATGCGGTTGACGATGAACCCGGAGGCATCCTTGGTGCGGATGGGCTTCTTGCCCATCTTCAGGGCCACGGCCTCCACGGCGCTGAACGCCGCCGGGTCCGTGGCCATGCCGGGGATCAGCTCCACCAGCTCCATGATGGGCACCGGGTTGAAGAAGTGCATGCCCATGAAGCGCTGCGGCCAGGGCGTGGCGGCGCCGAGCTTGGTGATGGAGATGGACGAGGTGTTGGACACCAGGATCGCCCCCTCGCGCAGGCTCGGCTGGAGCGCCTTGTAGACCGACTGTTTGACCTCTTCGCTCTCCGTCACGGCCTCGATGACCAGGTCCGCCGCACCCGCTTCGCCCAGGGACTGCGCGGGGCGGATGGCGGCCAGGGCGGCCTTGCGCTGGGCGGCGGTGATCTTTTCCTTCTTTTCCTCGCGCTCCATGTTTTTCGCGATGAGTTTCAGCGCGCGCTGCAACGCATCGGGAGCAATATCATGTAGAATAATCTGGTAGCCTTGCTGCGCGGCGACATGGGCAATGCCGTTGCCCATCTGCCCCGCACCGATAATGCCGATGGTAGAAATCTGCGACATGAGTTCCTCTGGCTGAATTCGGCGGGACCGATCGTCAGGCCCACATGGGCCATTGCGCCCGTGGGCTCTTTCAATCCGGGCGCAAATTCGATAGAGAATTAAACCCGTTCAGTCCTCCGCAGGCAACTGAATTTCCGAATCATCCACTCCACTTGAAAGGACACCGGATGCTGCAAGGTAGAGTCGCAATCGTAACGGGCGCGGGCCGCGGGATCGGCCGGGGGGTGGCCAAACTGATGGCCGCCAACGGCGCCAAAGTGGTGGTGAACGATCTGGGGACGTCAGACAGCGGACGCGGGGAAGACCAGGCACCGGCCGACGAGGTGGTGGGCGAGATCAAGGCCGACGGGGGACAGGCGGTCGCCAATTTTTCATCCGTGGCCGCCTTCGAAGGCGCCACGGACATGGTCAATCTGGCGCTGAAGGAATTCGGGCGCCTGGACATCATCGTCAACGTCGCGGGCATCCTGCGCGACAAGATGCTGCACAAGATGGATCCGGACGACTGGAAGGCCGTGATCGACGTGCACCTGGGCGGGCACTACAACGTCACCCGGGCGGCCATCAACATTTTCCGCGAACAGGACTACGGCCGCATCATCAACTTCACGTCCACCTCGGGCCTGATCGGCAACCTGGGGCAGACCAACTACGGCGCGGCCAAGCTGG
>JACQHH010000168.1 GCA_016199125.1 Candidatus Lambdaproteobacteria bacterium
GGAAATTCTCAAGGGCAACAAGGAGCTCACGCTGACGCTGCTGTTCACCACGCCGGGCTTCGTGGAGCACCTCACCGATCCGGGGAACCGGCGCATGGCCTCGGCGCTGTACCTGATCGTGAAGAAGTCGAACAAGGCCGAGTCCAAGACCGCCCTGTTGAAGAAGGTGCTCGGCGCCGATGAGTGGAAGGCCAATCGCCGCGCGGGAGTGCCCGACATGCTGGAGGACCCGGAAAACCAGGCGCTGTACCAGAAGCTGGCCGAGCAGGTGGAGGCGCTGGATTTCTCCTTCGACAGCGTGATCTGCACCCGCGAGCACTATGAGCGCATCAAGGACAAGCCGCCCGTGGCCAACGCCGCGGCGATCCTGGTGGACGACATGGTGGACGCCTCGCTGTTCCGCCTGTTCGAGAAGGGCAACCTCTCCAAGGACGAGTACAACCGCTTCAGCCGCACCGTGGATGGCGAGATCGCCGCCCTGCGCAAGAAGATGCAGGAGCAGGAGACCAAGGATCCGGTGGGGGTGTACCTGCTGGAATCCATGCAGGTGCTGCACGAGATGTCCAACCAGGCGGTGGCCGGGCAGCTCCGCCCGGACATGCTGCACCAGCTCGACGAGCGCCGTCACGTGCGCCAGCGCCTGGTGGACGCCCTGGCCCTGCAGCTCAAGAAGATTGACGACTTCGTGGCCAAGGCCGACGGGTTGGCCCAGCAGGTGGAGCAGAAGCTGCAACAGGCCCTGGCCCAGCAGGAGGGGCAGAGCGGCGCCTACGACGGGGCGTACGCCAAGGCCCGCGCGGCCATGGGCGACATGCAGAAGCTGCAGCAGGCCCAGACCCAGGCCCTGGCCGACAAGAAGAAGGTGGCCCTCACCCAGAAGGAGCTTTCGCTGCAATTCTTCCAGATCATCGAGCCGTTGATCCTGGAGAAGGTGAAGAGCCTGGGCTCGCCGCTGGCCGCGCTGATGAAGGCCCTGGGCTTCGGCAAGGGGGAGCCCGACGTCTCCGGGCGGCGCGTGATCTTCAAGTTCTCCGACGAGGAGATCAGGAACATCCTGCGCTACAACATCGTGTTCTGCACCAAGGACGACATCCTGATGCAGTTCATCGTCACCTGCCTGCGCATCGACAATCTGCAGGATTCGCTGTTCTCCCTGGGCACCCTGGAAAACCTGCCCAAGCAGGGCATCGACATCCTGTTCTACGGCCCGGGCTACACGGCGGAGGACTTTCAGGGGCACGTGAAGGAAAACCGCATCGTGCCCTTCGCCGACGATGCTTTCATCGGCCGCCTGCTGGCCAACGAGAAGCTCAAGGCGCGCACCAAGGCCGCGCTGCTCAAGGCCGAGCGCGAGACCAAGCCCCGCAAGGCCCTGCTGGATGCGGCCACCGTCGCCCTCAAGGAGCAGCAGTTGCGCCAGAGCGAGCTGACCGCAAGCATCGAAAGCCTGAAGAAGGAGCAGGTGCAGCTCAAGCTCAAGCTGGCCCGGCAGCAGGAGCTGCGGCACCACATGCAAGGCGAGCAGGAGCTGCTGGAATCCCGCCTGGCCGAGGTGGACGCCCAGTTCGACCGGATCAAGACGCAGGTGGCCGAGCTGATGCCCGAAGGCGTGGCGGGCACCCTGGTGCAGATCGGCGAGGGCCAGAGCGGGCTGGCCGAAAAGCTGCGCGCGGACCTCATGGAGGTCAACAAGCAGTTGGCCCGCCTGATGTACATCAAGGGCGTCAAGGACGTGGGCGACCGGATTTCCAAGCACGCCCAGGCGGGCATCCTGGCCAAGATGGAGCAGGGCGAAATCTACGCCTTCAAGCAGCGACCCTTCAAGAAGCTCATCGCCGCCGACGATGGCTCGGTGCGCAGCAAGAACATCAAGCGCGTGTTCGTGCAGGTGGCCACCCAGTACTTCAAGCTCAGCGACATCGTGATCGAGGACATCACGGTCAAGCGCCTGGAGGGCCGCGCGGAGAACAGCAAGAGCGCCGACTATCCCTTCATCGTGATCATCACCGACAAGCCGGACGACCATTTCGCCGAGCTGCGGCGCATCGTGAAGAAGGTGCGCACCAACATGCCCGACACCTTCCAGCTCGTAATCATGCCCTTCGGCCAGGCCTGGCGGTATGCGCCGGACAGCCCCGACCTGAAGAACCTGCGCTCCCTGAAGGACAACAGCGCGCTGGTCAACTCGGCCATCTACGATCTGCAGGAGCCCCGCGCCATGCTGCGTCTGCTGGCCGACAAGGCGCCGCTGAACTAGGATTCGCCGGCCCCATCCTCAAGTTTTCCCTGCCGCATCCGATACCAGAATCAAACCAGGGAGCGACCCCGGCCCTGGGCTGATGAATACGTCTCTCCTGCGTACAGGAGCGCGTCGCATCCGCGGGTCCGCACGACGGGCATCGACGGTCGGCGCATCACCATTCATGGCGGTTGGGCCGGGGGCCCCTGCTTTTTCGCGCATGGGAATCCCTTCAACCGCAGGATGCACGCATGAAATCCGAGGAAAACAAGCGCAAGCAGAAAGAGGAAATCGAACGCGCCCGCCGGCAGTTCCTGGCCAATGGCGGCCGCGTGCGGCACGTCGATCCGGCCGATGCGGGTCCTCTGCAGGACGTGAAGCCCCGCAAGCAGCGCCTGAAGATGTTCGCCTAGGCGTAGGGCCGGCCCGGCACCGCGGGGCATGGAGCCCCACCGGCGCCTCGCCCGCGCGACCCCGGCCGCCCGGCGGCGGCACGCGACCGTTCGGATGCGATCGTGCGCGCCTCCTCTCCGGCAGGTGCGGCGCTGGACACGCTCACTTGGAGAGGAACTTGCCCGAGCGCACCTCCTTCGCGTAGGCCTCCATGGCCGTGCGAATACCGGCTCCGCCTTCGAAGAAGCGCTTGGCGTGGCGCGGCGTGAAATCCGGAAACATCCCCACCAGATCGTGAAACACCTGCACCTGTCCGTCGCAGTGCGGCCCCGCGCCGATGCCGATGGTGCACGCGCGCACGGATTGGGTCACTTCCTGCGCCAGCTCGTGCAGGATGTTCTCCAGCACCAGCATGCTGCACCCGGCGCCGTCCAGGGCCAGGGCCGCCTCCAGCAGGGCCTTGGCGCCCGCGTCCGATTTGCCCTGCTTGCCGTAGCCGCCCAAGGCATGGATGGACTGCGGGGTCACGCCCAGATGCCCCACCACGGGAATCCCCGCATCCACGATGGCGCGCACCTGGGGCACGATGGGCAGCCCACCCTCCAGCTTGATGGCGTGAGCGTGGCCCTCCTTCAGCAGCCGCCCGGCCGAACGCACGGCCTCCTCCACCGACGCCTGGTAGCTCATGAAGGGCATGTCGGCCACCACGCAGGCGTGCCGCGAGGCCCGGGCCACCATACGCGAGTGGTAGATGATCTCCTCCAGCGTCACCGGAATGGTGTTGCTGTGCCCCTGCACCACCATGCCCAGCGAATCGCCGATCAGGATCACGTCCACGTAGTCGTCCACCAGCTTGGCCATGGTGGCGTCGTAGGCCGTGACCATCACGATGGGCGTCTGGCCCTTCTGGGCCACCAGTTGCGGCATGGTCCAGGTTTTCTGCTTGGCTGTGGCTTCGGAAATTCCCTCGGTGTACATGGCTGGCGCTCCGGCCGCCGGGCGGCGGCGTAGGGGATCTTCGTCGTTCGGGCCCTCCCCCCAAGCGAATTCCCCCCTGCCCGGGTTTACGGTGCTGCAATGCGCATTTACGCCACCCCGCGCCGCCTTGCAAGCCGCTGCGACCAGCTTACCGCCCTCCCGCGGAAGTACAACCGGCCGTGGTCACGCGGGCGGGCGGGCGCGATCCACCTGCTGCCGGCCCAGGGCAATATTTTTTTCCCGCCGATCGTGTGGTAGTTTGAGCGGTTCCGGTCCCGCGCGGGCCAGAGCTGATCGCCCGTGATTCCAACGTCGAACGCCAGCACCTGTCCGTTTTTCCGCAAGGAGCCGACCCATGACCATGACCGCCCAGTCGATGACCGCCAGCCCGACCGCCGAATTGCTGCGCGACGCGGAGCAGTCGCTGATGTTCATCGTCAAGCGTCCCGAGGCGGTGATGGTGCGCGGCAAGGGCCCATACCTGTGGGATACGGAGGGCAAGCGCTATCTGGATTTCATCGCCGGCTGGGCTGTGACCTGCCTGGGGCATTGTCCCCCGGTGCTGGCGCGGGCCCTGGCCGGCCAGGCCAAGGCGCTGATCAATGCCAGCCCGGCGCTGCTCAACGAGCCCATGATCCGCCTGGCCAAGCTGCTCACCGACCATTCCTGCCTGGACAAGGTGTTCTTCGCCAACAGCGGCGCGGAGGCCAACGAGGGCGCCGTGAAGCTGGCGCGCAAGTGGGGCGCCCTGCGCAAGGACGGCGCGTACGAGGTGATCACGGCCTGGAACAGCTTCCACGGGCGCACCCTGGCCATGATGTCGGCCACCGGCAAGCAGCACTGGAACACGCTCTACGAGCCCAAGGTGCCGGGCTTCACGCGCGTGCCCTTCAACGACCTGGGGGCCATGAAGAAGGCCATCACCCCCAAGACCTGCGCCATCATGCTGGAGCCGGTGCAGGGCGAGGGGGGCGTGTGGGTGGCGGACAGGGCCTACCTGCGCGGCGTGCGCAAGCTGTGCGACGAGCACAACGTGCTGCTGATCCTGGACGAGATCCAGACGGGCGTGGGGCGCCTGGGCACCCTGTGGGGCTACGAGCAGTACGGCATCGAGCCGGACATCATGACCCTGGGCAAGGGCATCGGCGGGGGCTTTCCCCTGGCGGCGCTGCTGGCCAAGGACGCCGTGAGCGTGTTCGAGGCCGGCGATCAGGGCGGCACCTTCTGCGGTCAGCCCCTGGCCATGGCCTCGGGCCTGGCCGTGATGAACGAGGTCATCGGCAAGAACATCGCCACCAAGGCCAAGAACCGCGGCAACTACCTGCGCCGCAAGCTGAAGGCGCTGGAAGGCGAGCTGGGCCTCTCCAATGTGCGCGGCAAGGGCCTGCTGATGGCGGTGGACCTGCCCAAGTCCAACGGGCCCGACCTCGTGACGGCCTGCTTCAAGCGCGGGCTGCTGATCAACGCGCCCCTGCCCAACAGCGTGCGCTTCATGCCGCCGCTGAACATCACCGCCGCCCACGTGGACGAGATGGTGGAACTCTTCGCCGACGCCGTGCGCAATACCCCGTAGCATTTCCCCCGCCGCGGCGCGTCGCTCCCCCCTTATTTGTTATTCGTCCGCCCGCGGCGCTCGGGCCGGCGCCCGCAGCACTGCGCAGGGGTTCCCGCGGCCGCGTGCGACCGTGCTGCCGGGAGCGCTGTCGGACGCGCCCTTTGCGGCGTCAGGCGCGGGGATTGCGGAATGGTCGCGGAGCAGCGGTGTGACAGTGTGGCGGGGGGTCCTGCGACGGTCAGGCGCTGGCCTTGCCGGACATCAGCTCGAAGCCGAACAGCACCAGCTTGTTCAGTTCATCCTCGTTGAAGCCCAGGTTCTTGCCGATATCCTGGATCATGGCCTTTTCCGAGGCGGCGAAGTCGTTGTCCGCCACGGCGATGCGGATCAGGTCGATGACCATGCTCATGCCCAGCTTGCGGTCGATGCCCACCGGGCTCCCCAGGGGCGGCATGGTCTTGAACTGGATGAACTTCTTGAGCCGCTCGGAGACGGCGGGGTCCTTGACCAGGCCGATCAGCTTGACGATGAAATCCACCTCGCTGCGGTCGATGTCTCCGTCGGCCAGGATCATGGCCACCATGGCCGTGGCGAACCACGTGCGCTGGCGTTCGTTGAGCGCGGTGATCTTGGTCTTGAACTCGATGTCCGCTGTAGCCATATCCGTCCGGCCCAGGTTCCTGAACGCGCCAAATCGCCGTGCGGCGCGCCCGGGCGCAAGTCCGCTGCTGCATTGCACGTGCAGCCTAATTATTACGAGAAATTCACCAAAAAGGTAACTGGAAAAAGCCGGCGCCACATTCTCTTCAACTTCTCATCATCCCGCCGCGGCGCCGCTCCATCCGTCATGTCGCGTGGGCGGGCGCCCCGATCCGTTGGCTTGCGCCGCGCCGTCCTGCCCCTGTTTTTGACCTACGGGGCGGCAGGTTTCTCGATCGGAAGATCCATCCGATCCCCCCATTCTTTCCACGAGCCCACGAAGTTGTGGAGCTTCTCATAGCCCAGCAGCCGCAGGGCCAGATAGGCGTGGGAAGAACGGTACCCGCCCTGTCAGAAGGGCACGATGGCCTTGTCGCGCAGCACCCCCACCCCCTCGAAGAGGGCTGAGAGCTGCGGCGCTTTCTTGAATTTCCCCTTCTCGTCCAGGTAGTTGAGCCATTCCAGGTGTACGGCCCCGGGAATGGTGCCGCCGCGCGGGCCGCCGCGGGTGTTCTCGCCGCTCCATTCCTCGTCCGAGCGGGTGTCCAGCACGCACACCCCCTTGTCCCCCAGGCGCTTGTGGAGTTCGTCGGCGGTGATGAAGATGTCGTGGCGGATGTTGGGCTTGAACGAGCGGCCGTGGGCCTTGCCCATGCTCTGCGTCACCTCGTAACCCGCCTCGCGCCAGGCGCCGAGGCCGCCATCCAGCACGTGCACGTCCGTGTGGCCCAGGTATTCCAGCAGCCAGAAGGCGCGCCCGATCTTGTTGCCGGAATTCTCCTCGTAGAGCACCACCGTGGACTTGCTGCCCGCGCCGCGCATGGCGAACAGGGAGCGCATCAGGTTGGCGAACTCCTCCCAGATGGGCGAGGTGGTCTGGGTGACGCCCACGCCGTAGATGTCGATGTGCTGCGCCCCGGGAATGATGCCCGTCATCACCTCCGCGGTCGTGCGCAGATCGATGAGCGCCAGGTTTTCATCGCCCAGCCGCGCGTGCAGCTCCTGTGGCGTCCAGAGCAGGTGCGGATTGGCAAATGCGTTAACCGGTGACATGCAGGTCGCCTTCCACGATAGAGGTTACAGCGTCGATCAACAGGCGGATGCCGATGCCGTTGCCGCCTTTGGGAAAGAGGGGATGGTCGCCGTCGCTCCATGCATAGCAATCGAGGTGGGCCCAGGCAACATCGCCGGCGAATTCGCGCAGGAAGAGCGCCGCGGTGATGGCTCCGGCAAAGCCGTCGCTGGTGGCGTTGATCAGGTCGGCCACGCCGCTCTCCAGCTTCTTGCGGTAGGGCGCCCACAGGGGCAGGGGCCACAGGGCCTCGCCCGTGGCCGCGGCGGCGTCCTGCAACGCGCCGCGCAGGGCCGCGTCGTCGCAGAACAGGCCCAACAGGTCCTTGCCCAGGGCGATGCTGCAGGCGCCGGTGAGCGTGGCGAAATCGATCAGGTGCGTGGGCTTGAAGCGCCGCGCCAGGGCCAGCGCATCGGCCAGCACCAGCCGCCCCTCGGCGTCGGTGTTGGTCACCTCGATGGTCGGCCCGGCCTTGCTGCGCAGCACGTCGCCGGGATGATACGAGCGGGGCCCCACGGCGTTTTCCGCCAGCCCCACCACGGCCACCAGGTGCACCGGCAGGCGCAGCCCGGCGATGGCCCGCAGGGCCCCCAGCACCAGTGCGGCGCCGCCCAGGTCCTTCTTCATCAGCGCCATGCCGCCGGAGGTCTTGAGGTCCAACCCCCCGCTGTCGAAGGTGACGCCCTTGCCCACCAGGGCCACGGTGGGCCGCCCGCGCCGCCGCCGGCCGTATTCCAACGCCGCCAGAGCCGGGGGCGCGGTCGCGGCGGCCCCCACGGCATAAATGGCGCCGTAGCCCTGCCGGCGCAGCGCTTCGCCCCGGATGATCTCCAGCCTGGCCCCCACCTCGTGGGCCAGCGCGCGGGCCTGGGTCAGCACGAAGTCGGGATCGGCCACGACGGCCGGATGGTTGACCAGGTCGCGCGCCAGGTGAATTCCCGCGCCGGCGTGCAGGCCCGCGTCGATGCCCCGCTGCATGGCCGCCTGTGCGCCGCGCCGGCCGGCACTTCCACCTCGCCGGGAACCGGTGGCCGCCTGCGGCGGAGCCACCAGGGCCACGTCCAGCCGCCGCTCCCGCGCGGGCTTGCTGCGGTAGGGGTCGAACGCATAACCGGCCATGGCCAGGGCCTCGGTCGCCCAGCGGGCCTGGGCCTCGACGTCCCAGGTCAGCCCGGCGGGCAGCAGCAGGTCCAGCGTGGCGCCGCCGTTGCAGGCCAGCTCGGCCAGGGCGCGGCCCACCGCCTCGGTAAAGCCGGGCCGCTCCAGCGCCTGCAGCGGCCCCAGCCCGGCGAAGAGCCACTGCACGTCGCCATGGAAGAGCAGCAGGCGCTGGCCGAGTTGGGCCTCGAACCCGCGCATCGCGGCCAGGGCGCGCGCGGAGCGTCCCAGCGCCGGCGGCAGGTCGGCAAAGGGATCGCCCGGCACGCCGGGCAGGAGCGCGATGCGGTGCGCACGGCCGGCCTTGGCCGCGGGTTTGATGCGGATGTCAGGCTTCATGCGGCAATGTCCGGACAGGGCGGTGTGCCGCCGCGGCGGCCGGGCGCGGGTCGCGGCCCGGGGGTGGTGCGCTGCCGCGCCGGGTCGGCGCCACGCCCCCGTAGCACACCGGTCTCAGGCGCCGCCGGCGGGCTTCTCGCGCACCGCGTCCTGCGGGTCGATGCGCCGCGAAAAGACCGGCGAGATCACGTAGAACAGCAGGAACGCCAGCAGGGTGTAGCCGAAATAGGGCGTGAACACCATCAGCAGCACGAATACGGGCAGCACCACCGAGAGCAGGGGATGGCGGCCCATCCAGCGGCCCACGTGCAGGTAGCGTACCGGGAACAGGTTCATGACCAGGGCCGCGAAGAGCATGATCCCGGCCGTGACGGCCACCCAGGCATCGGGATTGCTCCCGTTGAGCAGCATGCCGTTGGTGATTTCCATGGGCGCCGCCACCAGCAGCGCCGCGGCGGGCACCGGCATGCCCTTGAAAAACCCCGGCACGGGCGACTTGTCGAGCGTGAAATAGATCAGCCGCGACCCGCCGGCCAGCGCGTAGACCCAGGGCACCAGCGGCAGCGCCCAGCCCCAGCCGCCGTCCACCGGAATGGGCACGATCACCAGGGAGAAGATCACCGCGGGCGCGATGCAGAAGCTGATGAAATCCGAAATGTCGTCCAGCAGGGCGCCCAGCGGAAGGGCCGGGCGGGGATAGGCGTCGGGCAGCGGCTCGGTGAGCCCCAGGCGCCGCGCCATCAGCCCGTCCAGGCGGTCGAAGAAGGCGGCCCCCACCAGGATGAACACCGCCTCGCGCACCCGGCCCGCATGGGCGAAGACCATGGCCGTGATGCCCAGGAAGCCGTTCATCAGCGTGATGGCGTTGGGCAGCACCGACAGGATGCGCCGCCGCAATACCTCGTCGTCGGCGCAGAGGTCCTCCAGCGCCAGCGGCCCGTATTTGCGCACATACAGCGTGGCGGAGCCGATGTTGATCACCAGGAACGCCATCTCCAGCACGAACCACACCCGCAGGGGCAGGTCGTTGATCCAGTCCAGCCAGCGGTAGAGCCACTCCCAGCCCCGCGTGGGCAGGTAGAACGCGTAGGCGTAGAGCAGCACGGCCATGGGCGAGGCCACCAGCGTGCGCAGGCGGCTCAGCTCCGACAACTCCAGATCGCTTTGCTGCTTCTGCGCAAAGTTGCGCAGGAACGTGGCCACCTGGTCGCGCAACAGCACCAGCACGCAGATGGCCAGCACGAACAGCGCGTGCAGCAGTTGTTGCCGCGAGGCCACATCGGTGAGGTCCGGCTTCAGCCGCGCCGCGCGCCACAGCATGCCGGCGCCCAGCACGGGAAAGATGATCGAGAGCACCACGCGGTCCATCACCCGGTCCACCAGCGGCCCCAGGCGCGAATGGGGGATGTAGCGCACCGCGAACCAGCCGTCGATCCAGTCGAAGACCATGGCCAGGGCCAGCACGATCAACCCCAGCAGGTAGGCCAGGGGAAACTGGGTGAACATCACCCACAGCGCGAACAGGAACGAACCGAAGACCAGCGGCGGACGGCCGAAGGTCAGCACGGCGGCGATATTGGTGTTGAGTCGGTGCAACCCGTTCATCGCGGAGACGTTCCGTCACGAGGCGGGACCATGCCCGAACCGCGGTGCGTGGGGCACCCCGGTGCGCGGACGTTGCGGGCGAGGCGCCCGTCGCCCTGGGGCCGGGCGGCGGCGCGCTCGGGGCGAGCCTATCATCTCCGCTCGCCGCGAGGCAACGCGCGGCCATCGCCGCGGGCGGAGCCGGTTGCCCTGGGGCCGGGCGCGCGCCCGGCCCGCGCACCGCTACTCCTGTACGACCTCGATGAGGATGTTGGTCGGGCTCCGGGCCGGACTCTTGGGGTGCATGAAGAACACCGTCGTGCCGCGGGAGCCGCGGCGCGGGCCGGCATCGATCATGCGGAAGCCGGCCGCCTTGAGGGCGTCGTAGGCCGCCTGGGCATCGGTCACGCGGAAGCCCACGTGGTTCAGCCCGCCCTTGCCGCCGTTGCGGTCGATGGACTTCTGAATGGGCGATTCGGGGCTCATGGGCTCCACGAGCTGGATCAGGTTGGGGCTGTCGCCGATCTGCAGCAGGGCCTCGCGCACGCGGTCGCCGCCCTGCACCTCCTCGCGGTGCACCTCGCGGAAGCCCAGCAGGCCATAGGCCGCCACCTGCTCGTCCAGGGTGCCCGGGGGCACGGCGATGGCCAGGTGGTCGATGAACAGGAAGCCGGGGATGTCCCGGGTGACCGCGTCGAAGGATGGGGCATTGCCTGGCGCCATGGGAAGGCTCCTGTGCTGGTCGTTGAGCTGCGGCGCGGCCACATGCAGCGCCAGGGTTGGGCAAACCGCCCGGTGTCGTTCAGTCCCGCGGGGGAGTGGGGCCCTGGCCCGCGCGCCAGTCGCGCAACACCACCCACACGGCGCCGCTTCCGCCGTGCAGCGGGGGCGCCCAGTGGAAGGATTCCACGACCAGCCGGCCGTCGTGCTCCAGCCAGCGCACCACCGCATCGCGCAGCACCGGCCCGCCCTCGCCCGAATTGAGGCCCTTGCCGGTCACCAGCAGCACGTGACGCAGGCCCTGGCGAAACGCGGTGAGCAGGAAATTCTGCACCATGTGCAGCGCCTGATCCAGCGATTTGCCGTGCAGGTCCAGCTCCGCGTCCGGCTGGTCGGGCGTGCGCTCGGCCGTGCGGCGCCGCGGGATGGGCGGCGGAGGCGCGCCCTCGTACTTGCGTTCCACCGGGCTGCCCGCATCGCCCAGCGCCGCGGACATCAGGTCGGCATCGGCCGCGTGCTCCTCGAAGACGGTAAAGGCGTCGCCGGGAGCCGGCGCGGGCTGTATCGCGGGTGGCCGTGCGGCGGGCGGCCTTGCGGGATGCCGGGGCGGCAAGGTGTCCGGCGGCTCCCGCGGGGCCTGGGGCTGCAGCGCCCAGCCGCCCGCGGCGCCGACCTGCCGGGACATCCCGTCGTCCACGCGCCGCGCGCCGTCGCGCCGCGCCTTTTGGCCCGACGCGGAGGCGCCGTCCGGTGCGCCGGGGGCCGCCTGCCGTCCGTCCTGCCCCGGCACGGCGTCCGCCTCCGGGTCGGGGTCGCCTGCGTTGGGCGTTGCGTCGGCGCGCGCCCTGGGCTCTGCGGCCGGGTGCGACGAGTTGCGCCGGGGGCCGTGCCCCAGGGGCTGCACGTCCAGCGACGCCATGCGCGCGTGGAACAGGTCCTGGTCCGCCTGCTCCAGGCGGATGTGCAGGCCCTCCGCCGCCTCCTGGCGCAGGGGCGAGACGGGCCGCCCCGGCTGGTGGCGCACGCCCATCTCGCGCATGGCCTCCAGGAACGCGATGTCGTGCGTGGCGATCTCCGGGGAGCGCTCGAAGGCGGCGGGTACGTGCGTGGCGGCCACGCGCTCCACCTGCTGCTGGCGCTTGAGGGCCTGCGTGGCTTTCTTCTTGCGGCGCTTCTGCGTCTCGCCGTGGAGTCTGCGGCGGCTCATGGCCAGAATTCGCGTGGCGGCGGCGCGGCCGCCCGGGCTGCATGCCCCCGGGCCGGAGCGGTCGTCATGTGCGGGTGCATCCCTGTAGCAGGAATTTTCGCCGCAATTGGCAGGGCGATGTCAAGTCACCGCGCCATTGCGGAAGCGCAGCGTCGCGGGGTATTGCGCCGCCCCGGTGCGCGCGGAAGCGGGCCGGGTGTCGGTCAGCCGTGATTGGAATCGACCGGCTTTTCCCTCACCCAGGCGCTGGCGTCGGGCTGGATGGCCTCCGTCCCCGACGGGAAGACGCGCCAGAATTCCTTCTTGATCAGGCTGGTGATCATCGCGCTCTTGGAGAACCCGTGGTATTTGGCCAAGGTGTTGAGCATCTGCACTTCCAGATCGTTCGCGGAGTAGGTGCGGACTTTTTTTCTCATGTTGAACAAATCACCACCAACGGAATGAACGTTGTGTTTGGGCGGTTTGTGCTTCGTTCCGTCGCAGCAGCAATTAATTATTGAGGGCGAGTCGCGGTCCCCACCATGGCGTCACGCACGCCAATACCAGACCATCCAAGTATAATAACGCATCAAAACGGAAATAACGCCAGCAATGATTTTGCGACACAGCCTGCTGCGCGAGCCTTGAGCGGCGGGAATTGTGGCCAGGATTCCGGCCAACGCGCTCCGGCCGCGCGTTGACGGCCCGGAGGCGGGGCGGTCCCGTGCCCGCCGCGTGCGCATCCCGGCCCACGGGTGGGGCGCCCATCGCGCGCGCTGCCTGCGCGGCGCAAGGCGACCTCCCGCGCGGCGTGCGGGTGTGCCAAGGATTTCCCTTGGAGGAAGCCGAGAATTTGGGTAGCAATAGAAGCATCGCCCGTCGAGCGCGAACTCGGCACGATGAATTCCGTCCGCCCGCCGGTGCAAGCTGGGCGTGCCGCGCCGTCCGCCGAGCCGGCGCAGCCGCCAAGGCCTGCACGCACACGACCCGACCGCACCGCACGAGAAATGCCCCTATTCGAGGTGTCCGCATGAGCACGCCGGAGATTTCGCCACAACAACTGCCGCAGTTCGCGGCGCATGCCCTGCGCTTCCTGGCCATGGACGCCGTGCAGCAGGCGAATTCGGGCCATCCGGGCATGCCCATGGGCATGGCCGATGCGGCCACGGTACTCTGGCGCGATTTCCTGCGGCACAATCCGGCCAATCCACGCTGGTTCAACCGCGACCGGTTCGTGCTCTCCGGCGGCCACGGCTCCATGCTGCTCTACGGCCTGCTGCACCTCTCGGGCTACGATCTGCCCCTGGAGGAGCTGCGCAAGTTCCGCCAGTTGCACAGCCGCACGCCCGGCCACCCGGAATTCGGCCACACGCCCGGCGTGGAGGTGACCACCGGGCCGCTGGGCCAGGGCATCAGCATGGCCGTGGGCATGGCCCTGGCCGAGCGCTGGCTGGCGGCGCGGTTCAACCGGCCCGGGCACGATCTGGTGGATCACTACACCTACGTCATCGCCACCGACGGCGACATGCAGGAGGGGGTTTCCCACGAGGCGTGCAGCCTGGGTGGCCACCTGGGCCTGGGGCGGCTGATCGTGCTCTACGACGACAACCACATCAGCATCGACGGCCCCACCTCCCTGAGCTTCTCGGAGAACGTGGCCGCGCGCTTCAAGGGCTACGGCTGGCACGTGCAGGCCGTGGACGGGCTGGACCCCGCGGCGGTGACCCGGGCGCTGAAGGCCGCCCGCCGCGTCGCCGGCAAGCCCTCGCTGATCGTCTGCCGCACCACCATCGGCTATGGCGCGCCGCACCTGGCCGGCAGCGAAAAGACCCACGGCTCGCCCCTGGGCGCCGACGAGGTGGCCGCCACGCGCCAGGCGCTGACCTGGCCCTGGCCGGCGTTCGAGGTGCCCGGCACGGTGCTGGACTACTGGCGCGAGGCCCGCGCCAAAGGGGCCAAGGCCGAGGCCGCGTGGACGCGCAAGCTGAAGGCGTACCGCGCGGCATTCCCCCAGGAGGCCGCGGACCTGGAGCGCATCGCCGCGGGCGAGCCGGCCCAGGGCTGGCAGGCGCCCCTGGACGCGCTGCGCCGGCAATGGGACGTCGAGCCGCCCAAGGCCGAGGCCACGCGTGTCGCCTCGGGGGCGGTGCTGGAGGCCGTGGCCATGGGGCATGCGGACCTGCTTGGGGGCTCGGCCGACCTGACGCCCTCCAACAACACGCGCGTCAAGGCCTTCGCGGACATCGCCCCGGCCAGCCACGGCGGGCGCTACGTGCGCTATGGCGTGCGCGAGCACGGCATGGGCGCGGTGATGAACGGCCTGGCGCGCCACGGCGGCGTGGTGCCCTATGCCGGCACCTTCCTGGTGTTCTCCGACTACATGCGCCCGGCCATCCGCCTGGCGTGCCTCAGCCACGCCCACGTGGTGCATGTCTTCACGCACGACTCCATCGGCCTTGGCGAGGATGGCCCGACCCACC
>JACQHH010000157.1 GCA_016199125.1 Candidatus Lambdaproteobacteria bacterium
GTGGCGGCACGGGGCGCGGGCAGCGGCATGGCGGCGGCGGGCTTGCTTCGCCGCGCGGCGGCAGGTACAACGCATGCCATGGCTCAGCCATCGCCGCGCACGCGCTTCGCCGCCCGGCGGCAGGTATTGCCGCGCCCTCGCCTCGCCGCCCGGCACGCCGACCCGCATCCACACCGCTTCCCCGACCGCACATGGCCCGCACATACAAAGGCAAGCAGATCGTCATGGAATCCTTCCGCGCCCACGGCGTGGAATACATTTTCGGCAATCCGGGCACCACGGAGCTGCCCATCATCGACAGCCTGCTGGATTACCCGGACATCCACTATATCCTGGCGCTGCACGAGGCCGTGGCGCTCTCGGCGGCGGACGCCTATGCGCTGCTCACGGGCAAGGTGGGCGTGGTCAACGTGCACGTGGCCCCGGGACTGGGCAATGCCCTGGGCATGCTCTACAACGCCAAGGAGGGGCGCAGCCCGCTGCTGGTCACCGCCGGCCAGCAGGACAGCCGCATGCGCCTGCGCGAGCCGGTGCTCTTCGACGACCTGGCGGCGCTGGCGCGCCCGCTGACCAAGTGGAGCGTGCAGGCCGAGCACGCCGACGAGCTGCCGGCCATCCTGCACCGGGCCTTCAAGATCGCCCAGGACCCGCCCCGCGGGCCGGTGTTCGTGGCGCTGCCCATCAACGTGATGGATCAGGAGACCGCCCAGCCGCCCCTGGGCCCCTCGCCGCTGTACCAGCGCAGCCTGCCCGACCCGGCCGGCGTGGCGGAGCTGGCGCGGCTGCTGCTGGGCGCCCGGCGCCCCGTCATCGTCTGCGGCGACGGCGTGGGGCGCGGGCGGGCCGTGGCCGAGCTGGTGGCCCTGGCGGAGACTCTGGGCGCCGAGGTGTGGTCCGAGGTGCTCACGGCGCTGCACGACTTTCCCAACGGCCATGCGCTCTACCGCGGCGGCATCGCCGGCGACCAAAGCGCCATCCGCCGCTCCCTGGGCGCCGCGGACGCGGTGCTGCTGGTGGGCGGAGAGTTCTTCGAGGAGGTGTGGTTCGAGCCGGGCTCGCCCTTCCCCGACGAGGCGGTGGTGCTGCAACTGGGCGCCTCGCCGCGGGAGCTGGCGCACAACTACCCGGTGCGCTGCGGGCTGCTGGCCGATCTGGCCCAGGGCCTGCGCGCCGTGCGGGAGGCCGTGGCCGCGGGCGCCGATGCCGCGTACCGCAGCGCCGCCGCGGCCCGCAACGCCGCCGCCGTGAACACCCGCAACACCGAGCGCGCCCGGCAGCGCAGCCGCGCCGAGAAGACCTGGGACACCCTGCCCATGAGTCCCGCGCGGCTGATGGCCGAGCTCAAGCCGCTGCTGCCGGCGGACGTGGTGATGGTGCACGAGGCCATCACCGCCGCGCCCGACCTCACGCGCACCATCGACTTCGACAGCCCCGACGGCTACGTGGCCGGGCGCGGCGGGGGCATCGGGCAGGCCCTGCCCAGCGCCATCGGCGCGCAGGTGGCCCATCCCAAGCGGCCCGTGGTGGCCATCAGCGGCGACGGCTCCTCGCTGTACACCATCCAGGGCCTGTGGAGCGCGGCGCGGCACAACCTGCCCATCGTGTTCATCATCCTGCACAACCGCACCTACCGCATTCTCAAGCTCAATATGAACCGCTACCGCCAGGGCGTCGGCCAGAGCGGCGAGCGGGGCTATCCCTTCCTGGACCTGGACGAGCCGCCCGTGGACTATGTCTCCGTGGCGCGCGGCTTCGGGCTGCAGGCGCGGCGCATCGAAAATCCCGCCGAGATCGCCCCGGCCTTCAGCGAGGCCCTGGCCGCCAGGCGGCCCTGGCTGCTGGAAGTGATCCTGGAAGGCGGGGTGTAGGCATCGACGGCGCGGCACGGCTTGGCCGGCGTCACGAGACACCAACGGGGGAGACACGCACATGCTGGAAAAGCTGCGACGGGTGGTGACGGCCCATGACGCCCAGGGCCGCTCCTACATCCTGCTGGACGGCGCCCCCGGCAAGGTCGTGGGCCGGCACGGGCGCGGCATGGCCGAGCTGTGGAATTCCGCGGGCCCCCGCCTGGCCACCCGCGAGACGGTCGACCGCGCGGCGGGCGAGGTGCTGCTGGCCCCGCCGGCCGGCGGATCGCGCTTCCGCTATTTCCTCGTGCCGCCGGAACGCACGGACATTTCGCGCGAGGAGCAGGAGCGCATCGCCGCCGAGCGCTTCGCGGCCATGGGCGCGGCCGACGCCCGTGCGGACACCACGCGCCACCCCGGCATGCACCAGACCAAGACCCTGGACTACATCGTGCTGCTCTCGGGCCGCGTCACGCTGTTGCTGGACGAAGGCGAGGTGGAGCTGGAACCCTTCGACGTGGTGGTGCAGCAGGGCACCAACCACGCGTGGGTCAACAAGGGCCCGGAATCCGCCCTGCTGGCCGGCGTGCTCATCGACGTGGAAATCGACTAGACCATGACGTCCCGCGAACTCCAGGGACGTGCGGGACTGCCCCCGGAGCCAGGGCCGTCTGGGGCATGCGGCGCGTGGCGGCAGGTCAGGGACTTTCGGCGGGGGCCGCGGCGTCCGTTCGGGTGCCGCGCCTGGTGCGCGCACCGCGGGAGGTGGCGTGCAGGGGCAGTTCGGGCAACCGGCGGGCCACTTGGCGCAGCACTTCGCTGGCGGTCTGGTTCACGCTGCACCCGGCCGTGTTCACGATCACGTCCGCTTCCCGGTAGAGCGGCAGGCGCTTGTCCAGCAGCGTGGTCACGCGCTCGCGCAGGTCGCCCCCCTGCACCATGGGCCGGCGCGTGTCGCGCTCCAGGCGGGAAATGATGTCCTCGCGCTCCGCGTTGAGGAAGACCACCACGCCGATGCGCTTGAGCAGCTCCATGTTGCCCGGCGTGGTGACGATGCCACCGCCCGTGGCGATGACATGGTTCTCCAGGCGCGGCAGGTTTTGCAGCAGCCGCGTTTCCAGCATGCGGAAGTAGGGCTCGCCCTGGATGGCAAAGATCTCGCTGATGGTGCAGCCCAGTTCGGCTTCGATGAAGTGGTCGGTGTCCAGGAAGCTGTAGCCCAGGCGTCGCGCCACGCGCTTGCCCACGGAGGACTTGCCCGAGGCCATGAAGCCCACCAGCACGACGTTCATGGCGCCTCCGGCCCGTCGCCCACGATCCACCCCCCGCCCAGCAGCACGTCGCCGTCGTAGAAGGCCGCAGCCTGCCCGGGGGTGATGGCGCGCACGGGCGCGTCGAAGCGCACCAGCCAGGTGTCGCCCCGCGGGGTGAGCGTGGCGGGTGTGCCGGCGTGGGCGTAGCGCACCTTGACCGTGGCGCGCAGCGGTCCGGGCGGATCGTCGCAGGACACCCAGTTCACCTGGGCCACGCGCAGGCGGTCGCCGAACAGTTCCGCCTCGCTGCCCAGCACCACCTGGTTGCGGACCGCGTCCAGGGCTACCACATAATAGGGCCGCGCGCCGGAGACGCCCAGACCGCGGCGCTGGCCGACGGTGTAGAAGGGCAGACCCTCGTGCCGGCCCAGCTCCCGCCCGGCCCGGTCCACAAAGGCTCCCGGCCGCGCCGCGCCCAGCCGCTCGCGCAGGAAGGCCCGATAGTCCGCCGGCACGAAGCACACCTCCTGGCTGTCCGGCTTGTTCCAGGTCAGCAGCCCGTGCGTCTGGGCCAGCGCCCGCGCCGCAGGCTTGTCGAACTCGGCCAGGGGAAAACGCAGGTGCGGCAGCTCCTCGCGCGAGGTGGCAAAGAGGAAGTACGTCTGGTCCTTGCGCCGGTCGGCCGGGCGCGCCAGCACGTAGCGCCCGTCGTCCTCGCGCCGTGTCACGCGGGCATAGTGGCCCGTGGCCAGCGCCGTGCAGCCGATGGCGCGCACCTTCTCCAGCAGCAGCGCGCTCTTGATCGTCTTGTTGCACATCACGCAGGGGTTGGGCGTGCGCCCCTGCACGTAGTCGCCCACGAAGTAGTCGATCACGTTGCGCGCAAAGGCTTCGCGCGCGTCGAGCACGTAGAAGGGAATGCCCAGCCGCGCGCAGGCCTGGCGCGCATCCAGGGCATCGTCCAGAGAGCAGCAACTGCGGTCGCGCCGCTGCGCAGCGGGCAATTCGTGCAGTTTCAGATGCACGCCCACCACGTCGTGGCCCTGCGACACCAGCAGGGCCGCGGCCACGGAGGAATCCACGCCGCCGCTCATGGCCACGGCGATGCGCCCGCCCGGCGCCGGCGCCGGGGCATTGTGCGTGACCATCATCCGGTCTCCGAGGTCAGCAGCTTGTAGTCGATGTAAATCGTGGCGGCGTCGCGCAGGCGCCCCAGCCAAGCGGCATAGGCCTTGGGCCGCTGCTCGTCGACGAGCTGCTCGCGAATCCGCGGGGTCGCCTCCTCGAAGCCCTGCACGGCCTGGGGCTTGCGGTCCTCCAGCCTGAAGATGTGATAGCCCATCTCGGTCTGCACCGGCTTGCCCAGCGGATTCAGGCCGCCGATGACGGTCATCTTGAAGATGGTCAGGTCGAAGGCTTCCGGCAGCACGCCGCGCTCCACGAAGCCCAGGTCGCCATCGTGCAGGCGGTCGGGGGTGATGGAAAACTCGCGCACCAGCTTCACGAAATCCACGTTCTGCTCCAGCAGGCGCACCACGCGGTTGTACACGGCCTGGTTGCCCACGGCGATGTGCCGCACGCGCACCTGCTCCGGCTGCACGAACTCGTCGCGATGCTCCTGGTAATATGTGCGCACGTCCCGTGGCGTGATGTGCAGCTTGGCCACGACTTCCTGGCGCACCAGCTTCTCGTGCAGGGCGCGGCGGCGCATCTCAAGCACCCAGCTCTTTTCGGGCAAGGCGGACTTGTCCGAGCTGGCGGTGAGGCGGCTGGTCTCCTGGGGCCCCACCTCCCTGAGCAGTCCGGCGCGGAATGCGTCCTCGTCCAGCTTGATGCCCCGCCGGCGGACTTCCTGATCGAGCAGCTTTTGCTCGATCATGCGCTCCAGCACGATGCGCCCCAGGTCGGCGCGCTTGGTGGAGTCGTTGGTCACGAAGCGCTCCCAGTTTTCCAGGGCGCGGCGGTACTCGTTCTGGAAGTCCTCCAGGGAAATCTGCTCGTTGTTGACCGAGGCGATGCTGCGCCGGCTGTCGCCGCCGCTGATCTCGCGCCGGTTGCCGAAGCAGCCCGCCACCAGCAGCGCCAGCAGCGCGACGGCCACCAGCCCGCCACCCGCCGGTGCGCACAGGCGGGGACGCCGGGGCCCGTCGCGGGCAGGGCCGCGGTCCAGGGCAGGGCCGCGCGCGGAGTCGTTGGGCGTTCGATGACGGGTCATGGCGCAGGATGGGGTAAGGGGGCGATGGATGGCCGCCGCGAGGGTGCGGCCGGCGCGCGGCGCTCAGGCGGCCCGGGGCTGCAGGATGCTCGCCAGCACTTTCAGCCGCTCCAGCACCGCCGCGGGGCTGGCCGGCATGGGCCCCAGCAGCAGCCGGTCCGCCGGCAGCAGCTTGAGCCCGGCCTCCGGATTGGCCAGCGCCTGCATCAGCCGCTCCATGTCGATGGAGGCGCCGGGGGTGAAACGCGCCTGCAACTGTCCGCCCACGCGCTCCAGGGCCGCCAGGCCGTAGCCGATGGCCGTCAGGCGCACCTGGATCAGCGTGAACAGATCGGCCATGGACGGCGGCATCTTGCCGAAGCGGTCCTCCAGCATTTCCCGGGTCTGCCACAGCTCCTCCTCGCCGCGAATCTCGGCGAGGCGCTTGTACACGTCCAGGCGCTGTTGGGTACTCTCAATATAGCGCTCCGGCAGCAGATAGGGAAAGCCGAGGTCGAGCTTGAAGTCCGCCGCGGCGACGCGGGCGCGCTGCTGGTCTTCCTGGGACAGGTCGGCCACGGCATCGGCCACCATCTGCGTGAACAGCTCCAGCCCGATGGCGTTGATGTGCCCCGACTGCTCGCGGCCCAGCATGTTGCCTGCGCCGCGGATTTCCAGGTCGTGGGCGGCGATGCGGAAGCCGGCCCCCAGGTCGTTCAGCTCCTGCAGCAGGCTCAGGCGCTTCTGGGCCACGTCGGTGAGGATCTTCTCCGGGGACACGAGCAGGTAGGCATAGGCCTGCACGTTGCTGCGGCCCACCCGGCCGCGCAACTGGTAGAGCTGGGAGAGCCCGAAGTGGTCGGCGTTGTTGACCACGATGGTGTTGGCGCGGGGAATGTCCAGGCCCGATTCGATGATGGTCGTGGAGAGCAGCACGTCCACCTCGCCGTGCACGAAGGAGAGCATCACTTCTTCCAACTGCCGCTCGGCCATCTGCCCGTGGGCGATGGCCAGGCGCACCCGCGGCAGCAGCCCGCGCAGATAGGTGCCGAAGGCGTGGATGGTCTCCACCCGGTTGTGCACGACGAATACCTGGCCCCCGCGGCGGAGCTCGCGCTCCACGGCCTCGCGCAGGATATAGTCGCTGGACTTGACCAGGCGCGTGCGAATGGCCACGCGGTCCATGGGCGGCGTGTTGATCACGCTCAGGTCGCGCACCCCCGCCAGAGACAGGTGCAGCGTGCGCGGGATGGGCGTGGCCGAGAGCGCCACCACGTCGACCAGGGTGCGCAGGCGCTTGATCTGCTCCTTGTGCGCCACGCCGAAGCGCTGCTCCTCGTCGATGATCAGCAGCCCCAGATCCTTGGGCACCACATCCTTGGACAGCAGGCGGTGCGTGCCGATGAGGATGTCGATCTCGCCCGCGGCAAAGGCCTTGACGATGGCCTTCTGCTCGCGGGGCTTGCGGAAGCGGCTCAGCGCCGCCACGCGCACCGGGAAATCGGCAAAGCGGTGACGGAAGGTCTCCTCGTGCTGCTGCACGAGGATGGTGGTGGGCACGAGCATCATCACCTGCTTGCCGCCCAGCACGGCCACATAGGCCGCGCGCATGGCCACCTCGGTCTTGCCGAAGCCCACGTCGCCGCAGA
>JACQHH010000162.1 GCA_016199125.1 Candidatus Lambdaproteobacteria bacterium
CGGTTCACCACCAGGCCCAGGGTGAGAAAATCCAGCCCGGTGAGGGTCCCCAGGTACTGGTCGGAGAGATAACCCACCAGCGTGAACAGCACGCCCACTCCGCCCAGCACCCAAGCGACAGGAAACCCGGTGAAGAGCAGCGCGACGAATATGGCGAACATGGCCGCCACCAGCAGGTCGGTCTCGATCATGGGCGGTACGGATGCAGAAGGACGTTCAGCCCACGCAGCACGCGCGGCAGGGTGGTCAGCGCCAGCAGCGCGAAGCCGAACGGAATGAACCCCTTGATGATCCAGCGGTAGGGCAGCCCGGCGGGCGCGTCGGAATCCTCACCCAGGGCATAGGATTCGACGAAGAAGGGCAGGCTGTGCGCGAACACCGCGTAGATGAAGGGCCACAGCAGCAGCACCGTGCCCAGCACCTCCACCCAGGCGCGGATGCGCTCGCTGACGCGCTCGTGCACCAGGTCCACGCGGACGTGGCCGTCAACAAGGGTCGTATAGCCGAGCCCGGTGAGGATGCCGACACCATAGAGGTGCCATTGCAGCTCCTCCAGCCACACCCGGCCCTCGCCGAAGGCATAGCGCAGCACGATCTGTGTGATGATCGCCACGATCAGCACCAGACCCAGCCAGGCGAACACGCCAATGCCGCGGCGGAGCCAGGCGTCAAGGGCATCCGCCAGCTTGTCCAAAGTGTGACGCGAGTCCATGGCAACAACGGCACGCAAGACGGCCGGCCGCACGGCGTTGCCGCATGGCCGGCACGAGAGCGCGGGGCGGGCCCCGCGCGGTTCGGGTCGCTTACTTGCTGGGGCGGGGCAGGAAGGCCAGCTTCTTCCACTCCGTGTACCCCACGCGGAACGCCGTCAGGTCGTCAAAGACCTTCTTGAAGAAGGGGTCCTTCGCGGACTGTTCGGTGGCCACTTCGTGCCAGGTCTTCTCGAAGAGCGCGAGCATGTCCTTGGACCAGTACAGCGAGACCACCCCGCGCTCGTTGTTGCGCTTGATCACGTCGAACTGGATCGCCTCGCCTTCGGCGATGGATTGGGCCACCGTCTCCTTGCAGGCCATGTCCAGGAAGGTCTGCTGGCCTTTGCTCAGGCCGTTCCAGACGTCCTTGTTGATGAGCAGCTCCAGCGCCGTGCCCTGCTGGTGCCAGCCGGGGTAGTAGTTGTACTTGACCACTTTGTAGAAACCGAGCCGCTCGTCGATGGCCGGCATGGAGAACTCGGTGCCGTCCAGCGCCTTCTTCTCCAGGGCCGGGAAGATTTCACCGGCGGGCAGCAGGGACACCGAGACGCCGAGCTTCTGCATTACTTCGCCGCCCAGCCCGAAGAAGCGCATTTTCAGGCCCTTGAGGTCCGCGGGCGAATTGATCGGCTTGGAAAACCAGCCGCTCGTTTCAGCCGCCAGCATCGAGCAGAGCAGCACCTTCACGTTGAAGCCGGCGGAATCGTACATCTCCTGGTACAGCTTCATGCCGTTGCCGAAGTAGAACCACGCGATGTACTCGTCCGCTTCCGGGCCGAAGGGGACGGCGGTGAAGAGCGGGGACGCCGGAATCTTTCCCGCCCAATACCCCGCTGCGGCATAGCCGGCGTTGGTCTTGCCCGTGGAGACGGCGTCCAGGATTTCGAAGGGGGCCACCAGCTTGCCCGGCTCGTAGAGCCGCACCGTGATCCCCATTTCGGGAATAGCGTTCACCCGGTCCGAGAAATACTGGATCGACGTGCCCAGGCTGGGCAGGTTGGTGGCGAACGCGATCGGGATCTTGAGCAGGACCTTCTGCTGTGCCTGGGCGAGAGCCGCCGCGGCACTGCACGACAAGGCAAAGGCTACCACAGACACAGAAACGAGCAGTCGTCCGAACATGGTTTCCTCCCCAAAAAATACCCCCCGGCACAGGCCACCGGACGCGGCAGCGCAAATTTGGTGACGATTGATCCCCCCGGCGCGGCGGGAACGCTCCCGCCGGAATGCTTCTTTTTTGGCGACCCTTTCCCGATGTTTGTTCACATATGCCAAGGCGCGGGGAAATGCCAATAAAAAACAGCCGCGCGCAGCCGGTGGCACAACGCGGTGCCGCGGCGCCGCCCGGCTACTCCAGGGCCAGGGCCATGCGCAGATGCGCCGCCGCCTCGTCGATGGCCTGGCGGGCGAGCGCGGTCTTCGTGAACGTGAAGAAGCCGTGCACGGCGTCGTCGTAGTGCCGGTGCGCCACGGGCACGCCCGCCGCGCGCAGCCGCAGGGCATAGGCCCGGCCTTCGTCGCACAGCGGATCGTAGGCCGCGGTCAGCACATAGGCCGGGGGCAGGCCGGCCAGGTTGGCAGCCTTGAGCGGGGAGACGCGAGGGTCCTCCAGCTCGCCCGGCGCCCGCAGGTAGTGCCCCATGAAGTAGCGGATCATGTCCACGGTGAGGAAATAGCCCTGGGCATTGTCGTGCATGGAGCGGGCGCTCAGGTCGTGGGCCGTGACCGGATACACCAGGAGCTGCGTCCTGATGGCGGGCCCGCCGCGGTCGCGCGCCAGCAGCGTCACCACGGTGGCCAGGTTGGCACCGGCGCTGTCCCCGCCCACGGCCAGCCGAGTGGGGTCGCCCCCCAGCTCCAGGGCGTGCGCCACGACCCATTGCGCGGCGGCGAAGCTGTCGTCCAGCCCCGCGGGAAAGGGGTGCTCCGGGGCCAGGCGGTAGTCCGCCGCGATCACCAGGCAACCCGCGGCACGCGCCAGATGGCGGCAGACGTCGTCGTGGCTCTCCAGGTCGCCGATGACAAAGCCCCCGCCGTGCAGGTAGAGCAGCATGGGCAGCGGCGTGCCGCTGCTGTCGGCATAGAGCCGCAGGGGAATCCTGCCCGCCGGCCCCGGAATACCGCGGTTTTCGACGCGCGCCAGGGTCACCTCGTCCCCGCGCACCAGGGCCCGCGCCTTGGCCATGGCGATGCGCGCCTGCGGCGGCTCCAGCGTGTGCAGCGGTGGGGCGTTGCGCGCGGCGATGAAATCCAGGATCTCTTGAATCTGCGGATTGACAGGCATGCTATTCTCCCCTCTGTTGCGCGGAGCACCCTCGACGGCGGACGTTGGGCGGCAGGCGCTTGCCGGACGCCCCCGGCGGACCCGACGGGAGACGCCGCGGAGTCCGGCGCCGCGCAACCACGTTTGGCTTGAAACAAGGCTCGACTGTAGCAAGCTCCCCCGCGCGCTGTACAGTCGCCGGCCGCGACCCGCTCACCCCCTTCGCATGGTGGAGTTCCCGCATGAAAACTGGTGCGCTGCACGGCATCCGCATTCTCGATCTGTCCACGGTGCTGATGGGGCCCTATGCCACGCAGATCCTGGCGGACATGGGCGCGGACGTGATCAAGATCGAAGGCCCGGCGGGCGATTCCTCACGCTACATCACCGACGGCCGCTCCCGCGGCATGGGCGGCTCCACGCTGAACCTGCATCGCAACAAGCGGGGGCTGGTGCTGGACCTCAAGCACCCGGACGGCAAGGCGGCGCTGCTGCGCCTGGCCGAGGGCGCGGACGTGCTGTTCTACAACATCCGCCCCCAGGCCATGGCCCGCCTGGGCCTGGACTACGCCGCGCTGCGGGCAGTGAATCCGCGCATCGTGTATTGCGGCGCCTACGGCTACCGCCGCGACGGTCCCTACGGCCACAAGGGGGCCTACGACGACCTGATCCAGGGCGCCTCGGGCATCGCCGCGCTCAACGGGCGGCTCTACGGCGAGCCTGCCTATGTGCCCACGGTGCTCTGCGACAAGGTGGCCGGGCTCACGGCAGTCTATGCCATCACGGCCGCGTTGCTGCACCGCGAACGCACGGGCGAGGGGCAGGAGATCGAGGTGCCCATGTTCGAAACGCTGGTCTCGTTCACCATGCTGGAGCACATCCGCGACCATGCCTTCGAGCCGCCGCTGAGCCCCGTGGGCTATGCGCGGCTGCTCACGCGCAACCGCCGCCCCTACCGCACCCAGGACGGCTACGCCTGCATCCTGCCCTACACCGACCGCAACTGGCGCGACCTGTTTGCTTACGTGGGCCGGCCGGAGCTGGCCCAGGACGAGCGCTATGTCTCCATCCGCGCGCGCACCCAGCACATCGACGCGCTGTACACGCAGCTCGCGGAGTTCGCGGCCACGCGCACCACGGCGGAATGGATGGCGTTCTGCGACCGGGTGAGCATCCCGGCGGCCCCCGTGAACGACCTGGCGGACATGTGGGAGGACCCCCACCTGCGGGCCACGGGCTTCTTTTCCACGGCGGAGCATCCCACCGAGGGCAAGTACAAGGTGATCGGCTTTCCCGTGAACTTCTCCGCCTCGCCCATGACGCTGCGCCGGCACGCCCCGCGCCTGGGAGGGAACAGCATCGAGGTGCTGCGCGAGGCGGGCTTCAGCGAGGCGCACATCCAGCGCATGTTGCAGCAGGGCGCCACGGTGGACCACAGCGACGGCAGCCCGATCGCGCCCCCGGCCGCGGGCGACGAGAGCCCCTGAGGCCGTCGGCGCGCGGGCACACGAAGTTCATAGGGCTTGACCTGACCGCTCGCAGTTACAATGATCAATCCCAGATTGGGAGATCGCCAGTGAAGCCAGGATCACGTCTGCCGCAAACTCATCGCCAACTGGAACTCGGGGGCAACGAGGTTTCGGTAGCGCAGAGAGGCAAAGCGTCTGTATTCGCGCCGGCGATGTCGCTAGTGTTGCCTTCGGGCTCCAGCACCATGATCGAAGCCGGGCGGGCGATCACGCAGGCCCTGGCGACCTGCCACGGCGACCGACTGGGACTGGCCAGGGCGTTTTGCCACCGGCTGATTTCGGCTTGGTGGCGCGAGTTTGCCACCTCGGCGGGCGAATGCCCGCCGCTACGACCGATGCTCGTCCGATTGGATGCGCCGCGGCTCGACGCAACCGTGGAGACGTTGGCGGATGACATGGGGGCCGCAGCCGCGCTGATGGATATCGAGCTTGCCGCGTATCAGATCGGGTCGATTTATAGCGCTTTGTTGCCGGCCGACCATCGGGAACGGCTAGGCGTTTACTACACGCCTCCCGCGCTCACTGCGCGGCTGCTCGACCAGGCGACTGAGGCCGGAGTGGACTGGACGCGATGCACGGCACTCGACCCGGCTTGCGGAGGAGGGGCCTTTCTGGCTCCAGTGGCCCGGCGCATGCTCGGTGCAAGGCGGCATCGGGATGCCGGGCGGCGTGTCGCGGACGTTGCCACGCGGATTCGTGGTTTTGAGATTGATCCATTCGCAGCTTGGTTGTCCCAAGTGGCCTTGGATACGGTGGTCTGGCAGGCCTGTGGCGGCGCCTTGCGGGAGCTTCCGGTGCTCGTAACCGTGTGCGACAGCCTACGGAATCCACCCGAACACAGCCCCTTCGATCTGGTGATCGGAAATCCGCCATATGGCCGCGTCACCCTTGATGCGCCGGACCGGGAGCGCTTCCGGCGGAGCCTATATGGGCATGCTAACCTGTATGGGTTGTTCACCGACATGGCGCTTCGGCAATGTCGGCCCGGTGGCGTGATTGCCTTTGTGACCCCAACCAGCTTTGTCGCGGGCAAGTATTTTAAGAATCTCAGGGCCCTGCTCGACGCCGAAGCACCGCCGGCGAGCATCGATTTCGTATCTGCGCGCAAGGGCGTCTTCGCGGACGTGTTACAGGAAACCTTGTTGGCCACTTACCGACGAGGTGGCCGCCCCGCTCCCGCGAGCGTTCATAAGGTCATGCCATCAAACGGAGGCGGCCTTCAGATCGAACGCGTCGGCACATTTACTACTTTGTCGGTGGACGCCTCGCAGCCATGGCTGCTGGCGCGCACAATTGCGCAAGCCACCCTTGTGGATCGCCTGCGATCCATGCCGCACCGGCTGGCCGATTGGGGCTATACCGTGAGCACCGGGCCCCTCGTCTGGAACCGCCACAAGAGCCAGATGAGGGAAGCGCGAGGCAAGCACGGGCTGCCAATCATTTGGGCCGAGGCGGTCACCAGAGATGGACGGTTTACGTGGAAGGCCGAGAAGAAGAACCACAAGCCCTACTTCGAGCCCAATGCCGGCGACGAGTGGTTGATTACTCGCGCTCCTTGCGTCCTGCTCCAGCGTACAACGGCAAAGGAACAGCACCGGAGATTAATTGCGACTCCGCTGCCCGCACAGTTCCTCAAAACGCACGGCGCCGCCGTGATCGAGAATCACATAAACATGATTCGGCCCAATTGCGACGACCCGGCGGTTTCGCCGGACGTGCTCGCCGCGTTCCTCAACAGCGCTGCTGCGGACTCGGTCTTTCGTTGCCTGAATGGAAGCGTCGCTGTCTCTGCCTACGAATTGCAGGCGCTGCCCTTGCCGGATCCCGGGGCAATGTGCGCGCTAACCTCGCTTGTACGCGTCGAAGCGGATCGCAACGCCGTCGATGCAGCCTGCGCGATTCTATATGGAATCAATGAGAGGGATTGATCGTGCCGCTCCCGCCTTACGTACCCAAGAGCCTCGTCGCTGAGCGCTTGCCGCTGATCTTTCCTGAAGGCACGCCAAATCGTCCGCACTGCATCTGGGACGTAGCAGCGTGTACAGTGTTTGTCATGCTTTACACTGGTGCGGTGGAAGGGGCAGGGCAGTATCTCGGGCCGAAGCACGTGTATCGGATGACAGAAGAACAGGCGGCTCTCGCCGATGACGATGCGCGCAGCACCTATGCGCGCAATGTGCCAAAGCCGGGCTACGAAGTGGCAGGGAAGCGGTGGTATCAGGATACGACGAAGGAGCCGATCAGGGACGACACACTCCGCGGAGCATTGATGCCCGTAGGCGCGGTCACCGCGCTAGAAGACATTCCCACAACCTCCCCTAAACCACGCTACGCGCTCAAGGCAGATTTCGCAGGACTGTTCGTACCGTATGTGACGGGCAAGGCGCTGAATCGGGCTATTGAGGATTGGCAGCAGGCCAATCTAACGTCCGGGGCAATGGCGCGCATTTCCATTGTTCGTATGGGTGCCGCCAGCGGACGAAAAGGCATTCGCGTCACCTTTCCCAGCGGAGAGACCCGGCAGCTTCGCGCCGGGCCAAGCTCAGTCATAGCCCAGGCCGCAGTCGAGGTGTTTGCACCACGGTTTCTGGAACATCCAGCGGTGCTCTGGCTTAGCGAAAGCGGCAACAAGGTGGTCGCCCGCGACGACAAGCTGGCAAGTGCCATTGGGCTGAAAATCGAAGTGGACAAGAACTTGCCCGATCTAATCCTTGCCGATTTGGGCCCGACCGAGCCGCTTCTGGTGTTCGTGGAGGTCGTCGCCACCGACGGTGCCATCACAGCCGGCCGCAAGGCTGCCCTGCTGATGTTAACCGAAGCCGCGGGATTCAGGCGATTCCAAGTGGCCTTCGTTAGCGCCTATCGGGACCGGCAATCGCCAGGATTCAAGAAAACCATTTCTGATCTGGCCTGGGGCTCATTCGCCTGGTTCGCTTCCGAACCTGACCAGATCATGATCCTTAGAGACGGCACGAGCAGCCCGGCCCGGCTCAATACGCTGATGACATGAGCAGCGGCGATACGCGTGCCCTCAGCGCCAGAGGCCGATGATGGCGCTCATGACCACCACCACCAGGATGGAATGGCCCTGGTCGATGAGGAACAGCTTTAGCGAGCGGCCGGCGAAGGCATAGTGCGGCGCGGTGATGGCCGCGCCCATGCCGATGCCCACGATCAGCCCCACCACGACGCCGTCCAGCAGCGATGCGCTGCCCGCCGCGGCATTGGCCCAGGCCAGCGCCACGCCCAGCACCAGCGAGGCCACGATGGCCGCCGCGAAGGGCTTGACGGGAAACTTGGTGGGCATGTCCGACTCCTTCAACCCCACCTCCCGCATCCAGGTCCGCCCGAAAAACGACTTGCCGTACCACAACGCGCCGATGACGTTGTTGGCCACCGCCGCGACCAGAATCGCCCAGATGTTGTAGCTCATGTCCATGGCATCCCCCTGTGCTGTGTTGCGGCCGTCCGCTGGCCCGATCGCCGGGCGCACGGCTCTCCGCCGCATGTTCTGCCTATAGCGCAAATCGGCATTTGCCGCGACGGTGCCGCGCGGGCCTTGCCGCACCGTGGTCAGGCGCCCAGGGCCTGGGCGGTGAAGGCGCCGACGGTGCGCAGGTACACG
>JACQHH010000159.1 GCA_016199125.1 Candidatus Lambdaproteobacteria bacterium
GAACTGCAGGACCTGGCCGATACCTTTCGCAAGGAGGAGATCGAGGTCCGCTTCACCCGGCAACTCGTGCGGGAAGAGGACGAGATCAACCTGGCCAGTGCCCAGTATGCCCAGGGCGTGCGAGTGCGGGGCAAAGCGGTGCGCGAGGTGCGTCCGGAGACCAGCCTCAAGGGCTGCCTGGCTTGGCTGCGCACCGTCGCGGCCCGGCCCGACCGGGGGCTGCACCTGCGCCTGGAGAGCCGCACCGCCACCAATGGGGTGGCGCTGGTGCTGGCGCAGATCTTTGCCCGCCGCCAGCATGCCTTTGCCACGCACATGGACGAAGGCAACTGGGAGTACCTCACCGCCGTGCCGGACCCCCAACTGGCCAGCATTCCGGAAGTGCTGCAATCCAAGCCGGGCCTGCAACAGGCCATGCTGGAGCGTCAGTTGCGCCCCACGGGCTTCGTCTCCCTGCTGCAGCAGGTGGCACGGCTGGAATTCCTGCCGCCCGACCGCCGGGCGGCCTATCAGGAAATCGTCAGGACGCGCGACGCGGACGCCATCAAGGCGCTGGCGCCGGCGGAGGTGATCAACCTGGCGCTGATCTACGAATACCAGGAGCGCTACCGCGGCCTGCTCGAAAGCTTCTTCAAGTTCCTGGCGGCCTCGGAAAACGTGGGCGAGTTGGCCACGCAGTTTGAGTTGCTGTGCCAGGGCATCGCCCTGGAGACGTTGCAGGAACGGCTGATGCCCTTCGTGCTGGAACAGAAGCAGGGCAATGTGACGGGCAAGCGCAGCTTGCTCAACGAAATCCGCATCGGGCTGAACAATTCCGACGCGCTTCGGCGCGAGCACTTCGAGAGCGTGTTCACCGTCCTGGTCCTCGGGCACCGGCTGGTCACCGACCCCGGGCTCTATCGGCGCGTCGTGCGGCTGGAGCCCACCCGCGTCGAGGAACAGGAGGTGCTGGCGATGGTGCGCGAGGAACTGGGCGAGCTGCTGCCGGCCATCGATGCCTTTGCGGCCACCTCGCCTTCCGCCGACATGCCGGCCTCCGACGTCATCCGGCGCAAGCTGTTCGAGCTGGTGGTGCGGCTCACCCTGCTGGGGCGCTACAACGACAAGTTCGGCGACGGCGGCGTGCCGCCGGGCCCCACGTTTGCCCGCGGGCTGCTGTCCTGCTTTTCCTTCAAGGTGTTCAAGATCGGCAACCTGCGCACGCTGAATCCGCGGCTGCCGTACAAGGGCGTGGCCAAGAACCTGACGGACAAGGTTCCCGTGACCTGGGGCGAAGTGACCGCGATCCGGGAGCAACTGGCAGGCATCGTATTTCCCATGGGCGAGCTCACGCGCCGCATTGCCGCCTCGGTGCGGCGCCGCTTCAAGGATCAGGAAAAGCAAAAGCGGGTGGGTGAGCTCAACGCATACCTGCAGGGCTCGTATCCGCTGATCAGCAATTCCAACTACATCCTGGGGCAAGCGGGCATGACGGTGGTCATGCGCCAGGGTCTGCTGGATGCCGGCGAGGGGCTGGGACTGACCATGCTCGCCTCGCGCGACCTCGTGCGCCGCCGCGAAGGGCCCGGCGCGCCCCACGAATCCAACGTGGACGTGGAGGGTTATCTGCTGCTGATGCTGCAGGACGATGCCAGGCTGTTTCCCCTGCGGGCCCACCCGGATACGCTGCGCCGCGCCTACAACTATCTCTTCCGTCGGCGGGTGGCCGGCGTGGCGCGGCGGTTCGTGAACAACAAGCTCAGCTACCTGGTGGAAAAGTTCCAGGGCGGCCTGTTTGAGATCATCTATCAGCACGTCGTGTGGCGGCACCAGATCAGCCTCTCGCGCCAGCAGTTGCGCGACGTGCTGGTGGAGCAGAACGTGTTCGACGCCGACCGCGTGCGCAGTCTGGGCTTTGAGCCCGAGCCGGCCGAACGGGCCGCCGATCGCGCCAACGCCTTCCTGCGGGCCGGCAAATCCGGCGGAGATGAAGAGCAGCCGCTGGACGTGCGCGCCCTGGAGCAGACGTACATCGCCGCGGTCAAGCGCATGAAGGCCCTGCGCGACGGCTACAAGGCGCACTTGCAGGAGCAATCGCTGCGGGGCGTTCTGGCGCGCCTGAGCGACAACGAGGTGCTGAACCTGCACGATGCGCGCTGCGCCGAGCCGCTGGGAGCCTCGCCCGCGGCGGACGTGCTGTGGAACGCGCTGGAGCGCCTGATCAAGCAGCACTACAAGCTGTTGCTGGCCGGGGCGCGCCAGGAGGAGGCCGTGCGCATCACCCTGCACGGACCGCTGGCCTATCTGGCGCTGCTGCGCCGGGACCACACCGTGCTGCTGGGCGAGAAGCCGTTCCTGTTCCGCCTGCAGCCCGACTGGGACCTGGCTGTGGGCGAGCTGTCGGAGGGCTCGCGGGTGGTGGCCGTGCAGCTCCAGGCGCTGCTGGACAATCCGGCCGGGGCCGCGCTGAAAGAGGCTCAGGCCCTGTTGGCCGCGCACGACGGGGCCTGGCGCGAACTGCGCCATGTGGGAGGGCCGGTGCTGGTGGACGTCATTCTGCGCGAATCCATCCTGCACCTCATCAAGCCCCGGCCCCCGCTGGTGAAGGACCTGCGCAGCGTGCCCGAAGAGCGCGTCATGTGCCTGGGCACCTCGTCTCTGGATCAGGGCAAGTTCAGCCGCGTCGTGGCTCACCCCGAGCGCCGGGAGCTGTATGCCACCATCTCGGAGTTGGCGAGCTGGCTCGCGCGCTTCACGCGTCTGCGGGACGAGATGGAAGAATATCGCACGGTCAGCGCGGACATTTGCGGCATCATCTCCTCCTTCAACTTTTCGCTCTTCGATGCGCCGTATATCGATGGCCTGTCCCGGGACCTGGTGCGGCTCAGCGAACTGCTGACCGTCCGGCCCGAGGACATCACGCTGCATGATCTGGACGGAATCGAGCAGCATGCGCGGCAGGTGAGCAAGGCGCTGCGTGACATTCACCGGCGGGAGCTGCAACTGCCCTTCAAGGATCGCTGGCTGAGCCGCATCGTGATCCGCCTGCGCGGCATTCGCAGCAATGTGCGCCTGAACTTCGTGGACACGCTGTTCGAAGGCACGCTGGACGACGAGGCGCCCGCGGAGGAAGACGGGGCGCCGCCGCGACCGCCCGAGGGGCCCAGGCGCAGCGAGGATTACCAGACCTTCAGCGAGCGCGTGCGCAACGTCATCCAGGCCCGCGACCTGTTGGTGGCCAAGGACGTGTACGTCATCTCCCCGGCCAACACCCAGGAGCGGCTGACCGTCTCGGTGATCGACCAGTTGTTCCGCCTGCGCGGTTTGTTCCTGCCCATCTTCGCCGATGTCTCCGGCTGCCCCGCGTTCGAGGACACGCTGCGCGCGCGCCTGCCCCCGCACCGCCTGTTCAACATGTCAGAGTTGCAACCCTGACGTTCCACGCCCAGGCCTGTGCCTGTCACCATGTCCCTGTCGCCAAGCCTGATCGTGGCGTGACGCGGCCCTGCGGGCTCAATTGAATTTCCCCCGGGCGTGGGCTAAGACAATTCAGCGCGCTTCCCGCGGCATCCCAGGCAGAGCGCCGACCCACACTTGCGAGGACGTCATTCGATGAAGACCATGCGCGCCGGCAGAATGGTGGAAGTAGGCAGGATGGTCTGCGAAGAGGCGCCCGTACCCGTTCCCGGCGACGGCGAACTGGTGGTACGCACCGCATATGCCTCGATCTGCGGCAGCGACCTGCACATGATTTACCTGGGCATTCCCTTTGGGGGAGCGCCCCAGCCGGCGGGATTTCCGGGGCACGAAGGCATCGGCGAGGTGGTGCAGAGCCGCCATGCCGACTTTGCCGAGGGCGACCTGGTGCTGACCATGCCCTTTCCCCCGGAAAGTTTCTGCTTCGCCGAGCTGCAACGGGTGCATGGCCGCTTCTGTCTCAAAATGCCGCGCGTGGAGGTGCCTCTCCTGGAGCTGTTGATGGCCCAACAGCTCGGCACGGTGATCTTTGCCCTGCGCAAACGGCCCATCGACGTGGTGGGCAAGACGGTGATGGTGATGGGCCAGGGCTCGGCGGGGATGTTCTTTGCCTACCTGGTCAAGCGGGCCGGGGCGGCCAAGGTGATCGCCTCCGACCTGTCCGAGGCGCGCCTGGCCCAGGGGCGCAAGATGGGCGTGGATGTGGCCCTGCGGGCGGAGCACGACAATGTGCGCGAGGCTGTGCTGGATCACACCGGCGGCAAGGGGGCCGACTTCCTCATCGAGGCGGTGGGGCGCAAGGAAACGTTGGTGCAGACGGTGGACCTGGTCAAGGCCAGCGGGGACATGCTGCTCTTCGGATTGCCGGATTCCATGCAGCCCGTGCCCTTCAATTTCCACGATTTCTTCCGCAAGGCGCTTACCGCCCACTCGGCCCACGGGGCCCAGCACGAACCGGGATTGGTCTCCTTCCGCACGGCGTTGGACCTCATCGTGCGCAGGCAGATCGACGTGGCCCCGCTGGTGAGCCACGTGTTGCCGGTGGAACAGGTGGGCGAGGCCATCGCGATGGCCAACGAACGCAGCAACAACGCGCTCAAGGTTTCCCTCTCCTTCTGAGCGGCTCGCGCGCCGGCGCCCCGCACTGACGCGTGCGGCGAGATGCCGCCCACGCGCGGCATTTCCCCGCAGTATCGCCGGCACCAATGTGGCAGGAGGGCAGTTGTGCAGACTCAAGCGGCGCGCCGAGGTGTGCGCGCGGTCGGACGGGCGCGCGTGGCGAGTGAGCCGTAGGGCGAGGGGGTCGGGGCTTTCAGGTGGGCAGGCGCGTGCGGCGAGATGCCGTTGGCGCCTACAGCCCGCAGCGTTCGCGCACTTCCGGGCTGGTTTCCATCTCGGACTTGCTGCCTGCGAAACACACGCTGCCCCGCTCCAGCACATAGCCGCGGTTGGAGATGCGGATCGCCATGCGCGCGTTCTGCTCCACGAGCAGCACTGTGCGCCCGTCGCGGTTGATGTCCTCGATGATCTGCATCAGGTGCTGCACCAGGATCGGAGCCAGACCCTCGGAAGGCTCGTCGATGAGCAGCAGGTCGGCATGGCTCATCAGCGCCCGGCCGATGGCAAGCATCTGCTGCTGTCCGCCGCTGAGCTTGAGGCCCGGATTCTTCAGCAGCGGCACCAGCTCGGGAAAGTAGCCCAGCACCTCGTCCAGGCGCCTCTGGCGCTGGGTGGCATTGAGCCCGGCGGTGTTGTTGAGGCCCATCTCCAGATTCTCGCGCACGCTCAGCCGCCCGAAGATGCGCCGGGTCTCAGGCACATAGGCAATGCCCAGGCGCGAGATCTTGTGCAGGGGCAGGCCGGCGATGTCCTGCCCGCGGTACTGGACGCGGCCTTCGGACGGCGCGAGGATGCCCATGATGCATTTCAGCGTGGTGGTCTTGCCAACGCCGTTGCGTCCCAGCAGGCACACGGTCTCGCCTTCGTTGACCTCCAGCGACACGCCCTGCAGCACGTGGCTCAATTCGTAATGGGCGTGCAGCCCCTCCACCTTGAGCATCGTCGCTTACTCCTCCGCTCCGAAATAGGCCTTGATCACCTGCGGGTTGGACTTCAGCTCGGCAAAGCGGCCCTGGGCAATCACGCTGCCGAAATCCAGCACATAGATGCGGTCGCTCAGGTCCTTGACCACCTCCATGTCGTGCTCGATGAGCAGCACGGCCAATTGAGGGCGCGCTGTTTTCAGGTTGCGCAGCAGGGCAATGGTCTGGCGCGTCTCCAGCGGCGTCATGCCCGAGGTGGGCTCGTCCAGCATCAGCAGGCGCGGAGCGGCGGCCAAGGCCAGGGCGATCTCCAGGTAGCGCTGGTCGCCGTGAGACAGGTTGCCCGCCGTGACGTCGGCCAGCTCCAGCAGCCCCACGTCGCGCAGAATGGCCCAGGCCTCCTCTTCCTTGCGCGCGAACCAGGTGCCGAACAGCCCCGGCGTGGCTCCCTGACAGGCCAGGCGCACGTTCTCGAAGACGTCCAGACCCTGGAAGATGTTGGTGATCTGGAACGAACGCGCGATGCCCGCGTGGTTGCGCCGCTCCGGGGGGAAGCGGCTGATGTCCCGTCCGGCGAAGCGCACATGGCCGCGCGTGGCCGGAAAGGCCCCGGTGAGCATGTTGAACACGGTGGTCTTGCCCGCGCCGTTGGGGCCGATGATGGCGCACACCTCGCCCTCGGCGATGGTGAGGTCCACCAGGTTCACGGCGCGCACCGCTCCGAAATCCTTTGTCAATCCCTGCACTTCCAGCACGGTGCTCACGGCCGCTTGCGCTCCCCGAGAAAGCCGAACAATCCGTCGGACTTGAAGATCACGACGAAGATGAACAGGATGCCCACGAAGATGTTGTACGATTCCGTCCAGCCGCTGACGATTTCGGTGAACACGGTGAGGATCACGCCGCCCAGCACCGCGCCCAGCAGGGTGCCCATGCCCCCGATGAGCGCCATCACGATCACTTCGCCGGAGATGATGAAGAAGAGCTGCTCCGGCGCGGCAAAGCCCTTGAAGATGGCGTAGAGCCCGCCGGCCAGCCCGGCAATGCCCGCGGACATGCAGAACACCGTGATCTTGAGCAGCTTGGTGTTGAAGCCCAGGAAGGGCAGGCGCCCTTCGTTCTCGCGCATGGCCACCAGCGCATGGCCGAAGGGCGAGCGTACCACCAGCACCACGGCGGCCAGCACCAGCACCAGCAGCGCCAGCACGAAGTAGTAATAAGTCACGTTGGATTCCAGCGACAACTGAAACCCGAAGAGCGAGAGCGGCGGACGCTTGAGGCCGATCAGCCCGTCCGAGCCGCCCAGATGCTCAAAGTGGAACACGAATCGGTAGAGCACCTCGGCAAAGGCCAGCGTGAGAATGGAAAAGTAGATGCCCGTGGTGCGGATGGACACCACGCCCACGATCACCGCCAGCACCACGGACAGCACCACGGCCAGCAACAGCCCCAGCCACATGGACGCGCCCAGGTACATCAGCGAGACGGCCGCCGCATAGCCGCCGCCGCCAAAGAAGGCCGCGTGGCCGAAGCTGACCAGCCCCGCGCGGCCCACCAGCAGATCGTAGCTCAGGGCGAACAGCCCGAAGATCAGCGCTTCGGCGGCCACCAGCACGCCAAAGGGGCCCAGCAACGCCGGGGCCAGCAGCCCCAGCGCCACGGCGGCGGCGAAGGCGCCCAAAAAGCGCGGGCGAGTCCACACGTCGACCCGGCGTGCCGGCACGGCCTGCAGCTCCACGTTGTCCAGCGCGGTCATAGCTTGGCTCCGAACAGGCCCTCGGGTCGCAGCACCAGAATCACGATGAGGAACACGAACACCGTGGCCTCCGAATAGACCGGGCTGATCCACAGCGCGCTGACGCTGATGTACTCGCCGATGAGCACGCCCGCCACCACGGCGCCGCGGATACTGCCCAGGCCGCCCACGATGACGACGATGAAGCTGAAGAGAATCAGGTCCAGCCCCATGTAGGGGTAGATGCTGAAGATGGGCGCCAGCAGCACGCCGCTCAGGGCGGCCAGCCCCGCCCCGACGGCGAAGACGATGCCGAACAGCGCGTTCACGTCCACGCCCGTGGCGGCCAGCATCTCACGGTCCTCCGAGGCGGCGCGGATCATGGCCCCGGTGCGCGAGCGGGTCATGAAGAGCCAGATGCCCAGCATGATGACGGCGGAAAACCCCAGCACCACCAGCCGGTACAGCGGGTAGTACAAGTCCAGCAGCTGCACCGAGCCGCCCACCGGGGCTTCCAGGGTCTTGAAATCCCCGCCCCAGATCAGCCGGGCCACCTCGCGCAGAATCAGGCCCAACCCGAACGTGAGCAGCAGATAGAAGATGTGGTTGCGGCCATATAGCGGGCGGAACACCGTGCGCTCGGCCAGCCAGCCCAGCGCCGCCACGGCACACACGGCCACCACGGCGGCCAGCCAGAAGCTGGGCACCGCGAACAGCATGGTGTAGGCGATGTAGGCCCCGGCCATGTACAGCTCGCCGTGGGCGAAGTTCACCAGGCCCATCAACCCGAAAATCACGGTAAGTCCCACGGCCACCAGCACGATGGCCATGCCCCACACCAGTCCGTGCAACAACTGGGGGGCCAGACTGAAGACGAAGAAATCCACGCGTCACCCATCGCCAGTGCCCGCGGCAGGACGGAGACCCGCAAGGGATACCCGCCGACCCGCGGAGCCCGCAAGCTCCGCGGGTGCGGCCGAGCAATCCCTGCGCGTCGCCCGCAGCGGGCGGTGCGGTTACCGTCCTTACATCCCGCTGCATTCCTCGGGAATGGTCAGCTCGGCGGCCGGCACCTTGGAGACCATCTCGTCACGACCGCCCTGGATGTCCAGCACGTACATATCCATCAGGGCCTGATGGTCCGACTTGCGCATGGTCTTGGGACCTTGCGGGCCATTGTACGTCGAGCCTTCCATGGCCGCGGCCACTTTGGCGCCTTCCACACTGCCGGCCTTTTTCACCGCCTGCGCCAGCCACATCACGGACTCATAGGTGGCCGTGGTGAACTTGTTGGGCTCGCGCCCGTAGCGTTTGGTGTAGGCCTGGATGAACGCCACGTTTTCCGGCGTCTTGATGGTGGGGCTCCACTGGTCCACTTTCTGGATGCCGTCCGCTTTGGCGCCCACCGCCGCCAGCACCTCGCCCGAGGTGAACGAGCCGGGGCCAAAGAGCTTCATGCGCTTGTTGATGCCGAATTCCTGCACCTGCGTGATGCTGCTGATGGCGTCCTTGGAAGAAGCCGTGATCAACAGCACGTCCGGCTTGGCCGCCTGCACCTTGCCGAAATAGGGGGCAAAGTCCTTGGTGCCCAACGGGAAATACATCTCGCCCACGCTCGTGCCACCCGAGGCCAGCACCTCGTCCTTGAACGTCTGGGTCGTGGCCTTGCCCCATTCATAATCGGCGGCCAGGAAGAACACCTTGCCGCCCATCTTCTTCATGATCTGGGCGCCGGTCTTGGACTCGAAATAGGAGTTGGAGTTCACGCGGAACGTGTACTTGTTGCAGTTGTCGCCGGTGATCTTGGGCGACATGGAGATGGGCACCATCATCACCTTTTCGTATTTCTTGGCGATGTTCATGGCGTTCAGCGTGGCGCCGCTGCTGATCGTGCCCACGATGAAGTCCACCTTGTCCTGCAGGAACAACTTCTCGGCCTTGGTGGCGGATTTGCCGGGGTTGGAGGCGTCGTCCTCGCGCACCATCTCCAGCTTGCGGCCGAGCAGGCCGCCGGCGGCGTTGATCTCTTCGATGGCCATTTCAGTGGCGTTGTGCTGTTCCACGCCGATCGTGGCGTAAGGCCCGGTGGTGTCGGTGAGGCTGCCGATCTTGATCGTCTCGGCCGCCTGCCCGGCGGCCACGGCAAATGCGAGGAAAAAGACAGCGCTGGCTAGCGCGACGATTGCTCGTTTCATGGTGGATGCTCCTCCAGGTTGGGGATTCCAATTGCGACAAGTGATGTTTCTCCTCCCCCCTCGAAATAGTGTTCAGGCGCTCCAGCGCCCAAGGGCACCGGAGCGGGCAGCCAGGCGTGTCGAAACCTCCTCGGGCGAGATGCGGCAGACGCTTCTGCGGGGGGCGCCATGGCACTTCGTGACGCCCAAATGATGTGAAATACCGGCTGTGGCTCCGGGTTGAATTGTCTATTCGTTCGCAACTGCGACCAAACCGCGCCGCAGGCGGAACACTTGGAACGGCTGTCGGCGCAACCATAGAACAGCCGCGCAGCATTGTCGAGTACACACATCACAACGCCACTGCAAAACGCAATAGCACAGTCCGGCTGGCATGCTGTGAAGCTGGAAAAAGAGCAGAAGACCCGCCGGCCGTTGGGGCGTGTTGGGTAGGCGCCCCGTACCGCGGACCTTCTGCGTCGGGAGGACTGAGACGAAGCGAATACTGCGCGGGTCGCGGCCGCCGCGACCAATGCGGCCATGGCGGCCGCGAGGATCCAGCGTATGGTCTTACCGTGAATATTCAGCGGCGGCCCGGATGCGTGCCGCCCGTTAGAATTTCACCTTGAGGCCCAATCGCAGCGAGCTGGCCGTAACGGCCTTCGCGCCGCTCGCGCCGCCTTGGGAAGTCGAGGTCAGGTATTCGGGATGCACCGACCCGTTGCCGACCTTGTAGGCGTAGCCCACGGCGATGAGCGTGAAGGTGTCGTCCACCGTGTCGCCCTGCGCCGCGCCGGCCGCGGTGTCCTGCACCGTGGTGGTCTGCGCGTTGTAGAAGCCGTAGAAGTTGGCCGCTTCCACGCTGAGGCCGAAGCCGTTGCCGGCGATCTTCACGCAGTCGGGATCGCCGCCCGCGGAGGCGCTGTCCACGCAGCCCAGCGTCTTGGTCTCGTAGTCGATGCCGATGGTGGCTGCGTCCAGGTTGACCCGGGCGGCCAGGCCCGTGCCCGTGCTGCTCACGGTGCTGGCCTTTGCTCCGGCGGCCTTTTCGCCATCGGCGTAGCTGCCGGAGGCCATGGCGATGCGCAGGGCCAGGTCGACCGGCCCGAACGTGGCGTCCACGTGAGGCATCAGCGTCTGGTTGCCGTACTTCGCATCGCCCGTGGGAGTGCCGGGATTGGCCAGCGTGCCCGCGTTCCCGCCGCAGGCGGGTTGGCAGGCCGTGAGGATCATCAGCCCGGCATTGAGATTGCCGGCCTTGTAGAGCAGGTTGATCGAGCCCACGTCATCGCCCTTGAATCCGCCGCCCATGGTCGAGCCCAGCCGGGCCGGCGTCTCCATGACCTCCAGGTCCGTGTACGCCGAGGGCACCCCGGCGGTGCGCCCGATTTCCACCGCGAAGTTCTGCGCGGCGTTCCAGCCCACCACCAGCCGGATGGTCTGCAGGGCGCCGGTGGCAAAGGTGTCCTTATTCTCATAGGCACCGCCCACCTGCCGGCCGCGCGCCCGCAGCCGCAACTCGAAATACAGCGGTTCCTTGTCGTAACCGGTGTTGCGCAGGCGCAGGTTGCTTTCGATCACCGAGTGGAAGTTGCTGCGGCTGGTCACGCCGTCGTCTTCGGCATAGGTGCCGAAGGCGGCCTTGGCGTCGCCGAACATGTAGAATTTGGGCGCATCGCTCTGCGCCTGGGCCGCCGTGGCGCCGACTACGAGCGCCGCTGTCAACAGCCATCCGATTGCAATCTTGTGCATGACGTTCCTTGCGAGAAAGTGGGGTTGCGTGCCCGTGCCGCCGGAGAGGGTCTCCCTGGCGACCGTGGCGCACATGCTCGGGCCGCGCCCGGCTGATGCTTCCCACCAGCCGGCGCGGCATCTCCCGTGACGCGTCCCCGTCATGTCGTCCCCGCTGCGGGCGCCCTTGAAGGCGCTGTCGCGAGGTGGTGACGGCACAGGCGGCGGACACCGCTGCAACCGGCGTCCTTGCCCATCGTTTCTTATTTGAGACTGAGATGCAATCTCAAATATTTGCATGAACCGCGCGTCGGCGCACCTGTCGGATGTCGTTTCAGTACGCATCCAGCGTGACAGCAAACAGTTCTTGAAGGCAAACCGAAAACGCGATTGAGACCTAGTATCATATCATTGCATCCCTGCGCGGCGATGCAGTCGTGGGGCGCTACCGGAACTATTCCAGCAGGGCCAGTTGGCGTTGGGCGACCGAGGCCGGCAGGGGCAGGTAGCCGTCCTTGATCACGACCTGCTGCCCTTCGCGGGAGAGGGCGAGCCTGAGAAACTCGCGCACGACCGGGGACATCGGCTTGTTGGGCGCCTTGGCCACGTAGATGTAGAGCATGCGCGAGAGGGGATATTTGCCGCTCAGGACGTGCTCGTAGCTGCCGTCAAAGGCTTCCTCACCCTGCTTTTCCGCCAGCTTGAGCACTTTCACGCCCGAGGTGCGGTAGCCGATGCCGGAATAGCCGATACCGGACAGGTCTTCGGTCACGCCCAGCACCACCGCGGCCGAGCCAGGCTGCTCCTTGACCGTGTCCTTGTAGTCGCCTTTGAACAGCGCCTCCTCCTTGAAGTAGCCGTAGGTGCCCGAGGCGGAGTTGCGGCCGTAGAGGCTGATCGGCTTGTTCGCCCAGCTTCCGCTGAGGCCCACCTGGCCCCAGGTCGCGATGGCCTCCGGCAGGCCGCCGCGGCGGCTCTTGGAGAAGATGGCGTCCACTTGTGGCAGGGTCAGGCTTTGCAGCGGGTTGTCCTTGTTGACATAGACGGCCAGGGCGTCGAGGGCCACGCCGATGCGGGTGGGCTTGAAGCCGTGGCGCTTCTCGAAGGCCTCGATTTCGCTGGCCTTCATGGTGCGCGACATGGGGCCCAACTGCGCGGTGCCCTCGGCCAGCGCCGGCGGGGCCGTGCTGGAACCCTTGCCTTCCACCTGGATGTTCACGTTGGGATAGACTTTGCGAAAGGATTCGGACCACAGGGTCATCAGGTTGTTCAGCGTGTCGGAACCGATGCTGTTGAGGTTCCCGCTGATGCCGCCCACGGAATGGTAGGCTTTGATGGCGGGATCGACGCTGACCGGCTGCGCCTGGGTCGTCGCGGCGTTCGCGCCACTGACCAGCAGCGCCAGACCCAGCAACAACGCGAGAATGATTGATTTGCTCATCGAGGTTGTTCCTCCAAGTGTACGTTGGCATTGATCTGCCCGGGTCGCCGCCGCGGCTGTCGTCGGCGGCGATTCAGTTGCACCCGATGACTCCAGCGTAGAGGAAGCGCGTTAGCGCACGATGAGCGCCGTGCACGGGAACGATGAGCATTGCGTGGCCGCCGCGTTAGCGCGTGGCGACGTTGTGCGCGGCGGTCGGCATGTTAGCCTGCGGTGAGCTGTTGGTGAGAAATCCGTGAGCGACGCGCCAAACGCCTTGCTGCGCGGTTAGGATGGGGAAGCAACGCGCAGCGTGGTCCATCCGGCACAGGCTCAACGAACTGAGGATCGGTCGTGAACGAGCACATCGTCGTCGTCGAGGACGAAGAGGATATTCAGGAGCTCTTCGCCCACGTGCTGAAACAGGAAGGATTCCGTGTGACCCTCAGCGCCAGCGGCGAGGAGGCTCTGCGCCTGCTGGAGCGCCATCCCCCCGACCTGCTGCTGCTGGACCTCATGCTGCCGGGCATCGACGGGCTGGGCGTGTGCCGACGCATGAAGGAACAGCCCGCCACGCGCCACGTGCCGATCATCATGGTCACGGCCAAGGGCGAGGAGAGCGACATCGTCACCGGCCTGGAGCTGGGCGCGGACGACTACCTGCCCAAACCCTTCAGTCCGCGGGTGCTCGTGGCCCGTATCCGTTCGGTGTTGCGGCGCCGTGCCGGTCCAGCGGCCGATGCGGAGAGCCCGCTGGAACGGGGGCCGCTGTACATCTATCCCGGGCGGCGCGAGGTGCGCCTGGATGGCGCGGCGCTGCAGCTCACGTACAGCGAATTCGAGCTGCTGCATTTCCTGGCGCGCAGGCCGGGCTGGGTGTTCACGCGCAACCAGATCGTGGAGGCCGTGCACGGCCAGGACTACCACGTCACGGACCGCTCCGTGGACGTGCAGATCGTGGGGCTGCGCAAGAAGCTGGGGCCGCACGGGCGCATGATCGAAACCATCCGCGGTGTGGGGTACCGCTTCAATGACTAGCCACGACGGCGGAACGGCGCTGTTCCGGACGCTGTTCATCACCCAACTGCTGATCACCCTGGCCGCGCTGCTGGCCGTGGGCGTCTATTTCCTGCACACCTTCTACGGCTTCAACCTGGGCCTGTGGCAGGACGAGCTGCGGCGCCGGGCCGAGCTGTCGCAGCTCCTGCTGGTCCCGCCGCTGGCCGCGGGCGACCACACGGCGGTGGATGCCATGGCCAAGACCCTGGGCCGGCGCTCGGGCAATCGCTTCACCGTGGTCCTGCCCAACGGGCGCGTGGTGGGCGATTCGCACCACGACCCCGCGGCCATGGAGAACCACGGCGGCCGGCCCGAGGTGCTGCAGGCCCTGGACGAGGGCCTGGGCACCAGCGTGCGCTTCAGCCGCACCGCCGGCGAGGAGCAGGTCTACGTGGCCCTGCCCGTGCGCGCGGAAGAGCGCCTGCTGGGCATCGTGCGCGTGTCGTCGCCGTCGGCCGGCCTGTGGAGCGCCATCCGGGGCCTGTTGGCGCAACTGGCGCTGATCGGCACGGCCGTCGTGCTGCTGTCGGCCTGGGCCTCGCTGGCCCTGGCGCGGCGCATCACGCGGCCCATCGGCGAGATCATCCGGGCCGCCGAGCGCTACGCCGCCGGGGAGCTGGGCTATCGCCTGCCCCTGGGGCCCGCCGGGGAGCTGAGCCGCCTGGCCCAGCGGCTGAACCAGATGGCCGCGCAACTGCAGGAGATGATCGAGACCATCACCCACGAGCGTAACCGGCAGCAGGCCGTGCTGAGCAGCATGATCGAGGGCGTGATGGCCGTGGATCAGGAGCGGCGCATCATCAATCTCAATCCGGCCGCGGCCGCGCTGTTCCGCGTCACCACGGCCCAGGCCCACGGGCAGCCCGTGGACGCCGTGGTGCGCAACCTGGACCTGCAGGCCTTCATCTTCAGCGCGCTGCAGACCATGCACACGGCGGAAACGGAGCTGCGCCTGTCCGACGACCGGGAGCAGGTGCTGCAGGCGCGCAGCACGCCCTTGCGCGACGCCCAGCAGCGGGCCGTGGGGCTGGTGCTGGTGATGCACGATGTGACGCGCCTGCGGCGGTTGGAGCAGGTGCGCACCGATTTCGTGGCCAACGTCTCCCACGAATTGCGCACGCCGATCACGGCCATCCACGGCTTCGTGGAAACGCTGCTGGCGGAGGACTGGGACGATCCGCAACAGGCCCGTCATTTTCTGGGCATCGTGGCCCGGCAATCCCAGCGCCTGAACCAGATCCTGGAAGACCTGCTCACCCTGTCGCGCCTGGAGCAGGGCCAGGACTTCGAGGTGCTGCCCACGCACCTGCGGCAAATCGCCGAGGCGGCGGCCGCCGCCTGCGCAGCCAAGGCGCGCGACAAGCACATTGAACTGGTGCTGGAGACCGAGGGCGATGTGCTGGCCAACGTCAATCCCTCCCTGCTCGAGCAGGCCCTGGTGAACCTGATCGACAATGCCATCAAGTACAGCGAGGCGGGCCGGAGCGTATACGTGGCCACGGGCAGGGCGGGCGGCGAGGCGTTCCTGCGGGTGACCGACCAGGGGCCCGGGATCGAGCACAGCCACCTGCCGCGGCTGTTCGAGCGCTTTTACCGCGTGGACAAGGCGCGCAGCCGCAACCTGGGCGGCACGGGGCTGGGTCTGGCCATCGTCAAGCACATCGCCCAGATTCACCACGGGCGCGTGGCGGTGGAAAGCACGCCGGGCCGCGGCAGCATCTTCAGCATTCTGCTGCCCCCGAGCGTCGAGGTGCCCGCGCACACATAACCAGGCCAGATGGCCTCGCCGCCTTCGCGGCCGCCTGGGCATCAGGTGAACATGTGATCCTCACAATTGCCCGGGCGGTACCGGTTCGCCCTGTCCCGGGTCGTGGCGGCGGATCCGTGGAAATCATTCTCGATATCATCCTCCGCAGGCCAATCCGGCAAGCGGGACTTGCTTCGTCAGCCATGAGCCACGCCACGCCGCGGGCGGGACTTCCCGCCTGTCGTCGCGGCGCCCGCCCATCCCTGCGGAATGTCTGAGTTTGCAAATTATTTTAGATGTTTAGAGATCCTCCGCTCTCGCAAGGCGTGGCGCGGCCGGCAATCGGTCGTGGATCGCGCGGCGTCTTCCCAGGTCTTGCCTGTGGCAGGAATCGCTGGACTGCGGCCATGCCCGCCGCATTTTCGTGGCCATTGATTCTCCGCTCGTGGTATACCCGTGTGACGACCGTAATTGGCGGTTGTCTGCAGTTCCATCTGGGAAATGCACAGCGCAGCAATTTACCAGAGGAGCCAAGTATGAATCTGCTCTCCATAGCCCACGTTCCGATCGTTCAGGTATCTCCCAAAGACACCGTGATGCAGGCCATCGATGCGTCGCTGCCGGCCAAGGTAGGGGCCGTCGCCGTGGTTGATGGTGGCCGGCTGGTCGGCATCTTCACGGAGCGGGACGTGATGTTCAAGGTCGTGCACCGCCACCTGGATCCCGAGAAGACCCTGGTCGAATCGGTGATGACGGCGCCGGTGCACACCGTGCGGTCCTCCATGCCCGTGGAGCGGGTGCTGCAAATGATGCTGGACAAGCACATCCGGCACCTGCCCGTTTCCCAGGACGGAATCACGGCCGACGGCATGCTTTCCATCCGCAATGTGCTGCAATTCATGGTCACCGATCTCAAGGATGACGTGCAGTACATGGCAAACTTCATCGGGGCGGACAGCCCGGGGGGCTGAGCCGGCAAGCCGCGGCGCCACGGCCCTGCCGTGTCCGCCCTGAGCGCATGCACTGAGCCTTCGACCTTGAGCCTCAGAAGCTGAAACACGTGGTTTTCGGGGATTCCCACCGACGCGGTGGGGGTGGCGTCCGCTGTTTTTGCCATGGCTCCCTGCGGCGTCCCGGTGCCCCCGCTCCCGGTCGTGCCCGGCCGGGTGCCACGCCGTGATGGTCACGTGGTGACGCTCGGCGCGCTTCGCGCGTTTCCCTGGGCGCCCGTCTCTGCTATCATCGCGCCTGCTGCCGCAGGCGCAGCGCGTCGTTGCGCAGCGCCATCACCCGCTCCGCCGCATCATCCGCCGGAGGTTCCGCGCGCGTGTCTCTGTCCCTGTCGCTCCCCCGGCTCCGCCGGCTTGCGCGCCGGCTTGCCCTGATCCTGCTGTGGCTGGTCTACCTGCTGGTGCTGATTCAGCTCGCCGGGTGGATCTGGTTCGGACTGGGGATCGGCCGCCCCATCGAAAGCTACGGCTATCCGGTGGGCCTGTTCGCACCCCACGACAAGCTGGACTACTTCTACACGCCCCACTTTCAAGGCCACTTCAACGGGGGGGCCTACCAGGACATTCCCATCCGCATCAACGGGCAGGGCTTTCGCGACGACGAATTCGGTCCCAAGTCCCCCGGCCGGAAGCGGCTGGTGGTGCTGGGCGATTCGGTGGTCTTCGGCGCGGGCGCGCGGGAGGAGCAGCGCTTCACGGAGCTGCTGCAGGCCGAGCCCCCCGCGGGTGCGGCCCCTCTGGAGGTGCTCAATCTGGGCGTGAATTCCTACACCTTCGGTCACTACCTGGCCTTGGCGGAGGCGGGCTTCCTGGGCCTGGCGCCCGATGCGGTACTGGTGGGCTTTACGCTCAACGACAACGACCCGCGTAGCCGCGCCTGGCCGGCCGAGAAGGCGGGCCGGGGCGAGCAGGCCGCGCCGGGCACGGAGGATCGCGTGCGCCAGTGGCTCTCGCGCCTGGCCGGTGCGCGCCTGTTGCGCGACGTGCGCACGCGCCTGCAATTCGCCGTCATGAACGCCGACGAGCAGGAGGCCTATCACACCAAGTGGATGCGCCGCGTGGCGGCGTCCTGGCAGGATGCGCAGACGGTGGCCCGCCTGCGCGACGAGCTGGCGCGCTTCCAGGCGCTGCTGCTTGGCCAAGGCCGGCCGTTCGCCGTGCTGCTGTTTCCGGAGCGCAACGACGTGGCCCGGCCCGGCGCCTTCAATGGGGCGCGCAAGGCCGTGCTGGGCCTGCTGGAGGAGCGCGGCATCGCCGTGTGCGATCCTTATGACGCCTTTGCGGCGGCGCCGGATGCGGCGGCGCTGTACCTGCCCCAGGACAGCGTGCATTTCTCGGCGGCCGGGCATCGGCTGCTGGGCACGCTGCTGGCCGCCTGCATCGCCGACGGCCGCGTGCCGCTCGGCCCACCCGCCGGCCGCTGACCCCAACGCCCTGGCGCGCGGCATCAGCCCCGCGCGGGCCGCGTTGCGGGCATCGTGGCGCAGGTGCGGCAGACCGTGCCAGCCCGCCGGGACATGCCGCGCTAGAACAACGTGTAGATGAAGGGGGCAATGGCCGAGCCCTGCGTGAACACCAACAGCGTGCCCAGCAGCAGCGACAGCACGATGATGGGCAGCAGCCAGAATTTCTTGCGCTCGCGCAGAAACGCCCACAGGTCCTTGAGCAATTCAAACATCAGAAGGGTCTCTCCATGTGTGTGCCCGGGCGTTCCGTGGCCGGTACGCGATAGGTGGCCTCGGTGCCGTCGCGTCGGCGAGCCATGGGATCGTAACCGAACAGGCGCCCGACCAGTCCCGTGGGCAGAAATACCCCGTAGAACAGGAAGGAGAGCACGATGCGCGTGTTGATGGCGCCCATTACCTGCCCGAAGCCCATCCACAGCCAATGCACCGGCGCCAGCACCCGCGGCAGCAGCACGCCCAGCGCCAGCAGCGCCCCGCCCAGGGCGAAGGGCCAGCGCGGCCACGGACGCTCCAGGAGCCAGGGCAGCGCCAGCCCGAACAGCAGCGCCACGATGAGGCCCGTGGTGATGCCGAAGCGGCGCAGCTCGCCGCGGCCCGCGAATGTGATCTTCATGGCGTTCGCCTCTCCCTTGGCCCCCGCGGGCGCTCAATCCAGCGTGAACTCGTTCTTCCATTCGTCGCTGTCGCGCAGGTGCGGTTGTTCCGACTTGGCCAGCAGGAAATTCTCCAGCACCAGGTAGTCCATCTCCGTGCGCATGAAGCAGCGGTAAGCGTCCTCCGGCGTGCAGACGATAGGCTCCCCGCGCACATTGAACGAGGTGTTGACCAGCACCGCGCAGCCCGACTTCTCCTCGAAGGCCCTGAGCAGGCGGTGGTAGCGCGGATTGGTCTCCTCGTGCACGGTCTGGATGCGCGCGGAAAAATCCACGTGCGTCACGGCCGGAATGCTCGAGCGCGGCACATGCAGCTTCTCGATGCCGAACAGGCGCTGCTGCTCCTCGCTCATGGGAATGCGCAGCGCCTCGCGCACCGGCGCCACCAGCAGCATGTAGGGACTCTCGGTCTCCAGCTCGAAGTAGTCGCCCGCGCGCTCGGCCAGCACCGAAGGCGCGAAGGGCCGGAACGATTCTCGGTACTTGATCTTCAGGTTCATGGTGGACTGCATCCGCGGGCTGCGCGGATCGCCCACGATGGAGCGGCCCCCCAGGGCCCGCGGCCCGAATTCCATGCGCCCCTGAAACCAGCCCACCACATTTTCCTGGTTCAGCAGGGCCGCCACCAGGTCGAACAGGATGTCGTCGTCCAGCTCACGAAAGGTGGCGTGCTGGGCGTCCAGTGCGCTGCGGATTTCGTCGCTGGAGAAGCGCGGGCCCAGGTAGCCGCCGCGCATGGCGTCGCCGTGGGCCGGCTCGCGGGGATGCCCCAGGTATTCATGCCAGGCGGCCAGCGCCGCGCCCACGGCCCCGCCGGCGTCGCCCGCGGCCGGTTGCAGCCACAGGCGCTTGAACGGTCCCTCGCGCAGCAGGCGGCCGTTGGCCACGCAGTTCAGCGCCACGCCGCCGGCCATGCACAGGTTGTCCTGCCCTGTCTCGGCGTGCAGCGTGCGCCCCAGGCGCAGCACGATCTCCTCGGTGACCTGCTGGATGGAGGCGGCCAGGTCCATCTCGCGCTGGGTGATCTGCGACTCGGGCTTGCGCGCGGGGCCCTCGAACAGCCCGGCAAAGCGCCGGTTGGTCATGGTCAGGCCCGTGGCGAAGTTGAAATAGTCCATGTTCAGGCGAAAGCTGCCGTCGTCCTTGAGGTCCACCAGGTGCTCCAGGATCTGCCCCGCGTAGCGCGGCTCTCCGTATGGCGCCAGACCCATCAGCTTGTACTCGCCCGAGTTGACCTTGAACCCGGTGAAGTAAGTAAAGGCCGAATAGAGCAACCCCAGGGAATGGGGAAAGTGAATCTCCCAGCGCTTGTGCAGGGCATGTCCTTCGCCGACCCAGGCCGTGGTGGTGGCCCATTCGCCCACGCCGTCCAGGCACAGCACCGCGGCCTCGCGGAAGGGACTGGGGAAGAACGCCGAGGCGGCGTGAGACTGGTGGTGCTCGGCGAACAGCAGCGGCGGTACCTCGCGCACCGTGCAGTTCCCCACCGCCGCCAGCTCCTTGCGCAGCGTGGTCTTGAGGAACAGCTTCTCCTTGAGCCACACGGGCATCGCCGCGACGAAGGAGCGGAAGCCCTTGGGCACGTAAGCCAGGTAGGTTTCCAGTAGGCGCTCGAACTTGAGCAGGGGCTTGTCGTAGAACGCGACGTGTTGCACGTCGCGCAGCGACACGCCCCCCGCGGCCAGGCAGAAGGCCACCGCATGGTGTGGGAAGCCGGCGTCGTGCTTCTTGCGCGTGAAGCGCTCCTCCTGCGCCGCGGCGACGATTTCCCCATCGCGCACCAGGCAGGCCGCGCTGTCATGGTAGTAGGCCGAAATGCCGAGAATGTGCATGCGTGAGCCGCGCGAAATGCCTGGAGTCTGCGTCAGTGGGCTGCCCCGATGCGCGCTGCGGATGCAGTCCGCGCATGTCCACCCTACACCATGCGCGGCTCGAACGGGATGTCTCTCCGCGCGGGACGTGCCCGCAGCAACGCGCGGGGCTGTGCGCCGCACCGCGACGGGCATTGCGGCACAGCGCCGCCGCCGGTGCGCCAGGGCCCGCCGCCGGGTTCGTCCGCCGCGCCGGCCGCCGGCTCGACAAGGCCGGTGCCTTCGGGCTATGACGTGGGGACATCCGCTGACGTTGCAGCCACCGCCGCGCTCTGTCGGCGAAGCGTACCCTCTCGCCGTGCCCGCACCGGAGAGTCTGCCATGGCCACGCCCACGTTTCCCGTGATTCGCATCGAGGGCCCGCCCCGCGAGCGCGGCCGGCAGTATGGCCGCCTGGCCGCAGAGCGCATCGCGGCCAGCCTGGCGCTGTACCAGGGCGCGTGGGCGGGCAGCGGCGGCCTGGATCGCGCGCAGGTGCTGGAGCGCGCGCGGGCGTTCATCCCGGGCATCGAGGCGCGCTTCCCGCAGCAGATGGAGGAGTTGCGCGGCATGGCCGAGGGCGCCGAACGGCTGGTGGAGGAACTGGTGGCGCTCAACGCGCGCACGGAGCTGCTGTACGGCTCGGCCGGTGGCGCGGGGGCCGCCACGGAAGGCTGCACGGCCGCGGCGATTCTGCCGCGCAAGCCGGGCGATCCGGTGCTCATCGGGCAGAACTGGGACTGGAAGCCCGACAGCCGCGAGCTGGCCATCCTGTTGCAGGTGCATCCCGACTGCGGCCCGGCCTGCATGACCTTCGTCGAGGCGGGCATGATGGCCCGCAACGGCATGAATGCCGCCGGCATCGGCCTGTGCGGCAACTTCCTCAATGCCGCGGGCGACTTCAGCCGCGCCGGGGTGCCCATCCCCTTCGTGCGCCGCGCCATCCTCGCCTCGGCGTCGCTGCCCGAGGCCGTGGGGCAGGTGCTGAATGCGCCGCGGGCCTTCTCCTCCAATCACCTGCTGGCCCATCGCGACGGCGAGGCCATCGACCTGGAGGCCACGCCGGCGCAGGTGTTCAGCGTGTTTCCGCAGGACGGGCTGCTGGTGCACGCCAATCATTTCCAGGCGGGCGCCGGGCACGTGGTGGATACGGGCGTGGCGCGCTTTCCGGACAGCCTGTTCCGTGACCGCCGGGTGCGCGCGGCCCTGGCGGCCACCCGGGGCCGGCTCAACGCCACGCACTTGCAGCGCGCGCTGCGCGACCATTTCGGCCATCCCTACGGGGTGTGCCGGCACCGGGCGGTCGGCGCCGACGGCAACGAGCTGGAGACGGTGGCTTCCGTGGTGATGGATCTCAGCGCGGGCACCATGGCCGTGGCTCACGGGCCCGTGTGCGAAAACGGCTACACGGTCTATGCGCCCTTCGCCCCGGTCGCGGCGGGGGCGGCGGTCTCCGGTTGAGACGCGCGGCGCGTACAGGACGGCGAGGAGCACCATGACGCAGGCGCAGCCACCCGCGGGGAAATCCCCTCCAGGGCACTATCTGCTGGGCTGCGACATCGGCGGCACATTCACCGATTTCGTGCTGCTCGATGTGGCTCGTGGCCGCTTTGCCGTGCACAAGACGCTGACCACTCCGCACGATCCCTCGCAGGCCGTGGAACAGGGCGTGGCCGACCTGCTGGCGCGCTTTCCAGGGTTTCTGGCCCACACGGATTTCGTGATCCACGGCACGACGCTGGTGATCAATGCCATCATCGAGCGCAAGGGCGCGGCGCTGGCCCTGGTGACCACGGCGGGCTTCCGCGACGTGCTGGAGATGCGCCGGGAGATTCGCTACGACATCTACGACATCGGCGCGCGCTACCCCGAGCCGCTGGTGCCGCGGGAGTGGCGCCGCGAGCTGCCCGAGCGCGTCTACAGCGACGGCCGGGTGGCCACGCCCCTGGACGAGGCCGCGGCCGCAAGCCTGCTGGACGAGCTGGCCGCCGCCGGCATCGAGTCGCTGGCCGTCAGCTTCCTGCACGCCTACGCCAACCCGGCCAACGAGCAGGCCCTGGCCCGCGTGGCGGCCCGGCGGCAGCCGGGGCTGTCGCTGTCGCTGTCCTCCCAGGTGCTGCCGGAGATCAAGGAATTCGAACGTACCAGCACCACGGCGGTGAACGCCTATGTGAAGCCCATCACCGAGCGCTACCTGGCGCGGCTGCAGGAGAGGCTGGCGCGGCTGGGGCTGCGGCGGCGGCTGTTCCTCATGCTCTCCGGCGGCGGCGTGACGGCCCTGGAGACGGCGCGGCAGTTTCCCGTGCGCCTGATCGAATCGGGGCCCGTGGGCGGCGTGCTGGCCGCGGCGCATCTGGGGCGGCAGGCCGGGCTGGGCAACCTGGTGGTGTTCGACCTGGGCGGCACCACGGCCAAGACCTGCCTCGTGCAGGACGGACAGATGCCCATCGCCACCGAGTACGAGATCGACCGCGTGCACCGCTTCAAGAAGGGCAGCGGCATTCCCGTCGGCGTGCCCACGGTGGACCTCATCGAAGTCGGGGCGGGTGGCGGCAGCATTGCCGGCATCGACCGCATGGGCCTGCTGCAGGTGGGCCCGCAGAGCGCCGGGGCCGACCCGGGGCCCATCTGCTACGCACGCGGGGGCACCGCGCCCACGGTCACCGACGCCGACCTGGTGCTGGGCTACCTGGATGCGGACTATTTCCTGGGCGGCGGCATGCGGCTCGATCGCGCGGCCGCGGAGGCCGGTATCGCGCGGGTGGTGGGCGGGCCCCTGGGCTTAAGCCCGTTGCAGGCGGCCTGGGGCATTCACGAGGTGGTCAACGAGAACATGGCCGCGGCCGTGCGCATGTTCATCGCGGAAAAAGGCGGAGACCTGAGCCAGGCCACCCTGGTGGCCTCGGGCGGCGCCGGTCCGGTGCACGCCGATGGCTTCGCCCGCAAGCTGGGCATTCCGCGCCTGCTGGTGCCGCGGGGCGCCGGCGTGTTCTCGGCGCTGGGCTTCCTGGTGGCGCCGGTGAGCTTCGAGGTGTCGCGCACCCGCGTCACCTCCCTGGCCCAATTGGAACCGGCGGTGCTGCGTGCCCTCTACAACGAGCTGGAGCGGGAGGCCGGGGCCGTGGTGGCCGAGGCCCTGCCCGAGGCGCCGCTGAGCTACGTGCGCGCCGCGGACCTGTGCTACGCGGGCCAGGGCCACACCCTGCGCGTCACCTTTGCCGAGGAGGCGCCTACCCCCGCGGTCGAGGCGCTGGGTACGCGCTTCGAGCAGGAATACCGCGCGCGCTACGGCTATGCCTACGAGGACCTGGACGTCCAACTGATCAACCTGCGCGTGACGGCCGTCGCGCGCAGCGACCTGCCGCCGGTGGCGCTGCCCTTCGATGCGCCGGCCGGCAACGCCGCCGCGGCGCTGAAAGGCGAGCGCCCGGCCTACGACCCGCTGCGCGCGGAGCGGGTGCCGCACCGGGTGTATGCCATGGAACGCCTGGGACCCGGCGCCACGCTGCACGGCCCGGCCATCGTGGAAGATGCCATGTCCACGCTGGTGGTGGGCGCACGGGCCCAGGCCCGCGTCGACGCGCGAGGCTGGATGCTGGTAGATCTGGACGGGAGCTGAACATGACGAGCGCATCGCCGGAGCGACACTTCGACCCCATCACCTTTCAGGTGCTGTGGAGCCGCACCGTGACTATCGCCGACGAGATTGCCGCGACGCTGGTGAAGACAGCGTTTTCCCACGTGGTACGCGACAACCACGACTACGCCTGCGCCATCTACGATGCCGAGGGGCGCATGCTCGCCCAGGCCAACCAGTGCACGCCGGGGCAGCTCGGCTGCATGCCGCGCTTCGTCAAGGACGTGTTGCAGGCCTATCCCGCCGAGACGCTGCGGCCGGGCGACGTGCTGATCACCAACGACCCCTGGCTGGGCTCGGGGCACACCCCGGACATCTACATCGCCACGCCGGTATTCAAGGGGCGCAAGCTGGTGGGTTTCGCGGCCAATTCGGCGCATCACATCGACATTGGGGGGCGCATGTCCTCGCCCGAGTCGCGCGAGGTATACGAGGAGGGCCTCATCCTGCCCCTGTGCAAGCTCTACAACGCCGGGCAGCCCAACGACGACATCTTCCGCATCGTGCGGCGCAACGTGCGCATGGAGGACAAGGTCATCGGCGACCTGCGGGCGCAACTGGCGGCCAACCACATGGGCGCCGCGCGCATGCTCGCCCTGCTGGAGGAGGCGGGCCTGGGGAGCTTCGAGTCCCTGGCCGCCGACATCATCGCCCACAGCGAGGCCGCCATGCGCCAGGCCATCGCCGAGGTGCCCCGCGGCGTCTACACCCACGAGATGGACCACGAGGACACCGACCGGGAGGGCCGCCCGCTGAAGGTCAAGGTGCGCGTGGAGGTGCGCGGCGACGAGATTCACGTGGACTACACGGGCTCCTCGCCCCAGGTGAGCATTCCCATCAACAGCGTCTACAACATCACCTATGCCTACACGGTATTCCCCATCAAGAGCGCCCTGCACCCGCACCTGCCCAACAACGAGGGCTGCGCGCGGCCGGTGCGGGTGACGGCGCCGGAGGGCAGCATCTTCAACGCCACGTTTCCCGCGCCGGTGATGTGGCGCACGTCGCTGGTGTACCACGCGGTCGAGGCCATCTTCGGCGCGCTGGCCCAGGCCATCCCGGAACGCGTGATGGCGCCCAGCGGCACCTATCCCCTCTGGCTGGGCATCTTTGCGGGCAAATATGACGATGGGCGCGACTACATGGTGCACTTCAACGCCCAGGGCGGCCAGGGCGGCATGCACCACCGCGACGGCATCGGCACCACGATCTTTCCGGGCAACGTCGCCAACACGCCGGTGGAATTCCTGGAGACCGAGACGCCGCTGGTCTGCGAGCGCAAGGCGCTGGTGGCCGATTCGGGAGGCCCCGGCCGGTACCGCGGGGGCGTGGGGCAGGAGGTCGTGATCCGCAACCGCTCCAGCCAACCCGCGGTGTGCTCCATGATCGGCGGCCGCCTGCACGAGGGGCCCGTGGGGCTCAACGGCGGCGCGGCGGGCGGTACGGGCATGATCCGCATCGGCGACGATCCACCCCTGGAGCGCAGCCGGCAGCTCGTACTGGAGCCGCGGCAGACACTGCACCTGCGCTATCCGGGCGGGGGCGGCTTCGGCGACCCGTTCGAGCGCGACCCGGCCCTGGTGGCCGCGGACGTGCGGCGCGGGCTGGTCTCCCCGGAGCAGGCGCGCAGTGCCTACGGCGTGGACGTGGGCCCGGACGGCCGCGGCTGGGACGAGGGCGAGACCATGCGCCTGCGCAGCCGGCGCGGCTGAGGGCGGCAGCCCCTTGGACAGCGGCCGGCCGGCCAACGGTGCTCCCTCCGGCGCATCGCGCGGTGGGCACTTCCGCCGTGCATGGTCAGAACAACAGGGATGGCAGGTACAGCGCCAGGCTGGGGAAAAGAAACAGCAGCACCACCCCGACGCCCTGCAACGCCACGAAGGGCAGAGAGCCCCCGGCAATGTCCTTGAAGGGCTCGCCCGTGGCGCCTTGCAGCACGAAGAGGTTGATGCCCACCGGCGGCGTGAGCAGCCCGATCTCGATGAGGATGCACACCAGCACGCCCAGCCAGATCAGGTCCACCTGGAAGGCCTGCACCACGGGCACCACGAAGGGAATCGTGATCACCATCATCGACAGTCCGTCGAAGAACATGCCCATGATCACGTAGAGCACGCAGACGGCCACGAGCACCTGCAGCCGGCTGGCGCCCACGGAGTTGGTGAAGTCCACCAGCATGGTGGGCACCTGGAAGTAGACCAGCGTGAGGGCCAGCAGCTTGGCCGTCATCACGATGAAGAGGATCATGCAGGTCTGGCGTACGGAGTTGATGCCCGCCGTGATCACCGCCTGCAGGGTCAGCCGCCGCTCGATGGCCGCGAACACCAGCGCCAGAAACGCGCCCAGGCCGGCCACTTCGGTGGGGCTGGCCACTCCGGCGTAAATGCCCCCCAGCACCACGATGGCCAGGATGTGCATCTGCCACAGGTCCAGCACCGCAAACAGCATTTCGCTGACGCGCACGCCCTCCTCCTTGGGCGCGAGGGCCGGATCGATGCGCACGCGCACGGCGATGTAGATGGCGAACAGCACGGCCAGGATCAGCCCGGGCAGCACGCCGGCCAGAAAGAGCTGGCCGATGGAGACCTCCGCCAGGCTGCCGTAGATGATGAACAGGATGCTCGGCGGAATGAGAATTCCCAGCGTGCCCCCCGCGGCGATGGAGCCCAGCGCCAGCGGCTTGTTGTAGCCCCGGGAACGGATTTGCGGATAGCCCACGGCGCCGATGGTGGCCGCGGAGGCCACCGAGGACCCCGAGCAGGCCGCGAAGAGCGTGGAAGCGGCGATGTTGGTCTGCAACAGCCCGCCGGGCAGGGCGCGGAAAATACGGCTGGCCGCTCCGTAGACCCGATCCATGATTCCCGCCTGAAAAAGAATCTCGCCCATGAAGATGAACAGGGGCACGGCGATGAGCACATAGTTGGTCGTCTGATCCCACGCCAGGTTGCCCAGGATGCGAATCACCCGGTCGTAGCCGAGGATGTCGTAGAGGCCCACGAATCCGGCCGTGCCGAGCGCGATGGCCACCCATACCCCGGCAAACAGCATCACCAGCATGAACGCCGTGGCAGACAGGAATCCGGTCATGGTGTGACGATCCTTTGTACTGTCTGACGGGCCGGGGCCCGCAGGGAATTGCCGATCGTGAGCAGGCGGGCCTCAGTGGGCGCCGCGCTGCGCGAGATGGATGACCGATTGCAGAAACTTCACGCCGGTCAGCAGCAGGAACATCCCCGATCCGATCAGCAGGGGCGTGGCCGGGATATACAGCTTGGTCGCCATGTCGCCCTGGCTGATGACGCCAAAGGTCCAGAAATGCAGGAACCGCAGCAGGCAGGCATGAGCGAACACGACGGAAAAGAACAGCCCCGCGCCATAGCGCAGCACGGCAAGCAGGTTCTGCACCCGCAGCGGCGCGAGATTCAGCAGCACGTCCACCTGGATGTGACCCCCGCTCTGCAGCGTGTGGGTGAGGCCGAAGAAGATGATGGCCACCAGACAATATTTGGCAATCTCGTCAGTCCAGGTCAGCGGCGCATTGAACGCATAGCGCATGAACACGCCCAACGTGATGACCAGCGTCAGCAGCACCAGCGAGAACACGCTGGCGTAGCACAGCCACTGGGCCAGGCGCACAATGCCGCGCTCCACGTTATCCAGCAAATGCATCATGATCTTGGCCGGCCAAGGGAATCGACGGAGGGCGCAGCATGCGCCGCCGGCGGGAGTCGGACCCGCCGGCGACGGAACTGGACGGCCCGCGAGACGCTAGTGCGACGCGTTGTACTCGTCCACCAGGCGCTTGGCCTTGAGGTAGATCGGGCGCGTGTCGGCGGGCAGGCGTGCGGCCCATTCCTCGACGATGGGCGAGGACATGCTCATGATCCTTTTGCGGTCGGCGGCGGGCACCACGTTCGCCTTCATGCCCGTGCCTTCCAGCAGGCTGCGGCCCTTCTTGGTGCCGTCCAGGCTGCTCTCACGCAGGCGCTTGCTGTGCAGATCGCGCAAGCCCATGAACTCCTGACGCACGTTGGCCGGCAGGCCGTCCAGCGCCTTCTCGCTGACCATGACGAAGTAGCCGGCGCCGGCATTGTTGAGGTCGAAGATGTAGCGGGTCACCTCGTGAAACTTGAAGGCGTACTGCGCTGAGTCCGGGAACCAGTTGCCATCCACCAGGCCCTGCTGCAGGGCGGTGTAGATCTCGGCCGCTTCCACCGGCACCGGCGTGGCGCCCAGTGCCCGCGTAAAGCTGGTTTCCACCGGGCCCATGGAGCGGATCTTCACGCCCTTCAGCTCGTCCAGGCTCTTGATCGGCCGCTTGGTGTAGATCATGCGCGGCTCGACCTGCAACATGGTCATCAGCCAGATGCCGTGCTTCTTGTGCAGCATCTCGGCGAAATCCGGATACATGGCGTCCCACAGCTTGGTGCGGAACTCGAAGTCCCAGGGCACGAACATGGGCAGGTCGAACAGCTCCATGATCTGCTCCTGGCCGGCCACGTGCGAGCCCCACACGCCGGCCATCTGCATGACGTTGGCGGTGACATTGTTCATGGCATCGGCGCCGGTGCTCAAGGTCGAGCCCGGGAAGACCGTGACTTTCAGCGCGCCATTGGTGGCCTTGGTCACGTCTTCGGTAAGCTTCACGGCGTTGCCGGCGGTCCAGTAGCCCGTGCCGGTGACGTGTCCGTCGGCCCAACCGATGGGTGCGGCGAAGGTGGTGGCAGTCAGCGAAAACACAAGGAGTACCGCGCAAACCACGGTACCTGTAACGGCGATTGTCCGGGACATTGCATTCTCCAAGCTGGTGAGCGCCGCGGGCGTTGCGAAATCCAGATGGAGACGGCTCCCCCCCCATCTGTGACGTCCTGATTCTCGTCGTGCGTTAGCACGGGTCTCGGGACGGAGTCCAGATGAAAACGAGAGTCATTGGCGTATCGAACACACACGCGCACTCCCCGCGGGCAGGCGCATTGCCGCACCGGCCGGGTGTTCTCCGCCAGTGCGACGGTGGCCGGGACATGAGGCGCCGGGCCAACGCGGAGGCACGGTTGGCCGGGGCGCTGCACGCGGGATCGGGTCTGCGCAGGGTGAGCCGCCGACCAAGGCCCTAGCGTTCCAGCTCCAGCGCCGTGTAGTCCAGGTTGGCGCCAGCGCCTGCCCGCACCAGCGCGGCGCCGTGGCGGAAGCGGCCCAGCACGTCCGAGCGAATCTCCACGCGCCAGCCGGGCCTGAGCACCTTGGCCTCCGCGCCGGGGACGATGTTGGTGCCCGTGGAGAAGAGTTCTCCGGGATAGAGCGGATTGTGCGAGGCGGCCTGGGCCACCAGCGCGTGCAGGGGCAGGCCGATGAGGCGCGAATCCGCGTCGGCGCGGAACATGTGGCGCCCCACATCGTCCCGGATGTCCACGCCGAAGGTGATGCCCGGGTTGTCCTGTTCATCGGAAAGCCACAGCCAGGGGCCGATGCCCATGCAGGCCGCGAAATACTTGGCCTGGAACAGGTACAGCAGCGATTCGTTTTCCAGGTTGTTGCCCGAGGTGTCATTGGCCAGCGTATAGCCCAGGATGCGGCCGTCCGAGTAGGTCACCGCGGCCAGTTCGGGCTCGATCCCGGCCAGCACCGTCTCCCGCGGCTTGGACCGGCCCGCGACGTCCTCGCTGTTGGTCAGGTCGCTGCGCAACCCCATGTTGCCGTTGGGGCCGTAAAAGTGGCTGGGCCGCGTGCCCTTGATGAAGATTTCCGCGCGCTCCCCACGGCGCTTGCCGCTGAGGTAGACATAGCGGTAATCGGCCTTGCGCCCTTCCGCCTCGCGTTCCAGGGCCGAGTTCTCGTAGGTCACGCCAAAGGCCTGGGCACGCAGGGGAATGATGCAGGCCAACAGGTGTGACGCCTCCGGTCGCGGCGCGATGTCCAGGGCGTTCTCGTCCAGGGGCTCGCCGGCGGTCTGGGCGCGCGCCCACACGGGCTCCAGCAACTCGCTCAGGCGCTGCCCGGCTGCCTCGGCCTGCACGATGGCTTGCACTGTGGGGAAGGGGGTGTGCTCCAGCAGCAGCGCCACGCCGGGGGCGCCCGCCAGCCGTTCGCGCACCGCGGCGCGCAGGCTGGCGTAGGGCAGGTGCGGCGTCAGGTCGTGCACCACGCCCTGGCCCTTGCCCAGCAGATGCACCTGCCGCGTGCGGGCGTTCCAGTATTGTCCGAGGTAATCCAGGGTCACGAGGCATTCCCCACGTGCGATGCGTCGCGCAGGCCGCTCCGCACCGGCGGCGCGGTGTGTCAAAGAGCGGCAGGCGGCCTGCGGCCCATGACGGCGCCGCGGCCGGCCTGGGCGTCGGTGGGCATCAGGTGGAGTAGGACGCGAAGGCGACCGTGCCCGCGCGGGCCCGATAGTCGGTCTTGACGTTGACCAAGGCCACGCGTCCCTGCTCCACCTGGGTCTGCGCGCGGCGCAGAGCGGGGCCGATCTCTTCGGGCCGCTCCACGTATTCGCCGTAGCAGCCCAGCCCTTCGGCCATCTTGTCGTAGCGCGTGTAGCCCAGGTTCCGGCCGGGCTTCTCCCCGGTGGGGTCGGCGGTCCAGCCGCCATTGAGCGAGACGATCACCAGCACGGGAATCTTGTGCCGCACGGCCGTGTCCAGCTCCATGGCGTTGAGGCCGAAGGAGCCGTCGCCGTGCACCACGATGACCTGTTTGTCCGGCCGGGCCACCTTGGCTCCCAGCCCGAAGGGCAGGCCCACGCCCATGGTGCCGAAGGGTCCGGAGTTCAGCCGGTGCCCCGGCACGAACGTGGGCATGGACTGCCGGCCATAGTTGAGGATCTCCTGCCCGTCCACGACCAGGATCGCGTCGCGCTGCATGAAGTTCTTCACCTCTTCGCACAGCCGCAGGGGATGGATGGGCTGCTCGTTGGAGGTGGCCGGCCCATTGGGCGCTGCGCGCTTGGCTGCGTCGCCCGTGGAGAGCTTCTTGCGCCAGGCGGCGTAGCGGTCGGAATTCACGCTGTCGCTCATGCCTTCCAGCACCTGCTGCAGCACCATCTTGCAATCGCCCACGATGCCGATGTCCACCTTGCGCGGCGAGGAGGCGATCTCGTCCGCGTCGATGTCGATGCGCGCGATCTTGGCCTTGGCCGCGAAGCGCGGCGGCTCGGCATGGCCGATGATGTAGTTCATGCGCGTGCCCACGATGAGGATCAGGTCCGCATCGCGGAAGGCCGCCGAGCGCATGGTGAGATAGGAGAGTTCATGGTCGTCCGGCAGCACGCCGCGTCCCTGGGGCGTGGTGTAGAAGGGAATGCCCGCGCGCTCCACCAGGGCCCGCAACTCGTCCCACGCCTGGGACCACAGCACGCCGCTGCCGGAGAGGATGATGGGCTGGCGTGCCCCGGCCAGCGCGGCGATGAGCTCGTCGATGCGTCCCTGCTCGCCCATGGGCCGCGCGCCCAGCAGCGGCCGCCCGCTGAGGCTCCAGTTCACCTGTTCCTCGGGAATTTCCTGGTAGAGAATGTCGCCCGGGAAATCCAGGTACACCGGACCGGGCTTGCCGCTCATGGCTTTCTGAAAGGCCGCGTTGACCTGCTCGGGAATGCGCTTGAGATTGTAAATCCGGTCGGCCCACTTGGTGCAGCCCTTCATGATGGCGAGCTGGTCGATTTCCTGAAACTGCTGCCGGCCGACCTGGCTGATGGCGCTGGAGCCGCCGATGGCCACCACCGGGGCGCAGTCGATGAGCGCGTTGGCGATGCCCGTGGTGAGGTTGATCACGCCCGGGCCGCTGGCCGCCATGCACACGCTGGGCTTTTGCAGCAGGCGGCTGTAGGCCTGGCCCATGAACGCCGCGGCCTGCTCGTGCCGGACATCGATGGGGCGGATGCCCTCCTTGATGCAGCAAGCCTCGGCCAGCAGCATGGGCCCGCCCATGAGGAAGAACAGCACATCGGTTCCTTCGTTTCTCAGGGCGCGCGCCAGGATGGCCGAGCCGGTGATGTTTGCCATGGGTCTTGCTCCTTTCAGTCCGATGAAGGTGTGGTCCTGCCGGTATGGCATGTCGTCCCCCCGCAGGGGGCTGTGCGTTGCCATCGCAGCCGGCGACGCAACGCGGGAACCGTCCGGGTGCAGTGCGCCTAGATCACCTCCTGCGCGTGCAGGTCGGCGACCGCCGCGGCATTGAGCCCCAGCCACTCGCCCAGCACCTGGTCGGTGTGCTGGCCCAGCAGCGGCGAGGGCCTGACGGGCAGCGCGGCACCGTCCAGGCGCACGGGCCAGGCCGGCATCTTGAACGCGCCGAAGTCGGGGTGCTGAATCACCTGCATTACGCCGCGGCGCTCGAAGTCGGGTTGGTCGCGCAATTCCAGGGTATCCAGCACCGCCCCGGCCGGAATGCCGGCGGCGCCCAGGATGCGCATGGCCTCGTATTTGTCGCGCTGCCGCGTCCAGCCGCCGACCATGGCGTGCACCTCGTCGGCGTGTTCCATGCGGGCCTCCACGGTGTCGTAGCGCGGATCGCCGATGAGGTCGGCACGGCCGATCACCTCCAGCACGCGGCGCCAGTGGGCCGGGTTGGCGCGGCTGGTGTAGACGTACACATAGTCGTTGGGTCCGCCGGGGGTGCAGGGGTAGATGCCGCCCGGCGCCACCTGGGCCGAGATCACGTTGGCCCCCACCCGCGGCGCCGCCTCGCCCGTGCGCGCCGTGAGCGCGAAGGCCACGCGGATGTAGTGCAGCATGGCGTCCTGCATGGCCACGTCCAGCCGCGCGCCGCGGCCCGTGGCCGCACGACGATAGAGCGCGCCCAGGATGCTGATGGCCAGCAGCATGCCCGTGCCCGTGTCGCCCAGGGTGGCGCCGGGTTTCACGGGCGGACCGCCCGGCGCCCCGGTGATGCTCATCACCCCGCCCGCGGCCTGGGCGATCATGTCGAAGGAAAGATTGCGCTCGTAGGGGCTGCCCTCGCCAAAGCCCTTGACCTGGGCGTACACGATGGATGGGTTCAGCGCGCGCAGCACGTCGTAGCCCAGGCCCAGGCGCTCGATGGCGCCAGGGGCGAAATTCTCCACGAACACGTCCGCCTTGGCGGCCATGTCCTTGACCAGCGCCAAGCCGCGCGGGGACTTGAGATTGACGGTGAGCGACTTCTTGTTGGCGTTGAAGAGCAGGAAATAGGGCGAATCCGCGCCGTCCGAGCCGACGATGGACTTGCGGCCCGGATCGCCGCCCTGGGGATTTTCCACCTTCACCACTTCCGCGCCCAGCCACGCCAGCGCCTCGGTGCAGGAGGGCCCGGCCTCGAACTGGGTCAGGTCCAGCACGCGCACGCCGGCCAGGCAGCCCTGGGCGCCGTTGCTCTCATCCGTCATTTCTCGTGCCTCCCGATTGGTTGCCGCGGCCGCCGTCCTGCGGACCTGGGCCGCTCGTTCCCTGCGCATCCCGACTGTCCCAGGGGACGGGGTCTGCCCCTGGGCATGCCGTCCGTCCCCGCGTCCGGCCGGGGCCCGCGGGTGTGTTACCGCCGCATCCGCTGTGCTCCGGCGCACTTGACAAGACCGGCCCACCGTAGCCCAATGGCCTCATACTTGGCACGTGTGCGCAACGGTGGTGCCGCGGCTGTTTTATCGCGAGAGGGAGGGAAGCACCATGGGTATTTCGGTTTCGCCCATCACGCCGGACTTCGTGGCGGAGATCGGGGATGTGGACCTGTCCCGGCCGCTGGCTCCGGACGACTTGGCCGCCGTCAAGCAGGCGTTCTGGACCTACGCCGTGCTGATCTTTCCCGAGCAGCGCCTGAGCGCCGAGCAGCACCTGGATTTCGCCCGCCAGTTCGGGCCGCTGGAGGCGCCTTCCAACGTGGGCAAGAGCGGCAAGAAGCTGCGCCTGCGCCCGGAGCTGGCCGACGTGTCCAACCTGGACCACGAGGGCTCCATTCTGGCGCGGGAGAACTTCCTCACGGCCTTCCAGATGGGCAACCGGCTGTGGCACACCGACGCCTCGTTCCGTCGCACGCCCTCGCTGTGCTCGCTGCTCTATGCCCAGGTGGTGCCGCCCATCGGGGGCCACACCGAATTCGCCGACCAGCGCGCGGCCTACGACGCCCTGCCCGAGGCGCTGCGCCGGCAAATCCAGGGCCGCGTGGCGGAGCATTCCATCTTCATCTCGCGCGGGCGCATGGGGCTGACCGAATTCGATCCGGAAGACCTGCGGCGCCTGCCGCCGGTGCCCCAGGCGCTGGTGCGCACCATCCCCCAGACCGGCCGCAAGTCGCTCTATGTGGCGGCGCATGCGGGGCGCATCTTCGGCATGCCCGAGGCTGAAGGCCGCGCCCTCATCGACCGGCTCATCGCCCACGCCACCCGGCGCGAATTCGTCTACACGCACCGCTGGCGCGAGCGCGACCTGGTCATGTGGGACAACCGCTGCACCCTGCACCGCGGCACGGCCTTCGACGACGCCCGCTTCAAGCGCGACCTGCAGCGCGCCACCGTTTCCGACGTGGCCAACTCCTGCGAGCAGGAAGGCATCCCCCTGCCCGATACGCGCCAGGCCGGCTGAGCCCCGTGGCGCGGTGGGCACCAGCCTGGCTGGTGCTCATGCCGCCGGCTGCCGTGGCCCCGCCAGGCGGGCGGTGAGATACGTCGCGGCACCGATGAGCAGCAGCGGCAGCCACACCCCGGCGACGCTCGTGAACATGGCGAAGCTGCGTTGGATCAGCAGCGCCGCCACGAACACGTCCAGCACCACCACGATGGCCAGGAACAGCAGCGCCGTTTGCATGGGGCCGGTGTAGGCGAACCGGCGCGCATACACCCACGTGATCGCGATGAAGAACAGCGGCGCCGCCCCCAGGTGCGCCAGCATGGCGTTGGACAATGTGGTGACCGCCATGCCGATGCCCATGGTGGCTCCGCACAGGGCCCATCCCACGGCTGCATGCAGCGCGACGATGGCGAAGGATTTCAGGGTCACGCTCACCTCGCACGCCGAATTTCCCACGTCCGTCCTGAGGCATTTATTTTAGCGGAAAATCGCCGCCCCCGTCCCGCTCTCCCAGGACACGCCGGTGACCTGCCCGCCCCCGCGGCTTGACAAGATGGTGGATCTTCCCTCCCCTGACGTCCTTGCGGGGGCATCCGCTGCACTCGGACCACGGGGTATTTGAGCGCCCAAAGCTGGGCTATACTTAAGAAGGGTCACGTCATGCAGCCGCCGAGCTCCGGGGTGGGCGGGCTGCGCAGCGGGGTGCGGGGACCGACTTGAGCCCGCTGCCCGCAAGGCTGAATCTGTCGGCTGTTGCCCACGCTCGACGGCAACAGCGTATCCGGAGAACAAAGGCTATGAAGAGCGTGCGCATGCTGTGGCGCATCGGCCTGCCGTTGCTGCTGGCGCTGCTGGTGGCGGCCTGCGCCGCCACGACCGAAGACAAGAAAACCGAAGACACTGGAGGGGACGGCGACACCCCGCCCACCATCACGGGCGGCCGCGAGTACACGTTCGAGGAGGGTGACGAACAGGGGGGCTCGTTTACTGCCACGCTCACGCTGGGCGAAACCCAGTTTCTGTACGCGCTGGTCAGCGACCCGTCGATCGCGGTCTGGGGAACCGCAGCCACGCTGAACAACGGCTTCCTCAAGCTGCGCATCACCCACGCCACGCATCCCGAGGAGACGATCAACCGGGACGTGTTCGCCTCGGAAATGAAGAACGGTGTGCTGGCCATCTTCGATGCGGACAATTTCTACGTTGAATCCGAGAGTGCCTACAGGGAATCCAGTCCGGGCGTGAACCGGGGCGGAAGCTGCGCCACAGGCGGCGAAGTGTACAACGCCGTCGGCGTTCCGCAGAGCGGCTTCGATCAACTCACCGACACCATCTACGGCACCGCCGCGCTGGCGTCGGGCCCGCTGACGCTCACCCTGAGCGGCTATGCACTGGACGAGGACCTCGCCACCGGAGTGCCGGAGACGATGGATTTCCCGACCCCATTCGCCTGCATCGGTGGCAACACGCTCACCGCCACGGGCGCCACGATCGCCTTTGCCCAGGCCGGTTTTGGCGTGCTGCAGGCGACGGACGATCAGGGCGGGGACTTTACGGCCATTCTGGTGCCACCGCCGACTCTGCAAATTCCCATAGCCGATTTTACGCAGGAAGGCCGCGTCTACACAGGCTTCGCCGAGCAAATCTGGGACGATCCCAGCGATGTTCCGGATCAGGGTTTCATCACCCTGCAGCGGCCCATCCGCGCCATCGGACAGGGGAACGATACCCTGCGGGCGATTCCCTTGATCGACATCGAGGACAACGAGCCCATCTCTCCCGACAGTGCACAGATCGTGGTCGCCCGCTCCGGCAGCGCTCCCAACGGCTTCTTCGACCTGTCCACGATCAATATGGGAGCAGGGCCACAGCCCTTTCCCTTCACGGTGGCGCTGACGCCGACGGGCGAATACGTGCTTGTGGGCGTGGTCGGTACGCCGTTGGAACTGGGCGGTACATCCACCGACTGGGAATTCGTGGTGCTCAGCGAACAGCAGATCGGCACCGGCTATCCGGTGGCCGCGCCGTCGTTCTTCGGAGACGCATACACCTTGCTCTCCGCGCAGGGCGACCAGGGCGGGGCGCCTAACCTGACCATCGGCACGAACGAGTCCGCGGGGTCATTCCGGGTAACCGACCCCAATACCGGCACGAACAGTTGGGGCACCATCGCCAATCACAGTTCGGGCTTCGTACAGCTCACGCTGACCCACTCCACCGAGCCGGGCCTGAGGCTGGGCCAGGCGCTTTACGGCGGGGTCATTCCGGGCTCGCTGTTTTTCGCCCTGCCGGAGGACGAGTATGAGCCCGTGGAAAGTGCGTTCACCGAGTCCATCGCCGGACCGGCCGTTGGGCCAGGATGCACCGTGGCGTACGACAACGGCACGATCTTCAACGTTTCCGCATTTCCGGAAAGCGGGTTCGACCAGCTTGCCGACACGGCCTGGGGTACCGCGACCGTGCAGACTCCATCGACGTTCCCGGGTGCGACGGCAACCACGTTCGACCTGACCGTCAGCATGTTCCGCATCGACCAGGACGCGACGGCAGTGGTTATCCCGCAGACCATCGTGGGTCTGGACTGCATGGGCACACCCAACGGTGTCGGCGACCGGTTCCTGGTAGGTCCCGCGGGGTCGGCGACGGTGCTGCGGACGGACGGCGGCTTCCTGGCTTTCCCGGCGCCCACGACAGCCATCGACGCGGCCACCGAAATCCAAGCGACTGGCGAGTTCTTCCGCGGCTTCGTGCAGAGCGCGCGCAGCGACGGCATGGGCGACTTTCCAGAGCGCTACATGCTCGTGACCGCGCAGGGGGCTGGAACGTCCTTGATCGGTGCGGCGTACAACATCTTCACCAACACCAGCGCGACCGGCGAAGCCGTGACCATCACCCTCGGCCAGAGCGTCTTGGCATCCAACGGCCGCTTCGACAGCGGAACGTTGACCGACACGCAGGGCGTGCGGCCCCTGCGCCTGCTGGCTTGGCGCAATCCGCTGGATGGCGACAAGATCGCGCTCGTCGGATTCGTGGGTAACAACGCCGTGGGTGCCACGCCCGACGACTGGGATTTCATCGTGGTTTACGAGCAGTAGCCGGCGCGCTTTCGCGGCCGCCTGTCTCAGGTGCGGTGCGCAGGAGGGCGGCCGCGAACGATGGCGGGGTGGCTTGGGGGGCTGCTGCGGCGCGCGGGCGGATGCCGGATTGCTGCGGCGGATCGTGCAAGGCGCCACGCCCGCGCACGGGCGGCGTGGCGGTACGTCGTGCCATCTACGGGCGTGCCACTTTCCACATGCCGCCCATGCCGTCGCCCTTGGCGTCGCCGGGGCTTTCGTCCCCGTCATACAGGTAGAGCGGCTTGCCTTTGTATGCCCACTGCTTGGCGCCGTCGGAGCGGGCAAAGATCTGGTAGTCCCCTTCGGCCTGGTCGCCCTCGAAGGCTTCCAACGGAATCCAGCGCTCGGCGCACTTGCCGTTGCAGTTCGACGTCATTGCGGTGTCCCGGGCGAATGTGTAGAGCGTCATGCGATTTTCATCGACGAGAATGCTGCCGCTGGCGGTCTGTTCCGTGCTGACCGGAACCGCTGCGTTGGCCACCAGGGCCAGCATGGTCAGACCAATTCCGATACCTGCCGCCACGAGGGCCACAAGCATTTTCTTCATGTGTAGAATTTCTCCTGGATCTTGCGCGTGCACCTGAGAGAGGTACCTTAGCGTGCAAGGACGATCCCTGCGTGCTGCCTGTTCCCGGGTGTGACGCCGATTGTCTCAGGTCCCCGATGCACCCGCAATCCCAAGCCGATGGCGCCGTGCGGCGCGTGGAGAGTCATTTCGTGCCCGTGCAGGCCGCTGCGACGGGTGGCGCGAGCCGGGCGACGTGGCGGCGCCCCGGCCGACCCCAGGGCCGGCGGCAAGGGCGTACGCATGGGCACCATCCCAATGCGCAGACAGCGCGCGATCCCTTTGAAAAGTTTGCGGTTGTCTCCCGCGTCGGAATTTCATATCGTGGTGCCGAATTTTCGGAGCGGGATGTCTCCTCGGGGGAGCCTACCACGCCATGCACGCGGCCCTTGCGCCGTGGCCGCCGCCGGCCGGGCGGCCCGCCACGCAGGGTGCCGGCGTGTCAATGCGAGACCGTTCCCAATCGCGTACGGGATTGGAGGAACGACCACGTCTTTGCGGAGGGACACGTTGTGAGCACGATCAAGAGATTGCTGGCTTTTGCTGCGCTGGGTGTGTTGACGGTGATGCTGGCGGCGCCGTCCATGGCCGCGGATAAGGTCAAGATTGGCTTCCTGGCGACCTTCACCGGAGGCGTGGGCGTGATCGGCGACGACATGCGCAATGCCTTCGAGCTGGGGCTGGACCACCTGGGCCGCAAAATGGGGCCGCTGGACGTGGAGGTCATCTACGAGGACGACGACTTCAAGCCCGACGTAGGCAAGCAGAAGACGGAAAAGCTGGTCAAGCGCGACCGGGTGAATTTCGTCACCGGGCACATGTGGAGCCATGTCCTGCTCGCCTCCTACAACTCGGTGGTGGGCCAGGGACCCTTCCTCATCAGCGCCAATGCCGGCCCCTCGCAGATCGCCGGCACGCTCTGTCACCCGGACTTCTTCTCCACCTCCTGGCAGAACGACCAGACCCCCATGGCCATGGGCGAGGTGATGAACCAGGAGGGCATCGACAACGTGTACCTGATGGCGCCCAACTACGCCGCCGGCAAGAACATGATGGAAGGCTTCAAGCGCAGCTTCAAGGGCAGGATCGTCGGCGAGGACCTCACCAAGTTCCCGGACCAGGTGGACTTCTCGGCGGAGATGGCGAAGATTCGCGCCGCCAACCCCAAGGCCGTGTTCATCTTTTATCCGGGCAAGTTCGGCGCCCAGTTCTTCACGCAGTATCAGCAGGCCGGGTTGAAGGGGAAAATTCCGCTCTATTCCGCGTTCACGGTGGACGCCTTGAACCTGCCCCTGCTCAAGGACCTGGCCGTGGGCAACCTGATGACCCAGTTCTGGTCGCCCGACCTGGACAATCCGGTCAACAAGCGCTTCGTGGCCGAATTCAAGAAGAAATACGGAACCTTCCCCTCGTTCTACGCGGCACAAAGCTATGACGCGGCCATGCTCATCAACAGCGCGGTGGTGGCCGTCAAAGGCGACCTGACCAGGAAGGACGCCATGCGCGCCGCCATGGAGAAAGCCGATTTCCCCAGCGTGCGCGGCAAGTTCCGCTACGGCAACAACCACTTCCCCATCCAGAACTTTTACTTGCGGGAAGCGGTGAAGAACGACGCCGGGGAATACACGACCCGCACCATCAGGGTCGTGCTGAAGGATCATCAGGATCCCTACGCCTCGGAGTGCAAGATGTAACACCGCCCAGCCGTGGCGGCGGCGCGCGATCACGTGCCTCCGCCGCGGCGACGGTGTGCCGACCGGGTGCGGTCCCGCCCCGTTGTCCACTGTGCCACCCCGCTGGCCCCTGAACCTGAGCACGCGATTTCGGCATGAACTGGCTGCTGTTGTTCGAGCAAACCCTCAACGGGTTCCAGTTGGGAACGCTGCTGTTCCTGCTGGCTGCGGGGCTGACGCTGATTTTCGGCATCATGGACCTGGTCAACCTGGCCCACGGCTCCCTGTTCATGATGGGGGCTTTCTTCTGCGCCAGCCTCGCGGACTGGACGGGCAGCTTCCTGTTTGGCGCGCTGCTGGCGGTGCCGGCGGCGATCGCGCTGGGCATCGTGGTGGAGCTGGTGGCGCTGCGCACGCTCTACGACCGCAATCACCTGGACCAGGTGCTGGCCACCTTCGGCCTGATCCTGTTCTTCAACGAGGCCGTGCGCATCGTGTGGGGATCGGCGGGGCGCGCCATTCCCCTGCCGGCGTTGCTCAAGACCCATGTGCAGATCCTGGGCATCCCCTATCCCACGTATCGCATCATGACCATCAGCATCGGGCTGCTGGTGGCGCTGGGCTTGTACGTGCTCATCGCCCGCACCCGTCTGGGCATGCTCATCCGCGCGGGCGCCACGAATCGCGAGATGGTGGGGGCCCTGGGGGTGGACATCCGCCTGCTCTACACGCTGGTCTTCGGGCTGGGCGCCGGGCTGGCCGGGCTGGCCGGGCTGCTCACGGCCACGGTGCAGACGGCGGAGATCGGCATGGGCGAGCACATCCTGATCCCCAGCTTCGTGGTGATCGTCATCGGGGGCATCGGCTCCATCCGCGGATCGTTCGTGGCGGCGATCATCGTTGGGCTGATCGACACGCTGGGGCGCTCTTACATCCCCGACCTGCTCAAGCTGTTTTTCTCGGAGCTGGTGGCCTCCACGGCGGCCCCTGCTCTGTCGTCCATGATGATCTATCTCATCATGGCCATCGTGCTGGTGCTGCGGCCTCAGGGGCTGTTTCCGGCCCACGCGGGCTAGGTCTGCACCGCGCCACCGTTGCCCGCGGTACGGCCCGCACGGCCCGTGGCAAGCGCCGCGGCCCGAAGCGGGCCACCCGGCGCACTCACGCGGGCGGTTGTCTCATGCGCATCGGATTCAAGGAGGGATTCATCGTCGCCCTGCTGGCGGCCCTGGCGGTGTTGCCGCCGCTGGCCGTGTGGAGCGACGAGGTATTCTACATCGACCTGTTTTCGCGCGTGCTGATCCATGCCATCGCGGCGGTGAGCCTGAATTTCATCCTGGGCTACGGGGGCATGGTCAGCTTCGGCCATGCGGCCTACCTGGGCATCGGCGGATACGTGGTGGGCATCTGCACCTTCCATGCGCTGGAGGATGGCATCGGCTGGCTGGCTTCGGGCTGGCTGCAATTTCCGCTGGCCATGCTCATCTCGGCGCTGGTGGCCCTGGCGATCGGAGCCATTTGCCTGCGCACCCGCGGCGTGTACTTCATCATGATCACCCTGGCCTTCGGACAGATGCTGTATTTCTCGGCCGTGGGCCTGGAGGTTTACGGCGCCGACGATGGCCTGACGCTCTACACCACCAGCGACTTCTCCGGGCTGGTGAATCTGGGCGACGACGTGACCCTGTACTACGTGTCCTATGTGGCGCTGCTCGTGGCCCTGTGGCTGAGCTGGCGCCTGATCGGCTCGCGTTTCGGGCGGGCCATCGCCGGGGCGCGCTCCAACGAGCGGCGCATGCAGGCCATCGGGTTTCCCACCTATTCCTATAAGCTCACCGCCTTCGTCATCGCGGGGGGGCTGTGCGGATTCGCCGGGGCGCTGATGGCCAACCACGACACATTCGTCAGTCCGTCCATGATGCACTGGATCAAGTCCGGCGATCTGATCATCATGGTGGTGCTGGGGGGCATGGGCACGCTGTTCGGCCCGGTGGTGGGCGCAGTGGCCTTCCTGTTCCTGGAAGAGCTGCTTTCGAGCATCACCGAGCACTGGCAGGTCATCTTCGGGCCCCTGCTGATTGTGGTGGTGATCTTTGCCCGGGGGGGCATCGACGGCCTGCTGGGCGCCTTGGGCGGTGCGCGGGGCGTGGTGCTGCCCTTTTTCGGCGGACGCTCCGCGAGGCAGGACCATCGCAGCGGGCCCGAAGGCGGCTTGGCGCGCCATTTTTCCGCGGACGGGTCGGCCGGCGCCCCGACCGCTGCGGCCGGCTCGCAGGGACCTCTGCCGGGCCTCGCCTCGGCGGCGGGCGACGGACCCGCCCGGCCGGCGCTGACCGCCGCCCTGCGCATCGACAATGTGGTCAAGTCCTTCGGCGGGCTGCTGGCCACGGACCACTTGACTCTGGAGATTGCCAGCGGAGAGATTCACGCCGTGATCGGCCCTAATGGAGCCGGCAAGACCACGCTCATCGCCCAGATCACCGGCGAGCTGCGGCCCGACCGCGGGCGCATACATTTTCGCGGGCGGGACATCACTGCTCTCTCCACCCCGCGACGTTCGCACCTGGGCTTGGCGCGCTCGTTCCAGATCACCAACCTGTTCCTGGAGTTTTCGGCCCTGGACAATGTGGCGCTGGCCATCCAGGCCCACTCGGGCCACTCCTTCCGCTTCTGGCGCGAGGCCCGCGGCGATCCGGCATTGCATCTGCCGGCCCGGCGGGCGCTGGGGCAAGTGGGCCTGGGGGCGCGGACCGACGTGCTGGCCTCCAACCTGGCCCATGGGGAGCAGCGCCAGTTGGAGATCGCCATGGCCCTGGCCACCGGGCCCGGCATGCTGCTGCTGGACGAGCCCATGGCCGGCATGGGGCCCGAGGAATCGGCGCGCATGGTGCAGACGCTGCGTGCGCTGAAGGGACGCCTGACGATCCTGCTCATCGAGCACGACATGGACGCCGTGTTCGCCCTGGCCGATCGCATCACCGTGCTGGAATATGGCAGCGCCATCGCCACCGGCACGCCGGAGGAAATTCGCGGCAACGAGGAAGTGCGTCAGGCCTACCTGGGCGACGCCGTCTCGACCGCTTAGCACCGCGCGGCCCCGCGCTCCGCCGCCGGTCACGCGGCGCGGGCCGGGTCGCCCACTCGCCCGACAGGGGAGCATGCTCGAATTGCAAGACGTGGAAGCCGCCTATGGCCGGAGCCAGGTGCTGTTCGGCATGCACCTGCGCGTGGAGCCGGGCGAGGTGGTGACGCTGATGGGCCGCAACGGCATGGGCAAGACCACCACCGTGCGCGCCATCATGGGCATGACCCGCGCCCACGCCGGCAGCATCCGCTTCGAGGGGCGCGACCTGCGCGGCCTGCCGCCCTTCCGCATCGCCAAGCTGGGCCTGGGTCTCGTGCCCGAGGGCCGGCAGATTTTCCCCAACCTGTCCGTGCGCGAAAACCTGCTGGCCACCGCGCGCCGGGAGCGGGGCACCGGACGCTGGACGTTGGGGCGGGTGCTGGAGATGTTCCCGCGCTTGGCCCAACGCGTCGCGGCCATGGGTAACCAGCTCTCCGGGGGCGAGCAGCAGATGCTCTCCAGGGGGCGCGCGCTGATGACCAATCCGCGCCTGCTGATCCTGGACGAGGCCACAGAGGGACTGGCCCCGCTGATCCGCGCGGAAATCTGGCGCTGCCTGGAGAACCTCAAGGCCGAGGGGGAATCGATCCTGGTCATCGACAAGAACGTGGAGGCGCTGACCCGCATCGCGGACCGCCATTACATCATCGAGAAGGGCGCCGTGGCCTGGAGCGGACGCTCGGCCGAGTTGCGCGCGGATCAGGCCGTGCTGCACCGCTTCCTGGGCGTGTGAGCGCCGCCGGCAGGCGAGGCGCATTGCACGCGCACCAGGCTCCGCCGGCATCGTGCACAGCCTTGTACCGCCCCATGGTCGGCGCACCATTGGGCACACCTTCGGCCGGCCGTGGCGTCTGCGCGGCGCGCCGGCCGCCGACGAACCACTTTGAGGAGGCCACACCATGAGCACCCAACCCAGCAAGCCGCCGTTCAGGGCCGATCACGTGGGGTCGCTGCTGCGCACCCCGGAGTTGCTCGCGGCGCGCGGCAGGCATCACCGTGGCGAAATTCCCTACCCGGCGCTCAAGGAGGTGGAGGACGCGGCCATCCGCCGGGCCGTCAAGCTGCAGGAGGACGTGGGCCTGCAGGCCGTCACCGACGGCGAATACCGCCGCACGTTCTTTCACGTGGATTTCCTGGAAAAGCTGCAAGGCGTCAAGGTGAGCGGCGGGCTGCCCGTGAAGTTCCACAGCCGGGACCGCGAGGTGGAATTCTCCCCGCCGCGGTTGACCGTGGAGGGCAAGTTGCGCCGCACCAGGGGCATCGTGACCGACGATTTCGCGTTCCTCAAGTCGGTCACCCGGCGCACGCCCAAGGTGTGCATCCCCTCGCCCACCATGCTGCACTTCCGCGGGGGGCGTCAGGGCGTGGACAAGACGGCCTATCCGCAGATGGACGATTTCTTCACAGACCTGGCCCAGGCCTACCGGGAGGAGCTGGCGGCGCTGGGCAAGCTGGGCTGCACCTATGTGCAGCTCGACGACACCAACTTGGCCTATCTCTGCGACGAGGCGATGCGCGCCCGCACGCGGGAGATCGGCGAGGATCCCGACGCGCTGCCGCGGCGCTATGCGCAGCTCATCAACCAGGCCATCGCAGGGCGGCCCAAGGACATGACCGTGTGCATCCACCTCTGCCGCGGAAATTTCCAGAGCGCCTGGGTGGCCGAGGGCGGCTACGAGCCGGTGGCCGAGGCGCTCTTCGGGGAAATGGCCGTGGACGGCTACTTCCTGGAATACGACGACGAGCGCTCCGGGGATTTTCGCCCCCTGCGTTTCGTGCCCAAGGGCAAGAAAGTGGTGCTGGGGCTGGTGTCCAGCAAGGTCTCGGCGCTGGAGCCCAAGGACCTGCTCAAGCGGCGCATCGACGAGGCCGCGCGCTTCATGGCGCTGGACGATCTTTCCTTGAGCCCTCAGTGCGGATTTTCCAGCACGGTGGAGGGCAACCGCGTCAGCGAAGCCGACGAGATTGCCAAGCTCAGGCTGGTCATCGACACGGCGCGCGAAGTGTGGGGCTGAGCGGCGCTCCGCGTGTCGCCCGCGCCCCGATTGCGTCGCCGCAGGCGCCGGGTGCTAGAATGCGTAAACCCAGCTTGCCGCCAGCACGTCCGTGGTCAAGGCCTCGCCCAGAGTGGGCTGCCAGTATTGGGGCGTCTGCGTTTCACGCAGCGCCTCCGCCTTGAGCACGACGCCGTCGGCCAGGCGCCAGCGGTACGACAGTCCGGCCTTGCTGCCCGTGCCGGCGACCGCGGCGTCGCGGTCGGACTTGAAGGCGATGCCCTCAGCGCGCAGGGTCAACAGGTGCGACGCATCCACGTACCAGCTCAGCAGCGCCGTCCACAGGGACGCCTCGAAGGCGCCCAGCCCGGTCTCAAAGTAGGCGCTGAACGTCGCCGCCTCGCTGCGCACCTCGAACGCACCGAAACGATAGGCTACGTAGAGATTGCTGAACGCATAGGGCTCCGCCCGTGCCGCCAGGGCGTTCCAGGTCAGCCCGGGATTCTGGGCGGCGGCCAGGCCCAGGCGCAGCGTGCCGGTCTCCGCGGGCCGGTCGAAAGCGGTCCATTCCGCCGCGGCATACACGGTCTTGGCGTTCAATCGGTCCGCGGTACTCTTGCGGTCGTCGTCGCGGGCGACCGGGCGGTTCAGCGTGGAGTTGTCCCCGGGGTAGAAACTGTAGGCCCCCAATCCGCCATTGGCCATGCCGAACTTGAGGGCCACGGCCTGCACCGGCCAGGCGATGACCTGCAGCCCGAAAGGATAGCCGCCACCGGCCAGGTACACATAGGAATGGCCGATCAGCCGGGCCTCCGGCGCGTCGCCCTCCTGCTGTTCGAGGGTCACGAAACCCGGCGCCCGCCCCAGCACGATGCGCGTATGGCCCAGGTGCCGCAGGGTGGCCGAGACAAAGGCCTCGTCCACGTCGAATTCGCGGTCGGTGGCCGCGACGCTATAGGCCTCGCTGTCCCGCGACGGATAGAAGTCGATGCTGGCCCGCGCGGCGTAGAGCACGTTGCCCTGCTCCCGCTGGGCGTCGAAGTTCAGATCCAGTTCATTCACCGTGAAAGTCTGGGACTGCGAGAAGAAGGTGAACTGGCTGTTGCCGAAGGCCCAGCTCAGGTCTCCGCCCGTGGCCTTGGGCCCGGACTGGGTGATGAGCACGGCGCCCACGTCCAGGAAGCCGCTCACCGTGAGCAGGGGCGCGCCCGTGCCCGCGGCGCCCGCCACGATGGGGTCTGCGAGCTGCGACTGCCCGAAGGGATCGCCCCCCGCCGGGGCCTGGGCTGCGGCGGGCCCGGCCGCGCACGCCAGCACGACCACAGCGACGGCCGCGAGCAGATGCCGGGCCGCCGTAGCCGGAGAGGGAGTCGGGAGCTTTGCCATTGGGGAACCTGCCATGGGCGATGCGATCATGATTAAAGGCGCGGGCCGCGTCACGGTGCCACGGATCATTGCTTGACCGCCGTGAAATTGCCCACCCAGGTATTCTCTCCCGGCTCCTCGGTCAGGCACAGGGAGCCGTCATAGCTGCCGCTCCAGTTGACCCCGGGTGGAAAGGGGGCCACGAAGCGCACCAGGCTCCCGGCCACCAGGGGCGACTCGTACTCGAAGTACACTTTACCGAATAACTCGTCGATTCTGATGCCCAGGTCGGCGGTCTGGGGTTTCTGCTCAGCGGTATGTCCCAGGAACGCCGTCCAGCAGATGTCCGCATCGATGTCGATGCGGCCCGTGGTCGCCCCGTCGCCATCCACGTCAAACGTGAGCGTCATGTTGCCGGTGGTGGCATGGGCTGCGCGGGTTTCCACCAGACCCGCCGTGCCGAATCCGTCCGGGGCAGCCTGCATCGCTGGATCGCCGCGAAAAGGCACGCTGGGCGTGCCCTGGGTGCGCGTGCCTACGTAGGTGCCCGGCAGGCCCGTGGTGGCCGCACCGGCGCCATCGTCGGCGCAGGCCGCCAGCCAGGGCAGTGCCGCCGCCAGCACCAGGCTCCCCACGGCCCTGTACACCTTCCAGCTCTGCGTTGCCGCGCCCATGTCAGCCGCCTGGCCCCCCCCGCGCCTCAGTTGCTGTAGCTCTTGTACGGTTTGCCGTCCTTGTCCAGGTGCCGCAAGGGAATGCGCTGCAACAGCAACTGGAACTGCTGCGTCACCCGCGCGCCATCGGCAAAGTCCACCTCGCGCTTGACCGGCACGGCGCCTTCCACCCAGGCATAGACCAGGTGCCGGCCGGGCGGGATGCCCTCGATGTGGTAGGCCCCGTGGGCGTCGCTGACGGCGAACTTGTTGTTGGGCAGCACCAGGATGCTGGCGATCATCTCCGCGTGGATGTTGCAGAATACCGTCACGATGCCCAGGTTGGGAAACTCGACCGGCTTGGCCTCCGGGGAGCGATAGAGCCCCAGATCGAAGGAGCGCGCGCCTGACTTGGACCACACGTTGTGGAAGATGGGGTCGTGGTTGGGAAACTCCACGGTCTCCCCCTGGGTCACCACCAGCACCCGCTGGGAGAAGGATTTGTTCTTCTGGATCAGTTGGGGGTGCCGGCCGGGCTGCGGCGCTTCGCGGAACCCGGCCACGAAGATCACGGCGTTCTCGTGCGACGCCATCTTCACGGGCCGCCCGTCCGTGGGCTCCCACAGCTCCACCGACCCGGTCAGCGTGGCCCCACTGGCGCACGCCGCAGCGGGCCATGTGCCGATCGCCACGACCAGACAGCTTAGCAGCATGGCGATCCGGTGGGGCATGTGCACACGTCCTGGCTGACGCAACCGTGCCGCCTGAGGACGGTGGCTGCGATGGTCATGATACGAAAGCAATCTGGCTGTTCTACCGGCGAAGGGCGCCTGCCGCGGCTGGCATCGCCGCCGCTCATGGCCGCTGCCGGTATGCTAATCTAGCGAAACACGCTGCATCTGGCAAAATCCACGGCATCCCATGAACCTGCGCTTTCGCCACAAGTTGCTGCTCGCCTTTGCCCTGCTGCTGGTGGTGACGCTGCTTCCCGTGCTCGTGCTGGTCAACACCCAGATCGAGCGCATCAGCGCGGAGAAGATTACCGACGACCTGGTCAACACGCGCCGCGTGTTCCGCCGCTTCCAGCAGAACCAGATCTCCGGATACTCGGAGCGCACGTCGGCTTTCATTCTTACCCAGCCCGAGGTGCGCGCGGAAATCGCGACTTTGTCGGAGCAGGGCGGGCTGTTCGCCGATGCGGCCACCGGGGGCCCGCCGCCTGTGGGCTCCAAGGCAATCCCCCAGCTTTCCGCTGCGTCCCCGAACAAGCCCGTGCGGCGCGCAGGAGCCAAGGCCGGCAGCGATCCCTTCGGCGCGGCGAGCGAACAGGGCGGCGGCAGCGCAGAAGGCAAGGGCGGCAGCGATCCCTTCGGCGCGGCGAGCGAGCAGGGTGCCGGCAGCGCAGAAGGCAAGGGCGGCAGCGATCCCTACGGCGCGGCGAGCGAACAGGGCGGCGGCAGCCCGGGA
>JACQHH010000158.1 GCA_016199125.1 Candidatus Lambdaproteobacteria bacterium
AGCTCCACCAGCACCGTGTCTCGCTCCGCACGCCAGACGGCCCGATCTCCCTGGGCCGTGCAAATGCGCACCAGCAGCTCGCCGAAGGCCTCGGGCGTGCTGTCGCGGATGCCCAGCAGCGCGGCCACCTCGTCGTAGAGCTGCATGCCGATCAGCCGCCCCGCCGCCGCGCCCAGGCCGCCGCCTTGCTGCGGGCCGAAGAGCATGGCCAGCACGGGCAGCACGGTGCGCACGTAAGCCATGGCGTAGTTGCGCTCCACCTTGCGCAGGCGCTCGGCCGGCCAGTCGGCGCCCTCGGCGCGAGGCACCGCGTGCGGATCGAAGTCCGGGCCCACCTCCCCGGGCGCGAAGCGCAGGCGCTCGTCGGGGGTCAGATCGTGGTCGTATTCGTAGTAGTAGCCCTCCAGCCCGTACTGGCCATCCACCGTCTGCGCGGTGCACACGAAGCCCAGGCGCGGATTGCCCAGCGACACGCCATTGTGCGCGTGCCAGCCCCGCAGCATGGCCCGCGAGGCTTCGCTGGGAATGGCGCAGATGGCCGTGCCATGAAAGATCCAGCGCGGCGGCAGATAGCGCACCCAGGCCTTGCGGTCGGACTCGTAGACGTATTCCACTTTCACCCCGCCCAGGTGATTGGAGAGGTAATGGTATTGCGCACAGGCCACCGCATGCGGCAACTTATCCAGACCCAGCAATTTCAGGCCCGGCAGGAACTTTTCCAGGTGCTGGCGACGGAACGTCTGGAACATCAGCTCCGCCGCATCCGCGTTGCCGCGCCGCGTCACGGTGGCCAGGATCAGCCCGGTCAGATAGGCATGGTACAGCCGGCTCACAGCCTGATAGCCGTCTTCCAGGGCAAAGCGCGCGGCACCGCCGGCAGTCGCAGGGTGGAGCATGGTCAATCGCTCCGCAAGGAGGGTGACGCCGCGGCAGGTTGCCCAAGGTCAAGGAATTGCCGGGCGCCCGCCGGTGCGGCATGAGGATCGTCGCGGCGGGCACGAAACGGTTCCGCGCCGTGAAATGGCCGACGCGCGCCAGCCGCGCGCCATGCGCCGGCATGTCTCGCGCGCGGGGAGAAAGCCCGCCGCCAGTTGGCCCCAGGGCGCTGACTCAGCACAGGATCGAAGCCAATGGGCAAGACCGTCGACTACTATCTCGCCACCACGTCGCCGTTCACCTACCTGGGCCATGCCCGGATGCTGGAGATGGCGCAGCGTCACGGCGCGGTGCTCAACTACAAGCCCATCGATGCGCTGGACGTGTTCGCCGTTTCCGGGGGGTTGCCCCTGAACCAGCGTCCGCCGCAGCGGCAGGCCTATCGCCTGGCCGAGCTCAAGCGCTGGCGCGATCACCTGGGCCTGCCGTTGAACCTGCAACCGCAGTTCTTTCCGGTTCCCGGCAAGCTGGCGGCCTGCGCGGTGATTGCAGCCATGGAGGCCGGCGCAGATCCCGGCGGCCTGATCGGGGGCATCCTCAAGGGCGTGTGGGCCGAGGAACGCAACATCGAGGATCCCGTGGCCCTGCGTCAGATTGCCGTGGCGGCGGGCTATGACCGTCCGGAATTCGTCGACCGCGCCGCGGAGTCCCGCTACCTGCAGATCTACGCCGCCAACACCCGCGAGGCCATCGCGCGCAATGTCTTCGGCGTGCCCACCTACATCGTCGACGAGGAGCTGTTCTGGGGCCAGGACCGGCTGGAATTCGTGGAACGAGCGCTGCGCACCTAGCCGTCACGCGCCACCGACGGCTCAGCGCCCGCCGCCGCCCGCGTCGCCTGCCGACGGGAGCGCCGGCCGCGACGACGCCGCTCCGCCCAGGGTGGACGGTATCTGCACCCGTTCCACCGGCTGCGGACCGGTGACGCGCGGCCGCTCCCCTCCCCAGCGCAGCCATGCGCTGTAGAGCAGCAGCAGCAGTGCCGCCACCAGCAGCACGCGACGCTGGTTACGCTTGTAGGGACTCGATGCGCTCATGCTGTTTCGTCCGGTGGGCCCCCCGCTGCGGCGCGCCGCAGGCGCCGGCCTATTCGTCGGTGACGCAGCCTTCGGAGGCCGATTTGACGGTCTTGATGTAGCGGTACAGGGTGCCGCGCGTGGCCTTGTAGGGCGGCGCCCGCCAGGTCTTGCGGCGCTTCGCCAGCTCCTTCTCGTCGAGCTCCACGTCGATGGTCTTGCTGTCGGCGTCGATCACGATGCGGTCCCCGTCGCGCAACAGACCGATGGGCCCGCCTTCTTGAGCCTCGGGAGTGATGTGGCCGATGATGAAGCCGTGGGAGCCGCCGGAGAAGCGCCCGTCGGTGATCAGGGCCACGTCGGCGCCCAGGCCGGCGCCCATGATGGCCGAGGTGGGCGTGAGCATTTCGGGCATGCCGGGGGCGCCCTTGGGCCCTTCGTAGCGGATCACCACCACGTCGCCCTTCTTGATCCGGCCCGCCTCCAGCGCCTTGAGCATGGCCTCCTCGCCGTCGTACACGCGGGCTTGCCCGGCGAAGTGGGTGCCCTCCTTGCCCGTGATCTTGGCCACCGAGCCCTCCGGGGCCAGGTTGCCGCGCAGAATCTGGATGTGCCCGTTCTTTTGGATGGGCTGCTCCCAGGGCCGGATCACCTGTTGGCCCGGGCTGAGCCCCGGCACGTCCTTGAGGTTCTCGGCCACGCTGTTGCCCGTCACGGTCAGGCACTCGCCATGCAGCACCCCGCGCTGCAGCAGGTACTTCATCACCGCGGGCGTGCCGCCCACCTTGTGCAGATCCTCCATCACGTACTTGCCGCTGGGCTTGAGGTCGGCCAGGAAAGGGGTGCGGTCGCTGACGGCCTGGAAGTCGTCGATGCCCAGCTTCACGTCCACCGCCCGCGCCATGGCGATCAGGTGCAGTACGGCGTTGGTGGAGCCTCCCAGCACCATCACCAGCACCATGGCGTTCTCGAAGGCCTCGCGGGTCATGATGTCGCGCGGCTTGATGTCGTGCTCCAGCAGGTGGCGGATGGCCGCCCCCGCGCGGAAGCATTCGTCCAGCTTGCCCGGGTCCACCGCCGGCGTGGAGGAGGAATAGGGCAGGCTCATGCCCAGCGCCTCGATGGCCGAGGACATGGTGTTGGCCGTGTACATGCCGCCGCAGGCGCCGGCGCCGGGAATGGAATGGTGCACGATGTCCTGGCGCGTCGGCTCGTCGATGCTGCCGGCCAGATACTGCCCGAAGCTCTGGAAGGCCGAGACCACGTCCAGCACCTCGCCGATCCTGCTCTTGCCGGGGCGGATGGTGCCGCCATAGACCATCAGGCTGGGGCGGTTGAGCCGGGCCATGGCCATGATGCAGCCGGGCATGTTCTTGTCGCAGCCGGGGATGGAAATGTTGGCGTCGTACCACTGCCCGGCCATGACCGTCTCGATGGAATCGGCGATCAGGTCGCGCGACTGCAGGGAATAGCGCATGCCGGTGGTGCCCATGGACATGCCGTCGCTCACGCCCACCGTGTTGAACTGGAAGCCCACCAGCCCGGCGGCACGCACGCCCTCCTTGACCTTGTCCCCCAGCTTGTCCAGGTGCATGTTGCACGTGTTGCCCTCATACCACACCGTGGCGATGCCCACCTGCGGCTTGCCCATGTCCGCATCGGTGAGCCCGGTGCCGTAGAGCATGGCCTGAGACGCGCCCTGGGACTTGGGCTGGGTGATACGTGCGCTGTACTTGTTAAGCTGCACCGAGGTGGCGGTCTGCTGCGTGGCCATGGGATTGCGCTCCTTGATCGATTCCGCGCCGACGCGGCGGGCGGGCGCCTTGCGCCCCCCCGGCGGCGGACGGCCAGGCAATGTGCGGCGCGCGGCGGCCTGGCCGCGCGGCGGTGTCGGGTGCCCATCTTAAACAGGTTTGCACGCAAATGTTAACGACTTTGCGCCCGGCGCGGAGCAGGTGCCGCCCGCCGGCGCCTTGGCCCACGGCGCGCGGCGCAGGCGGTTGAATTCCCTCCTCCGTAGTGCAATTGTGGCGCGACGCCCCGCGGCGCGGGCGCCCGGCGCAGGCCCCGCGGGGGCCCGGCGGCGGGTTGGCGGGCGAACAACCGACAATCCAACCAGCAGAGGTGTGCCGATGGTGATGGTGCGTGGAACCCTGAGCGGCAAGGTGGCCATCGTGACGGGCGGCGGCGGCGGCATTGGCCGCGCCACGGCCTGCATGCTGGCCGAGGACGGCGCGGACGTGGCCGTCGTGGACCTCAAGGCCCAGGGGGCCCAGGACACCGCGCAGCAGGTGCGCGCCCTGGGGCGCCGCGCCCTGGCGCTCACCGTGGACGTCACCGACTACGACGCCGTCAAGCGGGCCGTGGCGGCGATCAATGCCAAGCTGGGCACGCCGCTGGTCACGGTCTCCAACGCGGGCACCGCCGGGGAGACCAATCCCTTCCACAACGAGAACAAGGCCAATCTGCTGGATCAGTTGCGGGTGCACGTGGAGGGGGCGTACCACTGGCTGCGCGAGACCATCGGCCCCATGCGCCAGGCGGGCTGGGGGCGCCTCGTGGTCACCTCCAGCATCGCGGCGACGATCGGCCTGCGCAACGGCTCGTCCTATGCGGCGGCCAAGGGCGCGCTGATCGGGCTGGTGCGCACCGTCGCCCTGGAGAACACCTCGCGCGGCGTGACGGCCAACTGCGTCCTGCCCGGGGTGATCGAGACGGACATCCTCAAATCGCTGCCCCCGGAGCAACTGGAGAAGATGCGCCGGGGCAATCCGGCCAAGCGCTTCGGCAAGCCCGAGGACATCGCCGCGGCCATCGCCTACCTGTGCTCCGAGCAGGCCGGCTACGTCACGGGGCAGTGCATCAGCCCCAACGGCGGTCTGTGGTTCTCCTGAACTGCCCGCAACTCCCTCGCGCGGGGCATCCCCGGGCGCAGGCCCGCTCGTATCGGCCGACGCGCCGCGGACGGCGCATCGCGCCCTGACTGGCCGTTCAGCCCTGCTCCAGCCAGCGGTTGAAGCGCGGCTTGCGCTTCTCGCTGAAGGCCTGCATACCCTCCAGGGCGTCCGCATGGTGGTCGGTCACCGCCGTCTTGGAGGCGATCTCGTCCAGGGCCTGGCCGAAGGTCAGCTCCGCCGCGTTGTAGATGGAACGCTTGAGCATGCGCATGGCCGCCTGCGGACCGTTGGCCAGCTCCCGCGCCAGCTCGATGGCCTGGGGCACCAAGCGCTCCGCGGCGACGATCTCGTGCACCAGCCCCAGCTCGTGCGCCTCCGCCGCCGAGACGATGCGGTTGCGCATGAGGAAGTCCATGGCGCGCGCCAGGCCCAGGTGCTGCACCAGCAGGTATTGCCCTCCCTCGTCCGGCAGCAGACCGAAGCGCAGCGTGGCGCTGCCCAGCTTGGCGGCGGGCGAGGCCAGGCGAAAATCGCAGGCTAACGCCAGCGATAACCCGGTCTGGATGGCAAAGCCGTTGATGGCCGCGATCGTCAGCTTGTCCAGGCCGCGCACGGCCGTGTTCACCGGCTGAGAAAGCGCGCGCAGACCGTTGTAAGTGCCCAGGGCATTGTGATGGCCACGCGGAATGTCGCCCACGCGGGAACGGGCGGGATCATGGGCGGGCAACGATGCGGAGATGTTGTCGCCCGCGACAAACGCCTTGCCCTCCCCGGTAAACACCACCACGCGCACCGTGTCGTCCATCTGAATCTGCGTCAGCGTCTCCACCAGGTCGCGCTTGCAGCGGTGCGTGAACGCGTTCAGCGTCTGCGGCTGGTTGAAGGTGATCAGGGCGATTCCCGGATCGTGCATGGCGATGTCGAATCCCTGGAAACTGGCCGATTCCATGGGCCTCCTCCTTAGCGATGATGGGACGGGGCGGCGGCGCCGGGGTCAGCCCTGCGCCTGCGAGAATTCACCCTCGTAGCAGCCGAACACCGAGGGTCGCGGCGCGGAGCCGCCCTCGGCGTCCACCTCGTACAGCCCGCCTTGCCAGCGCGACCGGTCGCCCCGGCGGTACAGCCGGCCCTGCACCCGATAGCGCATGCCGGGAAAGTACGGCTTGCGGAACAGGCAGCGCGTGCGCGTGATGCGGTGTTCGCGCAGGGGCAGTCCGGCCAGGTTCAGCAGCAGGTAGAAATGGTTTTCCATGTCCATCAGGTATTCGGTCACGGTCACGTGCTGGTTGATGTCCGTGTTGCCCACGCCCCACACGGCAAAGCCGCCAGGCGGCGGCGCGGCGTCCACTACGCTGAAGCCCTCCGGCTCGGCCATCAGGGCGGTGAGGGTGGGGTAGGGCCCGCTCCACGCATGCTCGCGCAGGCGCCGCAGCTCGGCGGGCACCTCGGTCACCTGGCGCTCGCCGGGCGGGGCCAGGGGGCGCGTGATGATCTGCAGCATGCGCGCCCGCCCGGCGTGCACGCGCCCGCCGCCCTCGCCGATGCCCAGGGCGTTGATGCCGCTCTGGCGGGCGAAGCCGTGCAGGTCGAAGCGCTCGTCCACCACCAGCCGGTCGGCGCCGGCCGCTTCCGGCGTGCGGTCCTGCGCCGGCACCCGGTACAGCGTGGCGGTGTGCGCCTCCTCCAGGGGGCGGCTGACGGCCAGCGGATGCACGTCGGGCTCGGCCTCGAAGTAGTACAGGATCAACGCCGTGCCGTGTCCGCGCAGGCGCAGCACGTCGAAGTGGCGGTTCAGGTCGGCCGTGACCACCGACAGGCACGTGCCCACAAAGGACGGCACGCGCAAGGTGAAGTCCATGTTCAACTGGCCGAAGCTGATAGCGGTCGTGCCGCCGCCGGTGAGGTGATCGAGAATATCGACGGGTTTGCGGTTTTCCATGGCATCCATTGGGGGGATTGTGCGCGTCCCTGTGCGTGGGAGACGTGCAACCCTATGGATTTTTGCCGGAATCTTCAACCCTCGCTGGCTGCGCCTTGCTCCGCGGCCCGACGCACCAGATCTAGTCCACGGTAAGCAGGGCCTGAAAGGGCACATGCCGTGTGACGCTGCAGATCTTTCCGTCGCAGACCTGGTAGGCCACCCGGCCTGCTACGGGATAGGTGCCCGGCGCCAGGGACGGCGGAATGCGCAGCGTCTGTTCGAGCCAGAACGCACCGCGGTAAACGTCGGCCTCAGCCTCGTACAGCGGATCGTGGATGCGTTGCGGGGGGGCCTTGCGCAGCGTGCCAACGGCGGGCGCCGGCAAGGCGCTCCATTCGACACGCAGCGCGCCGGGCCCCGGCTGGGGCAGCGCGGGGCCCGCATAGACATAGAAGCCCGCCGCGAGCGACCCCTCCAGGCGCAACGTGACCTGGCCGCCGGGCGACGCGTGAGGCGGTTGCAGCAGGGCTGCGAGATGCAGGGGCGCGGAGGGTTCGGGCGCAAAGGCCTCGCTCAAGGACTGGCGCAGGCTGGACGGGGCGAGCAGCGCATCGGGCGGCGCCGCCGGCGCGGAGCCCGGCCAAAGCACGACAAAGCACAGCAGCCCCAGCACGGCGGTGCGCATCAGTCGGCGGCAATGCGGAGCAGATACTTGTCAATGCGGGCGACGAACTCCTGCTCCGGCAGGGCGCCGGAAAACAGCTCGCCGCGCACTTGGCGCGTGCGCTCGTCATAGCCGCCCACGATGAACGTGGGGGTGCCGGAGACTCCGATGGCCATGCCGTCCTCGATATCCGCGTTCAAGCGCTGCTGGTGCTTCTTGTCCGTCAGGCAGCGCTCGAAGGAGGCCTGGTCCGGCATCTGCACGGCCACCGCGTAGCGTTTGAGATCGGGCACGTACTGCTTGGCGCGGTTCTCGAACAGCAGGGCGTGATAAGGCTCAAAGCGGTCCTGGTCCCGGGCACACTCCACGGCCAGCGCCGCCTCGTCGGCCTCGGTGTGGAAGGGCAGCGGAAAGTGCCGGTACGCAAAAGCCACCCGACCCTCGTAGAGCTGTCGCAGGCGCGTCAGCGTGGGCTGGGCCCGCTCGCAGAACGGGCACTGGAAATCGGAAAATTCCACCAGCATCACCTTGGCCTTGGGATTGCCGCGGATATAGGCGCTGGCGGTGGACACGCTGATCAGGAAATCGCCCGGCGGGTGCAGGTTGGATTTGATCCAGCCGCGGCGCACACCCTCGCTGAACTGCTTTTCCAGGTAGGCCTGGCGTTGCTGCTCCTGCAGATGCTGGCGGATGCGGTCGTGCAACTGCTCGTAGGTGCCACGGGTCTCCAGGCCGTTCCGGACGTAGAATTCGCGCACCTGTGCTTCGTTGACCGGCTCGGGCGGCTCCAGTGAAATGCCCCGGTGACGGCGCGCCAGCCGTTCGACGGCCACCCGGTGCAGGCGGCGGGACATGGCCTCGTGCAGTCGCTCGCGCAACTCGTGAATCTCCCGATCCTCGATTTCCTCCAGGCGGATGGATTCCTTGTCCACGGTGGCCAGCACCGCGTCGTTCCGCGCCGGGGCCTGCGAGGTCTGGGCGCCGACCGGCCCCGGTCCGGCGCTGAGGGCCAGCCACAGGGGCGCGGCGGCCAGGTGCGGGCCCACCTGGCGCCACAGGCGCCGAAGCCGGAATTGCCGCAAGAGATGCATCGCCATGCTCGCCAGGAAAACGTGGGTGCAGCGGGCTGCCGATGTGACGCCCTGTCCCGCCAGGCTGTTCCCGGGGGATCGAATTCTTCGCGCCGACCGAGGCGCCGGTGTGGTTCATCACCCCGTGCGACCGGCGCCGCAGGGGACCTTTGCGCAGCGCTGCCCAACCGTACCCTAAACCACAGCCCGCGGCACCCTCAACTCAGGATGCCGCGGGCCGGAAGTGGGTGTTGGGTAATGAATAGACACCGCGTCCACGCAATCCGTTCAGGGAGCGTACAACGAGTTCACGTGGCCAGGGTGCCCGCCTGCCCGCCGCGCGATTTGCCTGGGCACGGCGCCGTGCTATGCAAGGGGGCGGAAATCCTTCTGGTCTCACGCCGTTCGGCTTCGCCCGCTGCCGTGCTCTGTGCCGTGACGCGGCCCGCACGGCGCCAGGCCCGGCCGGAGGCGACCGGCCATCGTTGCCGCACAACCCCCACCGACAAGGAGGCCCATGGCCCGCGTCGAATTCATGACCAAGGAACGCGCCGACCCCAAGGTGCGCGAAATCATGGAAAAAATGGAAAGCAACGGCTGGCCCGTGCTGAACATTTTCAAGACGGTGCTCGTCAGCCCGCGCATCGGCCCAGCCTTCCTGCGTTTCGGCAATGCGATCCTGGAGAAGGCCCACCTGTCGCCCTATCTGCGCGAGCTGGCCATTCTGCGCGTGGGCTACCTGACCCAGGCCAACTACGAGTGGACCCAGCACGTGCCCATCGGCCTGCGTTGCGGGGTGAGCCAGGGGCAGATCGACGCCATTTCCGGCTGGTCCGCCTCCAGGCTGTTCGGCGAGGAGGATCGCGCGGTGCTGCAATACACCGACGAGGTGACGCGCAATGTGCGCGTGAGCGACGCCACCTTCGCGACTCTGCGCAAGTTCCTCAGCGAGGTGGACGTGGTGGAGCTGACCCTGACGGTGGGCTTCTACAACCTGGTCAGTCGCATGCTGGAGTCCATGCAGGTGGAGTTGGAAGACCCCGAGGCGCATGCCGCGCACCACGTGCCGCCGCTCAAAGGCTAGGGGCCGCGGCGCGGCCATCCCCACCTGCGTCGCTTTGTGCCCGGACTGGGCCGGCCGGCGCTCCACGTGACCGGCGAGGCGCGTGTGGACGCGTCTGCCGGCCGATCAGGGCAGGAACGCTTGGCCTTCGATCTCCACCTTGGCGTGGGGGTCGTCCAGTGCCGCCACCTGCACCAGGGTCATGGCAGGGAAATGCCTGCCCATGTTGGCCCGCCACGAGTCGCCCAGGCGCGGCATGGCCGCGTGGTACTCCTCGATGTCCGTGACGAATGCCCGCAGCACGACGATGTGCTCCGGTTGCCCTCCCGCCTCGCGCACCAGTTCCACCACGTTGCCCAGGGCGATGGCCCATTGCTGCACGAAATCGTGGGCCGGATTGACTTGGCCGGCGCCCTTGGGCAGGGCGATCTGCCCGGCAATGGTCAGCAGGCGCGTGCCCTGGGCGAGCACGGCATGGGAAAATCCGCGGGCGCGGGTCCAGTCCCCCGGCAGGATGGAACGGCTGGCTGCTGCACTCATGGCATCACTCCCTGGTTAGATGGATCGCGGGGCGCCGGCGCGGCGGGGCACGACGCATCGCGGGCGGCCGCGGCTTTGCGGAATCCCGGTGCGTTGGGTCGCCGGCGCTCAGTGCCGCACTGCGTAGAACACGTTGACCGGGCTGCGGATATTGAGCACGTCGAAGCGGCTGAATCCCGCCTCGCGCATGAGCTGCTTCATGTTGGCCGTGCCGTAGCAGGTGCCCAGTCCCGGACCGCCCTTGGCCAGGGACTGGGTCATGCAATAGAACATGCTGAACCCGTAGAACATCGTGGGAATCGGCGATTTGTTCTCCTCCAGCTCATCGGCCACCTTGGGCTCGATGACGAAGAACGTGCCCGCGGGCGCCAGCAGATCGTGAATCTTGCGCAAGGTCCCCAGGGGATCCTCCAGGTCGTGCACGCAGTCGCAGGCAGAGATGAAGTCGAACTTCTCCCTGCTGTCGAAATCGTCGATGCGCTGGTTGAGGAAGGTCACCCGGTCGCTCACGCCTTCGTCCTTGGCCAGCCGCTGGGCGGTCTCGATGGAGAGGGTGTGGGAATCGACGCCCACGAAGTGCGATTTGGGAAACGCCTTGGCCAGGGCAATGGGCGGCCGGCCCACCCCGCAGCCGAAATCCAGCCCCCGCCCGCCCGCGGTCAACTTGGCGCGCACGTCGGGCATCTCCTCCATCCACAGGGTCGGCAGGCGCAGCTCGTAGTTGCCCCGGTTCATCTTGTCCGAGATGCTGTGAAACTCGTCGCTGTAGTCGCTGAAGCGGATGCCGCCGCCCTCGCGGAAAAACTCGGCCACCTTGGGCGCCACGCTGAGCAGGGATTGGGCGCGTTCATAGAGCCCGGTCATGAAATGATCCGTGCCCTCGGCGTTGAGGAAATAGGCGTGCTCCGCGGGCAGGGTGTAGGTGCGGGCCTGGGGGTCGTAGTCCAGGAACTCGGCGCAGACCATGCCCTTGAGCCATTCCTCCACGTAGCGCGGATGCAGGCCGCTGGCCGTCACCACGTCGTCCACGGTCATGGGGCCACGGCCGTCCATGAGCTTGAACAGCCCGTTCTTGCTGCCCACGTAGGCCAGCCCGGTGATCATGGTGCTCGCGATGTCGGTGAAGATGCGCCGCGAGAAGTTCTTCATTCTGCCTTGATCCATCGTGCTGCGCTCCGTGGTTTGGGAAAAATAAGCGGGACAGCCGCCTCCAGGCCACTCGCCGGCGTCCCGGAGTTGCCTCTCGCCAGGTCCGCCGACGCATGCACCGGATCGGCCCTCGGCGCGGGCGAATCACTTCCAGGGCGGCACGCGGCGCGGACAGCGCGGCAGGGTGCGGCGCGCCTACTTGGTTTCCAGGCGCGTGACGCCGTCCCAGTTCTCGATGGGCCCCATCTTCATCAGGTGCTTGCAGCGCTCGACGTAGATCGGGGGCACCTTGTCGTTGGGATTGTTCTTCTGGCAGAGCTTGAACAACCGCTGCGCCTCCTTGAAATCCTGGGCATTGTAGGCCTCCAGGGCGGTCTGATAATCGGCCAGGCCGGCCAGCTTGGCCTCGCGCACCGCCTCGGGGTCGCCGTCCATGACCTCGTACACGGTTACCGGCGCGCTCTTGCCCTTCACGGCCACCCGGTCGACGACACGGATCTTGTACAGCTCGGCGTTCTTCAGCCGGGCGCGCGTATTTTCGGAAATGAGCAGGTTGGCGCCATACATCTTGGTCATGCCCTCCACGCGGGAGGCCAGGTTCACCGCGTCGCTGATCACGGTGCCCTCCATGCGCTCCGCCCCGCCGATGGTACCCAGCATCAGGGTGCCCGTGTTGATGCCCACGCCGATGTTCACGGGAAAGTCGCCCTGAGCCACGCGGGCGGCATTCCAGGTCTGCAGCGCGTGCAGCATGCCCACCGCCGCTTGCACGCTGTCGTCGGGATGCCGCGGGAACAGCGCCATGATGGCATCGCCAATGTACTTGTCGATGAACCCCGCCTGCCGCTGGATCACCGGATTCATGCGCTCCAGGTACGCATTGAGGAAATCGAAGTTCTGCCGGGGCGTCATGCGTTCCGAGAGCGTGGTGAAGGAACGGATGTCCGTGAACAGCACCGACACGTCCATCTGCACACAGTCGCCCAGCCCCACGTCCACGATGCTCTGCTTTTCCAGCAGTTGCAGAAATTGCTGCGGCACGAAGCGCTCGTAGGCCGCGTTGAGGATGCGCAGGTCGTCGATCTTCTTCTTGATGGCGTAGCGCATGTCGTCGAAGCTGCGGGCCAGGCTGCCCAGCTCGTCGTTGCCCCCCACGTCGATGCCCTGGTCCAGGTCGCCCTCGGCCAGCACCTCGGCGCTCTGCTTGAGCGCGATGATGGGCCGCGTGAAGCGCCCGGAGAACAGGTAGCCCAGCACCAGGGCCAGCACGATGATCACGGCGCTGAAACCGAAGATGCGCAGGGTGGCCGACCAGATCTGCTGATCGATGAAATCCAGCGAAACCCCCACGTTGATGGTGCCCAGCACCACTTTCTTCTGGTAGGTGACCGGCTCGGACAGGTTCAGGATGCGCATGCCTGAAGGCGCTTTGTAATCGTAGAACAGCGTGTCGCCGTCTTTTGTCTCGTTGCGCGCCCCCTCGAAGACGGTGAATTTCTGGTCCAGTTGCTTCACGTCCGTGTGGGCCTGAATCACGCCTTGGGGATTGGTGATAAAGGCATACTCCAGCCCTTCCACCGAAGCGGCATTCTTGATGAGCAGGTTGAGCCCCAGCAGGTTTTCCTTGAGCAGCTCGGTGCCGGCGCTTCCTGCGATATAGCTCAGGGTCACCTTGCCCATGCGCACAGACTGCTCGTAGAGGTCCTGCTGCTGCTTGTTCAGCACGACGGCGCTGAGCGTGGCAATGGTCACGACCAGCAGCACCACGATGGACACCAGCAGCTTGACGCGGATGCTCACGCTGAGGAACGTCAGCCGGTCGATCACGCTGGTGGACTTGGTCTTGATCAGCCGATCGATGTCCGCCTTGAGCGAGGCGGCGGAAATCTTGTAGTGCTCCGCCACCGTTTTGAGAATGTCCGCTTCGCTGACGTGGCCGAGCTGCACAAGCTGCTCGCCCAACTTGAGCCCGCTCCGGGCCTGCTGCGAGAGGGCCTCCTGAATCTGCTCTTCGTTGACCATGTTGGAGTTGAGCAGCACCTGCCCGAAACGGTTGCGCGGATCGTCCCGCTTCAGCTTCATGCGCCGGGCCAGCGTGTCCGTGATCCGTTGCGCCGCCTCGCCGATCGTCGCGCCGATTTCCGCGGCGCGCTGCTGTACACTGGCCATGACCTGTCGCTCCTCTGCGCCTGATTTGTCTGCGACCCCCGCCGCCCGAGCTTGTGCCGCGTCCCAACGGAACATGCCGCGCGCCATCGCCGCGGCAGCCCCGGCCGGTCGGATGAGCCGTTTGCAGTCGCTGTGACGGCCCGCCCCCAGAACCACACCATATCTGAATAGCCGCCCGTCACAAGCCCACCGTGCCGGATTGTCGTTCGCTGTCCCCGCCGCCATGGGCCCCGGAGGCGGAGGCACTGCCCACCGCCGGCAACCGGGTATGACGGGCGTCCCCGCGTTCCTGGCTGCGCTGCGAATATGGGATGGATGGGCGACCCGGTTGGGCGCAATGCAGGAAAACGCTACCCGCATTCAAGGCCCGTTGGCAAACGCCGTCCGCGCCCCGGGAGCCCGGCCGGTTTGTCGATGCCGCGCCGGGGCCACGACGACGCGTGCGCAACATTGACAAACCGGCCGGGAATGAATAGCGGCAAGGGGGGAGGAGCAACGTGCCGGGCGCCGCGCCACGTCGCGTGCCGCGACCGCAGGCCCCTGCCCCGATGCCGTGCCAGGAAGGACAGCGATGGCGATGCAACCGCCGAGTGATGTGTTCCCCGTGCGCGACTCGCACAGGTTCAACGAGCAGGGACTGGTGCGCTTCATGGAGTCGTCGGTGGACGGATACCAGGGCCCGCTGACGGTGCTGCAATTCCAGGGGGGGCAGTCCAATCCGACGTATTTTCTGCAGGACGCCCGGCGCCAGTACGTGCTGCGGCGCAAGCCCCCGGGCAAGCTGCTGCCCTCGGCCCATGCGGTGGACCGCGAGTACCGCATCATCACGGCCCTGTCCACGACGGACGTGCCGGTGGCGCGCTCCTACGCGCTCTGCGAAGACCCTGAGGTGATCGGCACGGCGTTCTACGTGATGGCGTATGTTCCCGGACGCATCTTCCTGGACCCGCTCATGCCGGGCATCGCACCGGGGGAACGCCGCGCCATCGTGGATGCCATGAACGACGTGCTGGCGCGCATCCACAAGGTGGACTACAAGGCGCTGGGCCTGGAGGACTTCGGCCGACCCGGCAACTACTTCGAACGCCAGATCGGCCGCTGGAGCAAGCAATACCGGGCCTCGGAAACCCAGCACATCGAGCCCATGGAAAAGCTCATGGACTGGCTGCCCAAGCACATTCCTCCGGACGACGAAACCACGATCGCCCACGGCGACTACCGGCTGGGCAACATGATCATCCATCCCAACAAGCCCGAAGTGTCCGCGGTGCTGGATTGGGAGCTGTGCACGCTGGGCCATCCCCTGGCCGACCTGGGGTACAACTGCATGATGTACCGCTTCGACCACGAGACGCTGGACGGCTTCAAGGGGGTCGACCTGGCCGCCCTGAACTACCCCAGCGAGGAGGAATACGTGGCGGCCTATTGCCGGCGCACGGGTCGCGACAACATTCCGGATTGGGAATTCTACCTGGCCTTTTCCGTGTTCCGTGTGGCGGCCATCTCACAGGGCATCATGGGACGCGTGCGCGACGGCACCTCCAACAATCCGTTGGCCGAGGAGCGGGGCCGGCGGGCGCCCAAGCTGGCCCAGGTGGCCTGGGACATCATCGCCCCCATTGCGGGGCGATGAGAGTCGCGCTGCCGGGCCCGAGCCAGCCAGCGCCGCGCCGCGGGCAACCTCCGCGGGCTTGCGGTTTTGGCGCGCTTGCCAGCAGAATGTGCTTTTGCATGGCGTGTTCGGGGGGGACGTCCGCCGTCGGATGCGATGGGCCGCACATCCTCGGGTTCCCAGCACAAGATGGAGTGACCGCATGAATATCGTTCTGCTGGGCCCGCCCGGCGCCGGCCGCGGCACCCAGGCAGCGCTGCTGGAGAAGAAATACCGCATTCCCAAGATCTCCACCGGCGACATCTTTCAGAAGGAGCTCTGGCACGAGTCCGACCTGGGCAAGAAGATTCGCGGGCCGGTCAAGTCCGGACAGATGCTGCCCGACGCGCTGGTGAATCACCTGGTGTTCCATCAGATGCAGTCCACCGACTGCTCCCGCGGCTTCGTGCTGGACGGCTATCCCCGCACGGTGACCCAGGCCCAGGCGCTGGATCATCACCTGGCCGCCACCAAGCAACCCCTGCATCTGGTGCTGCTGCTGGAGCTCGACGCGAGCATCCTTACCGACCGCCTGGCCTACCGCCGCGTGTGCCCCAAGGGCCATGGGGAATGGAACATCCGCCTGCGGCCCAGCAAGTTGGGCAACCAGTGTGAGGTGTGCAAGGCGACGCTGGTGCAGCGCGAGGACGACAATCCGCAGAGCATCCGCAACCGGCTGCTGATGTATGCCAAGAACATCGAATCGCTGAAGAAATACTATGGCGGACGCGACCTGATCCGCGCCGTGGACGCCCAGGGCTCGCCGGACGAGACCACCCAGCGCATCGAGGCGGCCCTGCGCGAGGTGCCGGCGGTCGCAGAGAGCAAGCACTTCAAGCAGCCGGGATAGCGCGGGCCCGTGACGGGTCGCATTCGTGCGCCTTCCCAAGGGATACGATGCGCGCGCTGGGCAGCCCAGCGCCGGCCCACGACCGGCACAGCCCCCTGCAGCGTGTCATCAGCGACCCGCGCCACCTGTACCCCCAGATCGTCCACGAGTGCGCCCGCGCGGCGGTGGGTCAGCGGCATCTCTTGCCGCCGGCAGGGCCGGGCCTGCAAGCAAGGTCGGGCCGATGCATCCGACGGCGTCATGTGCGTCAGCTTGGCCGCCGGACCCCTGCGTGGCGGTGCGCCCGCCGGCCATGCCCCGCACTGCCGCGGACGGGGCGATTCCGCCGGGCAGTGACGCCGCAACACGACCCCACCACCGCCCGCTTCATGGCCCCTTGAATCATGGGCGGCAGCGGCGTAATAGTCCTGGGAACACAGAACACGGCGGCAGGCAGGCACGGCGACACACCGGTCCGCCCGGCGGTCTCCGCACCGCCAGGCTGCCACACGAACCGCGCCCGCGGGCCGTCCGCACGCACCCGATGCCAATCCCATCCAGAGGAGGTCCATCATGGGCGAAATGGTGACGTTTCCCACACCGAACGGCGGCAAGGGCTCTGCTTATCTCGCCAAAGCCAAGGCCGGGGCGCCGGGCGTGGTCGTGATCCAGGAATGGTGGGGCCTCAACGATCAGATCAAGAAGACCGGCGACCGTTTTGCCGCGGCGGGATTCAACGCGCTGGTTCCCGACCTGTACAAGGGCCGCGTGGCCAAGGACCCCGATGAGGCCAACCATCTCATGACCGGCCTGGACTGGGTGGGCGCCACCGAGCAGGACATCCGCGGTGCCGTGCAGTACCTCAAGCAGGCCGGCAGCACCAAGGTGGCCGTGCTGGGCTTCTGCATGGGCGGCGCGCTGACCATTATCGCCTCGGTCAAGGTCAAGGAAGCGGACGCGGGCGTATGCTTCTACGGCATTCCACCGGTCGAGGCCGCCGACCCGAAAAAGATTCGCGTGCCGTTCCAGGCGCACTTCGCCAGCCAGGATGACTGGTGCACGCCGGCGGCAGTGAACGGCCTGGAAGCCACGCTCAAGGCCGCCAAGATCAAGGCGGACATTCACCGTTACGCCGCCCAGCACGGGTTCTTCAACGAGCAGCGGCCAGACGTTTACAATGCCGCCGCGGCCAAGACGGCCTGGGATCGCACCCAGACCTTCCTCAAGGCGCATCTCTAACCCCACGGCCTCGCTGCGCCGCCGCGCGATTGCCGGCCCGCCGGCCGGTTCCCGCGGAGCGCAACCAGGGCCGCAGCGCGTCCACCCATGTTTCCGCAAATAGAAAGGCCCCCATGGCACAGCCGCAAGCCCCATCCGTCGCCAACGAGCCCGTCGGCTGGATCATGGTGGCACTGGCGTCGGTCATCACGGGCATGGGCTTCGGCGCGCTGGTGTCCGTGACGGTGTTCCTGGAGCCGCTGGAGGCGGATTTCGGCTGGCTGCGCACCAACACGTCCTTCGCCTACATGGGCGGCAACATCATGGCCGGGCTGGGCGGCATCTTCGCCGGCTGGCTCTCCGACCGCCACACGACCGCCCCCGTGATCCTCATGGGCGCCATTTCGCTGGGCGCATCGTTCGTGCTGCTGGCCCTGATGCAGACGCTCAACGAGTTCTACCTGATCTACTGGTTCGCTCTGGGGGGCTTCGGCATCAGCGCGTTCCTGGTGCCGCTGATCAACAGCATCGCCTTCTGGTTCAACAAGAACCGCGGGCTGGCCATCAGCGTAACCATGGCCGGGCAGACCGGCGGCGCGGCGGTGATTCCATATTTTTCCACGCTGCTGATGAAGACCTACAGTTGGCGCGAGACCTACCTGATCCTGGCCCTGGCCTCGTGGGCGATCCTGATTCCGCTGTGCTTCCTGTGGCGCGATCCGCCCGGGCTGGCTGCGCTGAAGGCCCAGGTGCGCGCGCACAGCGAGAGCCGTCGCGGGCAGCCCACCGTGATCAATCCCAATCTGCTGGTGGCGGTGCTGTCCCTGGCCATCCTGGGCTGCTGTGTGAACATGACCATCCCCCTGGTGCACCTGGTGCCGCTGGTGCGCACGTATCGCTTCGACCCCCAGCAATCGGCCGGAGCTTTGAGCGTGCTGGTGGTGGCCAGCGTGTTCGGCCGCATCTTCTTCGGCAAGGTCATGGACAAGATCGGCGGCACGCGCACGCTGCTGATCACCTCGGGCATGCAGACCCTCTCCATCTTCTGGTTCACCCAGACCGGCGACCTGACGATGCTCTATGGCTTGGCGGCGATCTTCGGCCTGGGCTACGCGGGCGTGCTGCCCTGCTATCCGGTGATCATCAATGGCCTGGTGCCGGCGCATCTCACGGGGCGCTCGGTGGGAATCGTGTTTTTCATGGGCTACCTGGCCATGGGCCTGGGCGGATGGATCGGCGGCATCCTGTTCGACGTGACAGGCAATTACGTGACAACCTACGCCATGGGGGTGGTGTCGGGGGTGTTCAACCTGGCCATCATCCTCTGGCTGCATCTGCACGTGAACCGGCGCCAGGCGCACATCGCCACGTTGCAGGCGGCCTGATACGCCGGGCCGCGGCGTCGGGGCACTCAGACAACTTGTCCATGCGGGGGAGCACATGGTCAGCGTGATGGTGGGCAACGAGCGGCACGAGGTATCCGACGCCGTGGGGCAGAACGATGCGCTGTGGCTGCCGCAGTGGGCCGTGGAGGAGGTGACGGGCTGGAGGCTCAAGCCCCAGGGCTTCTGCCGGGACGATGTGTGCGTGCCGGTGCCGCCCGGGCGTCAGACGGAATTCGTCGACGGCGGTCGCGTCAACGTCGCGGCGTTCTGGCGGCTGCTGGAGGCGCCCGCGCTGCACGATGCCGATGGCGGGCTGTGGGTGTTGGGCGAGAGTGCCGGTCGTCGCGCCGCGCAATTGGAAAGCCTGGAGGCGCCGGATTTTCGCCTGCCCGACCTGGCCGGCCGCGTGCACGCCCTCTCCGACCTGCACGGGCGCAAGGTGCTGCTGGTGACCTGGGCCTCCTGGTGAGGCTGCCGCCTGGACCTGCCCGTGTGGCAGGGACTGTTCGAGGGCCTGCAGGGGCGCAATTTCATGGTGGTGGCCGTGGCCATGGACAGCCGCGACGATGCGGCCCGCCCCTGGATCGAAGCCGCCAATCCGGGCTACCTGGCGCTGATCGACCGCCACCACTTGCTGGCCGACCTGTACAACATGGTCAACGTGCCCCAGGCCGTGTGGATCGATGAGCACGGGCGCATCGTGCGGCCCACGGAAGTGGCCGGCTCCTACGAGGGCTTCCGCTGGCGCGACCGCAACACCGGCAAGCTGCCGGACGAGATCGCGGCCACCACCAAGGCCGCCAAGCTGCGCTACGTCGAGGCGGTGCGCGATTGGGTGCTCAAGGGCCCGTCCAGCGCCTTCGCTTTCGACGAGGCGGCCGCGCGGGCACACCTGAGCCTGCCCAGCGCCGACGTGGCCCTGGCGCACGCCGCCTTCCGCATGGGGCAGGCGTTGCTGGGCGAGGGGCGCATCGAGGAGGCTCAGGGCTTTCTGGACGAGGCCCGGCGGCGGCACCCGGAATCGTGGAACATCTGGCGCCAGTGCTACAAGCCCAATGAGCTGGGCCTGGCGGCCGGGCCGGAGTTCTGGGAGCGCGTACAGGCGCTGGGCGACAAGCGCTACTACGCCCACGTGGACATGCCGGAGATGCCCTAGCCGCGGCTGGACGCGCCGTCGTTCAGGCGGCGGCCGCTTCCATGACGATGTGCCCGTAGCGCGGTGAGTTCCTCCTTAGCGCCCTGTGAAGCGCGGGGCGCGCTTGTCGCGATAGGCGATGAAGCCTTCCCCGCCATCCTCGGTGCTGGTCAGCAGGCCATTGGTCACGGCCTCGGTATCCAGTTGCTCCTGGATGGTCAGGTGCAACCCGCGATAGACGCATTGCTTGAGCAGCCGCACGCCCAGCGGCGCGCCCGCGGCGATCTTGTCCGCCAGGGCCGCCGTCTCGGCGGCCACCCGCTCCGGCACTACGGCGGCATTGACGAAGCCCAGCGCCGCGGCCTGAGCGCCATTGACCGGCTCGCCCGTGAGCAGCAGCTCCAGGGTCTTGGCCGTGCCGATCAGGCGCTCCAGGTACCAGGGGATGCCGAAATCCTGCACCACGCCCACCTTGCCGGGAATCATCCAGAAGCGCGCATCGTCGGCCGCCACGCGCATGTCGCAGGCCATGGCCATGCCAAAGCCCCCGCCACCCACGCAGATGCCGTGCACCCCGGCGATGGTGATCTGCGGCATGTCGGCCAGGGCCTTGATCATGCGGTGCTGGGAGAACAGCGACACGGCAAAGTCCCGCCCGCCGTTGAGCACCTTGCCCTTGGCGTCGGCTTGCAGGAAGAAGTCGCTGGCGGTGTCCACGCCCGCGCAGAAGCCCCGTCCCGCGCCCGTGATGGTCATTACGTTGACGTCGGCATTGGCCGCAATGTCGGCGAAGGCCGCCAGCAGCTCCTCCAGCATGGCAGCGTTCAGCGCGTTCAGCTTTTCCGGGCGGTTCAGGGTCACGCGCGCCACGCGGCCCGTGATCTCGCAGGTGATGGTGCGATAGGTCATTGCGCCTCTTCTTCAGGTTGCAGATGGGGTTGCGTGCCCCGGGCGGCCTGCCGCGCCCCGCGACGGGAATCCGCCGCCGGCGGGCAATCCGCGATCGGCCCATGCTTAGCACAAACCGCGGCGCTGTCGCGCGGGGGTCCGGCGGGCGGACCTGGCGCCTGGCGCCGGCCGTTGCGGCTCACCCACGGCGCAACGTGAGCTGAAACTCGATGCTCACGGCGTCCTCGACGGGAATGCCCAGCAGGGCCGGCGGGGGGATGTCGAAGGCGCGCAGGGAGACGTCGAAGCGACCCGCGGCTTCCACGCTGCGCCAATGGTGCGCCAGACGCACGCGCACGTCGGGCAGCTCCACCGTGGCCCCGGCAAAGTCGATGCGCAGGACCCCCGCCAGCGACTCGTCGGCCTGCTGGCGCAGTGCGCCCCCCACCTGCACCATGGGGTGTTGCGCGGCGCGCGTGACGGCGCGCATGTCGCGGTCCCGGTCGGGATCCCGGGTGACGAACGACGCCACGGGCACCGACAGGGCCAGCATACACACGCCGCCCGCGCAGGTGGCCTGTCC
>JACQHH010000156.1 GCA_016199125.1 Candidatus Lambdaproteobacteria bacterium
CCGAAGCCGCAGCCGATGTCCAGAATTGCCTGGCCGTCCTCGATGCGCGCCTTGTCGCATACATCGGCCAGCATCTGGGTCTGGCTCTCCTCCAGGGTGCGCGCGCCACGCTCCCAGAGGCCCATGGAATACTTCATCGCCCCGCCCAGGAAGTTCTCGAAAAGCTCGCGCGGCTGGTCGTAGTGCGTGTCCATCAGCTCGCGGCTGCATGCGGCGATCTCTTCGACCGGGGGGTAGCTGCGCTGCTGATCGTACAAGACGGCGCCGATGCGGTTGAACGCATCGATATAGAGGTTCAGCAGACCTTGCAGCACGCTCCCGGGTACGGGCAGGGGCAGATTGATGTACTTGTCGACGAGCCAGCTTTCCATCGGCGTGCGCGGAAGAAGTTGGCGTGGCGGGTCGGCCCGGACGGGCCGCTCCTGGGTGGCACGGACGCTGCGGCCGGAATCGCGCATGCGATGGCTTGGGCCCGCGGTCCACGCGCATGATGCCACCGCGCCTCATATTACAAAACTTCCGGCCGGTTGCAAGGCGGGCCCTGCCCCTGCGGGCTTCCGGTCGCTGCCGGGCCGTGGTGCGCGGCTGCGGGTCGGGCGCGTTCAGCGCGTGCGACCACGCCGCTTGGGATCCAGGGCATCGCCCAGGGCATCGCCCAGCAGATTGAAACTCAGCACCACCAGCATTATGGCCAGCCCGGGAAAGACGGACACGTGCGGCGCCTCGAACAGCACGTGCCGGCCCTCGGAGAGCATGGCGCCCCAACTGGGCGTGCCCGGCGGCACCCCCAGGCCCAGGAAGCTCAGCGACGCCTCGCTGAGGATGGCCCCGGCAATGGCGAACGAGGCCTGCACCAGCACGGGCCCCAGCATGTTGGGCACGATGTGCCGCAGCATGAGGCGCGTGTGCCCGGCTCCGGCGGCCACCGCCGCCTGCACATAGTCCATGTGCTTCACGGTCAGGGTCTGCGCCCGCGCCAGGCGCGCGAAGCCCGTCCAGCCCAGCACCGCGAGCGCCAGGACGACGTTGCCCAGGCCCGGTCCCAGCACGGCCACCAGGGCGATGGCCAGCAGCAGGCCGGGAAAGGCCAGCAGCACGTCCACCAGGCGCATGAGGGCCTGTTCCACCCAGCCCCCGGCGTAGCCGGCCAGCACGCCCAGCGCCACGCCCACCAGCGCCGAGACGGCCACGGTGGAGACCCCCACCAGCAGGGAGATGCGCGCGCCCACGATCAGGCGGCTGAGGATGTCCATGCCCTGCTCGTCGCGTCCCAGCAGGTGTGCCCCGCCCGGCGGCGTGAGCGCCTGTGCTAGGTCGCCTGCGTACGGGTCGAACGGTGTCAGCCAGCCCGCCAGCAGCGCCGGCAGCAGGAAGCCCGCGCAGAGCAACACGCCTAGCACGGCGATCTTGTGTTGAGCGGCGGTCATGGCTGGCGGATCCTGGGGTCGATCAGGCCGTAGAGCAGGTCCGTAGCCAGGTTCACCAGCACATAGCCCACGGCGATCACCAGCACGCAACCCTGCACCAGCGGATAGTCGCGCTGGTTGATGCCCTCCAGCAGCAGCGTGCCCAGCCCGGGCCAATCGAAGATGCTCTCGGTGATGATGGCGCCGGAGAGCAGGACGCCGATCTGCAGACCCGCCACGGTGACCACGGGAATCAGCGCGTTGCGCAGGGCATGGCGCACCACCACGGCCCACGCCCGCAGGCCCTTGGCCCGGGCCGTGCGGATGTAGTCCTCGCCCAGGGTATCCACCAGCGCCGCGCGGGTCATGCGGCTGAGCAGGGCGGCCAGGGCCGTGCCCAGCGTGACCGCGGGCAGCACCAGGTGCGCCAGACCGCCGCGCTCGTTGACCGGCAGCCAGTCCAGCCACACGGCGAAGACCAGGATCAGCATGGGCCCCAGCCAGAAGTTGGGGATGGCCACGCCCAGCACGGCGAAGCCGCTGGCCAGGTGATCCAGCCAGCGCCCGTGGTGCAGCGCGGCCAGGATGCCCAGCGGCAGCGCCAGGGCCAGCGCCACGGCCATGGCCCCCAGCATCAGCTCCACCGTGGCCGGCAGGCGCTCGGCGATCAGGGCGGCGACGGGCCGCCGGGCCTGAAACGAGCGCCCCAGGTCGCCCCGCAGCGTGCGCCCCAGATAGGCCACGTACTGCACGGGAACGGGCCGCTCCAGCCCCAGCTCGCGGCGCATCTGGGCCCGGTCCGCCGGCAGGGCCTGCTCGCCCAACATCAGCTCCACCGGATCGCCCGGAATCAGGTGGATCAGGAAGAACACCAGCGTGAGCACCCCCAGCAGGTTGGGGAGAGTCCAGGCCAGGCGCCGCAGCAGAAAGACCATCGCCGCCCCTTTGCCCTAGGAGCCGCCCAGGCGCGCGGCGGGCAGGAACTCGAACCCGCCCGAGGGATGCAGCCGCAGGCCCCGCACCCGCCGCGAGACGATGGCGATGTTGTTGTTGTGCCACAGGCTCAGGTAGGGCAGATCGGCGGCCAGGATGTGCTGCACCGCGCGGTAGGTGGCCGCCCGCGCGGCCGGGTCGCTCTCGAGGCGCCCCCGCTCCAGCAGCGCGTCCAGCCGGGGATTGCGGTAGCGCACGCGGTTGCGCCCCTCGGGGGGCAGGCGGCTGGAATGGAACAGCTCAAAGTAGAAGTCCGGGTCGGCCACGCCGATCCAGCGCAGGGAGAAGAGCTGGAAGTTGCCCTTCTGGATGTCGTCGTAGAAGGTGCCCCACTCGTAGGAACGCAGCGTGAGCGCGATGCCCACCGCGCGCAAGTCGGACTGGATCGCGCGCGCCTGCAATACCGCCTCGTGGTCGGTGGTGGTCTTGTAGATCAGCTCGAAGCGCGTACCGTCGCGCTCGGGCAGGCCCGCCGCGTCCAGCAGCGCACGCGCCCGCGCCGGGTCGAAAGGCGGCGGCGGCAGGTCGCGCGCGGCAAAAGGGCTGTCCGGCGGCAGCAGGCTCACGGCCCTCACGGCATGCTCCCGCTGGCGGTGGCGGATCAGCGCCGCCACGTCGATGGCCTGGGCCAGCGCCTGGCGCACCGCCAGCCGGCCCAGCAGGGGGTCATCCAGGTTGAAGCCCAGGTATTGGTAGGAAAGCCCCGGCGCTTCTTCCACGCGGTAGTTGTCGGAGAGCGGGGCCTCGCCGAAGGACGCCACCTTGTCCATCGGCACGGCATTGATGGCCAGGTCCAGCGAGCCTTTGCGGAACTTGAGCAGGCGCGTGTTGGTGTCCTTGATCACCTTGAAGATCACGCGGGGAATGCCGGGCCTGCCCCCGAACCAGGCCTCGTTGCGCGCCAGCACCAGCTCGCCCGGCTGTTCCGCGACCAGGCGATAAGGTCCGCTGCCCAACAGGGGGTTGCCCCGACCCGCCGCCCGCGAGCGCACCGGCACGATCAGGTCGCCCAGAAACGCGGCGTAGGGCGCCTTGAGGTCGATGCGCACCGTGCGCGCGTCCTCGGCCCGCACGGCGGCGATCTTGTCGCGCAGGCCCGCGCCGTAGGGCGAGCTCAGCGCCGGGTCCATCAACGACTCCAGGGTATACACCACGTCGTCCGCGGTCAGCGCGCTGCCGTCGTGGAAGCGCACGTCCGGCGCCAGGTGCAGCCGGTAGCTCAGCGGCGTGAGCGCCTCCCAGCGCAGTGCCACGCCGGGGGCGATGTGGAGCTGTTCGTCGAGGCGCAGCAACGTGTCGAAGAGCAACTGGTGACCGATGCGCACGCCGTAGGCATCGGTGGCCAGAAACGGATCGAGGGTTTTGGGCGCCGCCTCGATGGCCACCACCAGCGCATCGGGCGGCGGCGTTTCCGAGGTGCAGGCACCCAGCCACAGCGCGGCC
>JACQHH010000176.1 GCA_016199125.1 Candidatus Lambdaproteobacteria bacterium
GCGTGTTTTCCACCTCGATGGTGCTGATGTTCTCCCCGCCGCTGATGATGATGTCCTTGGCGCGGTCCTTGAGCTCGATGTAGCCGTCAGGGTGCATCACGCCCAGGTCGCCGCTGTGGAACCAGCCCCCGCGCAGCGCCTCTTCCGTGGCCCGCGGATTCTTGTAGTAGCCCTGCATGACGATATTGCCGCGCATGCACACCTCGCCCATGGTCTGGCCATCGGCGGGCACGGGGCGGCCCTCGGCGTCCAGCACCAGGCAATCCTCGGCCAGGATGTAGGGCACGCCCTGGCGCGCCATCAGCCCGGAAACCCGGCCCACATCCAGGTCGCGCCAAGCGGGCTGCACTTCGCAGACCGTGGTGGGGCCATAGGTCTCGGTCAAGCCGTAGACGTGGATCACGTCCACGTTCAGATTGAGCATGGCGGCAATCACCGCCGGCGAGGGCGGCGCGGCGGCCGTGGAGACTTTGAGCCGGTGCGGGAACTTGGTCACACCCGCCTTCTTCGCCCCGTCCACGATCATGGCCAGCACGATGGGCGCCCCGCAAAAATGGGTTACCTGGTGCTCCAGGATGCTCCCGATCACCACGTCCGGCACCACCCCCCGCAAGCACACGTGCGTGCCGCCGATGGCCGTCACGCCCCAGGTGTAGCACCAGCCGTTGCAGTGGAACATCGGCAGCGTCCACAGGTACACGGCCTCCGCCGACATGTTCATTTCCAGCAGGTTGCACACCCCGTTGAGGTAGGCCCCGCGATGCGTGTACATCACGCCCTTGGGATTGCCGGTGGTTCCGCTGGTATAGTTGATTGAAATGACGTTGTTTTCATCCGAGGGAAGAATCATCGGGTCGGTGGTGTCCGCCGCGGCCAGAAACTCCTCGTAATCCACGGCGCCCGGGGGCAGCCACTCGGGGGCGTGTCCGGGCTCCTGTGCCACGATGAACTGGCGCACGCTGCGCAGCTTGTCGGCCACCTTGCGCAAGGTGGGCAGGTATTCCCAGTCCACCAGCATCACCTGCGCCTCGCAGTGCCCGACGATGAAGGCGATTTCCTCGGCGCTGAGCCGGTTGTTGATGGCCACCAGCGTGCCCCCGGCCATGTGCACGCCGAAGTTGGCCTCCAGGTGCGGCGGGGTGTTGGGCGCCAGCACGGCCACGCTGTCATTGACCCCGACGCCCAGCGCACGCAGGCCGTTGGCCTGGCGGCAGGCCCGCTCGTAGAACCGCGCGTAGCTGGTGGTGCGCCCGCCATGGATGATGGCCGTCTTGTCGGGATAAACGCGCGCGTTGCGCCGCAGGAACGATTGCGGCGTCAGGGGCATGTGGTTGGCGCGACTGCTCATGGCACACCGGGTGACTGGTTGCGACGGTCGTATGAATGGGCGCATCATCGGATGAACTCGCACCGGCGCGATCTCCTGCTCCGGATGCGGCGGAAAGCCGCCAATTTTCTACCATATCCCCGGTGCGGAGCAAACCCCGCACCCCGCAGGTTCTCAGCCAGAGCCCCCGCAGCGCCGCCATGATGCCCTTCGCGTACCTGCCGTACCTGACGCCCGAACTGCCCGGTTGCGGCGGTGTGCTCAAGGCGCGCCCGGAGGACTTCGTGGTGGAGGAAATGCCCGCCTACGACCCCAGCGGCCAGGGGGAGCACGTCTACCTGTGGATCGAGAAACGTGGACTGAGCACGCCGGCGGCCATGGCCCGGCTCTCGGAAGCCAGCGGCTGCCGTAAGCGCAGCATGGGGCACGCCGGGCTGAAGGATGCCCAGGCCGTGAGCCGGCAGTGGATCTCCGTGCACACCGTCGGCGAGCCCCCATTTCACCAGGCCGAGAGCGACGCGCTGCGCATCCTGCGCGTCACGCGACACGTCAACAAGCTGCGCGTGGGCCATCTGCGGGGCAACCGCTTCATGGTCACCGTGCGCGGCGTGGAGCAGCCGACCGCCCTTGCGGCCATCTTCGCGCGGCTTGCCCGACAGGGCTTTCCCAATTACTACGGCGCCCAGCGCTTTGGCCTGGGCGGAGACAATGCCGCCGCGGGGCGCGATCTGCTGCTGGCGTTGCAGGCGGCGGACGCGGCGCCCGTGCGCAGGCGGCGCGATCCCCTGCGTGCGCGGCTGCTGCTCAATGCCTACCAGTCGGCGCTGTTCAACGCGCTGCTGGCGCGGCGCCTGCGCGCCGGAAACGTTGCGCCGGAGCCACCGGACGGAGCCGCGGACGTTGCGCCGGAGCCCGCGGAGGGCGGCGAGGCCCTGCCGCCCGGCTTCGCCTGCGATCCCCTGGGCACGCTGCTGCCGGGAGACGTGGCCATCAAGCACGACTCGGGCGGCTGCTTCCTGGTACAGGAGGACAACCTGGCCGACGCCCAGGGGCGCGCAGCCGCCCACCTGCTCAGCCCCACGGCGCCCATGTTCGGCTACAAGACGCTGCGTGCCGAGGGCCACCCGGGGACCTGGGAGGCGGCACTGCTGGCGCGGGAGGGGCTCACGCCGAAGCACTTTGCCGCGGGCGGGGCTCTGGCTGCCAAGGGCGTGCGGCGGGCCGTGCGCGCCTTCGCCGACGAACTCACCTGGGACGTGAAGGCGGAGGACGGGGCGCAGGCGCTGCAACTCAGCTTCACCCTGCCGCGCGGGGTGTATGCCACGGCGCTGCTGCGCGAGGTGATGAAGCCCGGCCCCCGCACCGACGGCGGGTGTGCCGAAGCACCCGGCGCTCCATGTGCCTGTGCGGCGTCCGACGCTGCGCCACGCACCCCCGCCGCATCCGCTGCGGTCGCGGCGATACCCCGCACGCCTGGCGCGCGCCCATGAGCGACCAGCCGGACGCCACCAATATCAGTTGGTTTCCCGGGCACATGCACAAGGCACAGCAGCGCCTCGCACGGGAACTGCCCCAGGCCGATGTAATCCTGGAGGTGCGCGATGCGCGGATTCCCCTGCTCTCGGGCAATGCCGAGCTGCAAAGCCTGTTTGCCGGGCGGCGGCGGCTGGTGCTGTGCAACAAGTCGCGCCTGGCCGATGCGTCCGCCAACCGGCGCTGGCACGAGCACCTGCTGGCCGGCGGCGTGCCCAACCTGTTCCTGGACGCCGATGCACAGAAGTCCACCAACCTGATCCTGCCGCTGCTGCGCGAGCTGCTGGCGGCGGATGAGCAGAAATACCGCCGGCGCAAGATGCGCCCGCCCCTGTACCGCCTGATGGTGGTGGGCATGCCAAACGTGGGCAAGAGCACGTTGATCAACCGCCTCGTGCGCAAGCACAAGCTGGCCACGGCGCCCACGCCGGGCGTCACGCGCGACATCACCTGGACCAATCTGCGTGAGCGCTATCTGCTGGCCGATAGTCCGGGCATCATGCTGCCGCGCCTGCCGGACGAACGCACCGCGCTGATGCTGGGCTGGATCGGCACCATCCGCGACCACGTCATCGGCGAGGAACGCCTGGCGGTCTCCTTGCTGGGACACCTGGGGGAGCGCGCGCTGCTGGGACCCGTGCAGGCGTGCTATGGCCTGCCGCCCGCGGAAGTCGCAGCTCCAGTGGAGCTGCTCGCCGCCATTGCGACGCAGCGCGGCTTTCTACGCAAGGGGGCGGGCCCCGACTTGACCCGCGCCGCGCGGGAGGTGCTGGCAGATTTCCGCGCAGGCCGTTTCGGCCGCATCACCCTGGAGCAGCCGCCCGATCCCGTCTGAATCGGAAAGAGGGGGCGCAATCCGGCGCCGTGGCGCGGCGAGCCAGCCGCTCGGCGCTGCAGTGCACGGAGGCGCGTAGCCGCTCTGGCCGCGGCGTTGCGCCGCATGCGTGGCGCGCCCGCGGATGCATGGCACGGAAACCCGCGGGCCTGGAGCATCTGCCCCGCACGTGCGTCGGAGGCCGGCTTGAGATGCTACGGGATTTTGGGTGAAAGCGTGCGAATACGACGGGAGTACAGCGCGACGGCGGAGGATGCGTTCTGGGATAGGTAGGCTGGTGACGACTCCGCGCAGATCCCCCCAGAACTGCTTGAAGCACGTCCAGCCTACCCACCTCCCCCAGGACCGCAATGGTCGGTCAAGTATGGCCATGGCGTTCATAACAGAGGTGCACAGCGCCATGCAACCATTTTCTTGCGGGGCTACCGGCCCAGCACCTGCACCATCTTTTCGCCGATCTGGTCGGGCGTGGGCACCACGTGAATGCCGGCGCCCTTCAGCGCGGCCATCTTCTCCGCGGCGGTGCCCTTGCCGCCGGAGATGATGGCGCCGGCGTGCCCCATGCGCCGCCCGGGCGGGGCCGTCTGGCCGGCGATGAAGCTCACGATGGGCTTGGTCACGTTGGCCTTGGCAAAGGCCGCGGCCTGCTCCTCGGCCGTGCCGCCGATCTCGCCGATCATCACGATGCCCCGCGTGCCCGGGTCGTCCTGGAACAGGCGCAGGCAGTCGATGAAGTTGGTGCCGTTGACCGGGTCGCCCCCGATGCCGATGCACGTGCTCTGGCCCAGCCCGCGCTCGGTGAGCTGCCACACGGCCTCGTAGGTCAGCGTGCCGGAGCGGGAGATCACGCCGATGTCGCCCTGCTTGTGGATGTAGCCGGGCATGATGCCGATCTTGGCCTCGCCCGGCGTGATGATGCCCGGTCAGTTGGGGCCGATCAGGCGCACCCCGCGCGCCTTCACAAAGCGCACCGCCCGCACCATGTCCAGCACCGGAATGCCCTCGGTGATGCAC
>JACQHH010000029.1 GCA_016199125.1 Candidatus Lambdaproteobacteria bacterium
CCGGGCTGGCCGTACTTCTTGCGTTCCACCTCGCGCGCATCGCGCGTCAGCAGACCAGCCTTCTTGAGCGCGGCCCGATATTCTTCCTGCGGCACCGTGGTCAGTGCGCGCGCCAGGCCGTGGCGGATGGCGCCGGCCTGGCCGCTGATGCCGCCGCCGCGCACATTGACCACCACGTCGTAGCGTCCTGCGGTTTCGGTCAGGTGCAGCGGCTGGCGCACCAGCGCGCACTGGGCATCGTCGCCGAAGTATTCGTCCAGGGGCTTGCGGTTGATGAGAATCTGGCCCGCGCCGGCGCGCACGTATACCCGCGCCACCGAGGATTTCCGCCGTCCCGTTCCGTAGTATTGCTCTTTCGCCATGTGGTGATCCGATGCCTGTCGTGAGAGGTGCCGCGCGGCGCGGGCCGCACCCGCGAACCTGAGCCGCGCCCGCCGGGTCAGTAGGGCAGGGTGTAGGGCTCCGGTTGCTGCGCCTGGTGCGGATGCACGTCGCCCGCATACAACTTCAGTTTGTGCAGGATGTGCCTGTTCAACGCGTTCTTGGGCAACATGCGCTTCACCGCCAGCCGCACCAGCTCGGTGGGCTTATCGGCCAGCAGCTTTTCGGCCCGCGCCGCCTTGATTCCGCCCGGATAGCCCGTATGATGATAGTAGAATTTTTCCTTGAGCTTGGCGCCGGTCAGCTTGACCTTGTCGGCATTGACCACGATCACGAAGTCGCCGGTGTCCAGATGGGGCGTAAAGGTGGGCTTGTGCTTGCCGCGCAGCAGCATCGCCACCTGGCTGGCCAGCCGACCCAGCACTTGGTCCTGCGCGTCGATGAGCAGCCACTTGGGCTCGAATTGCGCACCGGGCGCCAAGTCTTCTTTGCGGATGATCACGGTTTTCATGGCGGGTCCGGTGTCAGCGCGTAGCGGTCAAGGCTTACTGTTGAGGCCAGCCTGTGGCCGGCGGGCTTTTGTGTTTATAGTGTAAACCCAATCTTATCTTTTTGATTGCTTTTGGCGCCGATGTCAAGGCATCTCTGCACACCCAGCGTTGCGCTCAACCGGCCGGGGCCGGGGCTCCCGCTGGCCGGCGGCGCCTGCGGGAGCCGCCGCCGCGGCACGAGGCTGGCCCCTGCACGCGACCCCTCCTCACGGCGAGCGGCGCGACGCTGGGCGCAGGCTGCCTGCGTGAGCCCCTTCCAACCGCTGGACGGCCGTCGGCCGCGTGCGGTGCTGTGTGCGGCGCTGCTGCTGGCGCTGCTCGCTGTCCAAGCCACCGGCGCGTTGGCACAGACGACCCAGCCGCCAGCCGCGGGCGCCGCTTCGCCCGACGCCGCGCCGGCGGCCGTGGTGGCCCCCGCCGTGCGGGCTCTGTTGGCGCCCGACCCGGCCGATTGGCTGCCGGCCCTGGACCGGTTGCGCGAGCGCCCCGCCGAGGCCCGGCAGATGCTCCTGGCGGCCCTGCGCAGCGACCAGACCCTGCCGCTGCGCTGGCGCCTGGCGCACCACTTGGGCGAGTTCGGTCTGCAGGAGGACATCCCCCTGGTGCTGGAGTTCCTGGGCAGCGCCGAGGAGCCGCGCGAGCTGCGCGCCCTGCGGGGCACGGCCCGCGCCCTCTACCGCCCTGTGCGCGCTCCCGACGAGTACCCGCTGCTCGTGGAAGAATTCGCCTTTCTGCAGACGGGTGCTCCGGTCCCGCATGCCGCAAAGGTCGTCGGCAAGCTGGTGATCTCCGAGGAGACCATCATGGCCTACCACCAGCAAGGATTGGCGCCGAACCTCATCGAGAAGATGATGCGCTTTCGCGGCCACGCCTTCACCAACCGGGACGAAGTGGTCAAGGCCGTCCGCCCGTCGTTTGGGCGCGGCGAGTGGAACAGCAATTGGGAGACGCTGCTGGCCGTGCTCTCGCCCGCCCCGGAGCGCTACGAGCTGGCCGGCGTGCTGCGCCTGCGCCTGTACAATCCCAATCCGCGCCCCATCCTGGCGGAGGCCGGGTTCGACGCGTGGTACGGGCGCTTTGTGGATCAGCCGCTCCCGCTGCTGATCTATCTTCCCGGCCAGCAGTCCGCGTCGCAAGACGTGGAGGTGCGCCTGATCGGACGGCGCGGAACGCACCCGCTGCGCATCGACCTGCGCCTGCGCGACGCGGGGGGGCCGCGCTACGCCCTCTCCCAGACGATCCTGCTGCAACCGTAAGCGCGCCGAATTTCCCTGCCCCGCGCGCTTGCGGTCCGCCCCTTGCATCGCAAGCAGAGCAAATCCGCCTGCCCCACCGGCCGGCCGCAGAGCTGCGGCGCCGCCCATGCAGCGTGCAGCGGACAACGCCACCGATCGGGAGCACACATGGCCGGCCTCTTCGACACCAACATCACCCTGCTGCAGAAGGCCATGGACTTCCGCGCACAGCGCAACGTCGTGCTGGCCTCCAATGTGGCCAATATCGAGACGCCGGGGTTCCAGGCCAAGGACCTGGTCTTCGAGAATGCGCTGTCCGATGCCCTGCGCGCCCGCGAGCCCGGGCCGCTGCGCGTGACCAATGCGCGGCACCTGGACGGGCGCAGCGCCACGCCGCTGGAACTGGTGCAGCCGCAGTTCATCCACAGCGGCAACCCGGTGGCCACCAAGGACGGCAACTCCGTGGATCTGGAACGGGAAATGGCCAAGTTGGGCGAAAACCAGATCGGCTTCCAGGCCCTGACCCAGATGATCAGCCACAAGTTCATGCTGCTGAAGACCGTGATCCGCGAAGGAGAAATGTAATGAATTTTCTGCAGGCCATGTCCGTCAGCTCTTCCGGCCTGGCGGCGCAGCGCTACCGCATCAACATCATCTCCGCCAACATCGCCAATGCGGAAACCACGCGTACGCCCGAGGGCGGGCCCTATCGCCGGCGCGACGTGATCTTCGGGGCGCTGCCGGCCCTGCGCACCTTCGAGGAGGAACTGCGCAGCGCGCCGGATCAGGACGAGCCGCGGCAGGTGAAGGTGCTGGGCGTGGCGGTCGACGAGCGGCCGCCCGTGTTGCGTTACGACCCCACGCATCCGGATGCCAACGAAGAGGGTTACGTGGCCATGCCCAACGTGAACACCATCGAGGAAATGACCAATCTCATGCTGGCGCGCCGCTCCTACGAGGCCAACGTGGCCGCCTTCAACGCCACCAAGCTGCTCGCCATGCGGGCGCTGGATATTGGCCGCGTCTAGCCTCCGGCCGCACACAGGCTTTGCGCAAGGAATTAGTGGGGCATCAGGCAAGTTCCTTGCATTACTTTTCCAAATGGTCTTGATGCGTTGCATGGCCTTGGTGAAATGGCGCAGAAGTCAGGGAATGTGCCATCGGCATTGAGCGGCCTGGCCTTGGGCCGCAACGCGGAAGCGACGAGGGGAACCTGGTGACATGAAAGACTTCGATATTCGCAAAGTGCTACCTGGTGCGGCTCCGCAGCCCACCAAGAAGATCGGCGACAAGGCGCCTGCCGGTCAGGCCGATTTCAGCAAGGCGCTGGAAACGGCCGTCAACGGCATGAACGAAATCCGCACCCAGGCGGACACGTTCAACGCGCAGGACGTCTCGGCCACGCGCGCGATCGCCGAAAAGATCCTGGAGCACGGCAAGAACCTGAGCCTGCTCTATCAGCGCTGGAACGCCAAGGAGAGCGAATAAGCCATGGATGTCTTGAACGCCACCTCCGTCTCCGCCCTGCGTGAGCACGATTCCCGCCGCGGCGGCAGCGGCACCCTTATCGACCAGCTCGGCAAGAGCTTCGGCGACATGCTGGACGAAGTGAACACCCTGCAGGCCGAATCGGACCGCAAGATGGAAGAGTTCGCGACCTCCCCGGACAAGGATATCCACGGCACGATGATCGCCATGCAGAAGGCCGACATCGCCATGCGCCTGCTGCTGCAGGTGCGCGGCAAGCTGGTCAACGCCTACAACGAAGTCATGCGCATGAACTTCTAGCGCCGCCGATAGTCCCCCGCTGCAAGACACCGCGCTGCGGCCCGCGAGGGCCGTGGCCGCACCCTCTGCGATCCGCCGTCCATGCGGAATGGAACGCATCTTGCTTTTCTTTATCCGCAGCGACTCCCCGTCTCCGAAACGGCAATCTTTGCCCGGTTGCCTTAGGTTTTGGGGCTGTGCGAAACTCAGCCCGGTAGAATGGCCGGTGGTCTGCCGTGAAATCCGGCGGATGCATGGAATGGATTCTGTTTGGAAAGCATGAGGCACAATGGCGGAGGACAGCGGAAACGTTATTCGCGATTTGCGCACACAGTTCCAGAGCTTCTTCAATTCACTATCCGTTGGGCGCAAGGTCATTCTCTTCGCGGTGCTGGGCTCGGTGCTGCTGGGCATGGTGACGCTGATCTACGTCGCCAACCGCCAGAGCTGGACGCCGCTGTATTCCAACATTTCGAATGAAGACGCCGGCGCCATCAAGGAGAAGCTGGACAAGAATCAGATCCCCGTGCTGGTGGGGCCGGGTGGGCGCTCGCTGCTGGTGCCGACCGGCAGGGCCGACGAGGCGCGCATCGTGCTGGCGCAGGAGCGCGTGTCGCTGGGGGGCGGCGTGGGCTTCATGGATTTGTTCGTGGGGCAGTCGGGGATCGGCGAGACGGAATTCGCTCAGCAGGTCAAATACCGCATCGCCCTGGAGGGCGAGCTGGCGCGCCTGATCGGCAAGATCGATTCCATCCGCTCGGCCAAGGTGACCCTGGCCCTGCCCAAGAAGAGCGTCTTCCTGGATGAAGAGCAGGCGCCCACGGCCTCGGTGGTCGTGGACCCGGTGACCGGCCGGCAACTCAGCCGCGCCGAGGTGCTGACCATCGCGCACCTGGTGGCCAACTCCGTGGAGCGCCTCACCAAGGAACACGTGGCCGTGGTGGACAGCAGCGGCCGCTTGCTCAGCCAGGGGATCGCCGACGAGGCCGGCGGCGGCGGCGTCACCGAGCAGTTCGCCTACCGCCGCAGCGTGGAAGATTCGCTGGAAGCCAAGGTCATCAACCAGCTCGAACCGGTGGTGGGCAAGGACCGGGTGCGGGCGCGGGTTTCCTTGGACCTGCAGTTCGACCGCATGAAGACCAACGAGGAGATCTTCGACCCGGACGGCGCGGTGGTGCGCAGCGAACAGAATTCCAACGAGAATTCCACCGGCACGCGCTCCATTCCCGTGGGCATTCCGGGCGTGACCTCCAACCTGCCCGAGACCCAGGCCGGCGCCAGCGAGGTGGCCAACGTTTCGCAGATCAACCGCGCCTCGCAGACGCGCAACTTCGAGACCAGCGTGCGGCGCGTGGTGAGCGAGCCGGCCGTGGGCACGATCAAGCGCCTGAGCGTTTCGGTGCTCATCGACGGCAAGTACAAGCCGGTCACCGATCCGCAGTCGGGCCAGATCCTCACCCGCCAGTACGAGGAATGGACCACCGCCGAAAAGCAGGAGATCGAGCGGCTGGTCAAGGCCGCGGTGGGCTACAACGACAAGCGCGGCGATTCGCTGGAAGTGGTCAACATGCGCTTCAGCAAGGCCGTGGAAGAGGACGTGACGCGGCAACTGGAGCAGACGGCGCGCAACCGCGAATTCTTCCTGGACATTCTGCGCTACACCTTCCTGGGCGTCGGCCTGCTGGCGTTGATCATGTTCGTCATCCGCCCCATGGTGCAGCGCCTCAGCGCCAAGCCCGAGGATCTGGATCTGCTGATGGGCCTGCCGGCCACCATCGGCGAGCTGGAAGGCGAAGAGCTGGAAATCCCGACGGAGCGCGAGGTGGGCCTGCCGCCGCGCGACAAGATCCTGGATCTGGCACGCTCCGATCCGCTGGCCACCGCCTCCATGATTCGGGCGTGGCTGCGGGAAAAACGCTAATCCTTTGACCGGGGCGTCGTTGCATGGAAGCCGACAAGCTGATCACACCGCAGCCCTTTACGCCGCAGAGCTTCGACCATGAGGACGAGGCTCGCGTGCACGTGCTGGACCCCGAGGAAGCGGGCCGCTTCGTGCCGGAACTGGCGCCTGGCGCTGAGCGCGAAGGCGCCGATTTTCAGCAGCGTAGCGACGAACGCGTCCCCGGTGAAACCGACTTCGCCTCGATCAAGTTCCAGCGTGAAAACACGCTGCTCACCAACGTCGACAAATATGCCGAGAGCATCCGCGAGGAAGCGGAGCTGTACGTGCAGCAGATTCGCGCCGAGGTGGAGCGCCTCAACGAGCAGGCCGAGCAGCGCTACGCCGAGGCCGCCCAGGTCAAGGCCGACGCGCAAGCCGAGGCCAAGGCCCTGGTGGAGCAGGCCCAGCAGACCGCCCAGGCCACCCACGACCAGGCCCATCAGGAGGGCTTCGAGGCCGGACGCCAGGAGGGCTTGGCCAAGCGCTACGCGGAGGCGGGGCCCAACCTGGAGCGCATCGAGGAAATCCTGCAGGACCTGGCGGGCTTCCACCGTCAGGTGACCTTCTATGCGGAGAAAGACGCCATCCGGCTGGCCATGCTCATGGCCCGGCGCCTGCTGCGCCAGGAGCTGACCATCAACAACAAGGCCGTGTGGAAGCTGCTGGCCGCCACGCTGGCCACCCTGCAGGGCACGGGAACCTTCCGCATCTGGCTCAGCCCGGAAGATCATCAGTTCGCCAGCGCGGCGCGCAAGAGCCTGGAGCGCTATCTGGACGAGGGCCAGGAACTGACCTTCCGTGCCAAGCCGGGCCTGCCGCCGGGGAATATCCTCATCGAGACCGATCGCGACATCATCGACGCGACCTTTGAAAGCCAGCTCCACCATCTGGACAGCCTGATCAAGCAGCAGTTGGCCGAGCGCGAGACCACGGTGCTCAAGCCGGCGACACGGCAGCCCCGCACCCAGCGCCGGGCGCCCCCGGCCGCGCCGGGCGAGGAGGCCGCCGGCGATGAGTGAGCTGCAGCGCTTTGCCGACCGCCTGCCGGGTCTGGCGGACTATCGCGACATCATCGAAAAAGCCCGCACGGTACGCCGCCAGGGCAAGATCACCCAGGTCGTGGGCCAGATCATCCAGGCCTACAACCCGGGCAGCAGCATCGGCAGCCTGTGCACGATCTACAATCCCGAGACCGACAAGCGGGTGATGGGCGAGGTGGTGGGCTTCAAGGGCGACCTGGTGCTGCTGATGGCCCTGGGGCAGATGCCCGACATCGGCCCGCAATGCCGCATCATCCCCGAGGAGCGCCCGGCGCACGTGGCCGTGGGCGAAAACCTGCTGGGGCGCGTGCTGGACGGCATGGGCCAGCCCATGGACGGCAAGGGCGCCCTGGTCTGCCCCAGCGAGATGCCGCTCTACGCCGAGGTCATCAATCCGCTGGTGCGGCGCCGCATCAAGCTCCCTGTGGATGTGGGCGTGCGCGCGATCAACGGCCTGCTCACCTGTGGCGAGGGCCAGCGCGTGGGCGTGCTCTCCGGCTCCGGCGTGGGCAAATCGGTGCTCATCGGCATGATGGCCCGGCACACCACGGCCGACGTCAACGTGATTGCCATGATCGGCGAGCGCGGGCGCGAGGTGCTGGAGTTCATCGAGCGCGACCTGGGCGAAGAGGGCCTGCGCCGCTCGGTGGTCGTGGTGGCCACCTCCGACCAGCCGCCGCTGATCCGCACGCGCGCCGCGTTCCTGGCCACGGCCATCGCCGAGTTCTTCCGCGACCAGGGCAACCAGGTGCTGATGATGATGGACTCTGTGACGCGCTTTGCCATGGCCCAGCGCGAAATCGGCCTGGCGGCCGGCGAGCCGCCCACGACCAAGGGCTATCCACCGTCCGTGTTCGCGGCCCTGCCGCGGCTCATGGAGCGGGCCGGCATGTCGTCCGCGCATGGCTCCATCACGGCGTTCTACACGGTGCTGGTGGAGGGCGACGACCCCAACGAGCCCATCGCCGACGCCGTGCGCTCCGTGGTGGACGGGCACATCCTGCTCAGCCGCGAGCTGGCCTCGCGGGGGCAGTATCCGGCCATCGACGTGCTGGGCTCCACCAGCCGCGTCATGACCGACGTGGTGCAGCGCCAGCACAAGCAGGACGCCACCTCGTTCGTGAGCACGCTGGCCACGTACAAGGAGGCGGAGGACCTGATCAACATCGGGGCCTACGTGCGCGGCAGCAACCCGCGCATCGACTACGCCCTCTCCAAGATCGACGCCATCATCGACTACCTGCGCCAGCCCATCGAGGAGGCCGCGTCGCTGACGGAATCCCAGGCCCGCCTGCAGCAATTGTTCACCGACCTGCACCAGCATTGAACGCGCCGCGGCTCCCCGCCGCCGGCACGGGAACGCTCAGAAGCGTTCCTTGAGGTAGGAGTCCTTCTTCGCGATCTTGTCGCCACGATAGGCGAACAGGTCGCAGCCCCGCACTTCCAGGCGCTTGCCGTCGGGCTTGGTGTACGTCATGGTCCACTCGGAGACCGCCCGGTCGCCGCTGATCCAATGCGTATCGGCCCCGAAGTGAATATCCGGCACTGCCGCGAACATCTTGGCGAAGTGTGCGCGCACGTTGGCCTTGCCCGCCACGCGCGTGCCGCACACCTCGGGCCCGCGCGGCGTCTCGTACACGCCGTCCTCGGCAAAGCACTCGGCGATGGCGTCGGCGTCGTGGCGGTTGAACGCATCCAGGAACGCCTGCATGGCGCGGACGGTGGGATTGGGCTTGGCGCTCATGGCACTCCCTTGGGGGTGACGGTGCGCCACGCAGCGCGGCCGGACGCGATGGCGTGCCGCACTGGAGTCGCAGCGGCGTGGTCCCCGCGAACCGCATTGCGCCTGGGCGGATTGGGCGGACGGGGAGTTCATTCAGGGCTGGAATAACACCGTGCGTGTGACCTTGTCCAGGGAGGCCGGGTTCAGCGAGAAGTGCAGCTCCAGCAACTCGTGCTGGGGCGTACAGTTCTTGATGCAGAACTGCGCCGCGGGCTCGGTGAGGATCACCGTGTCCACTTCGGCGATGAGCTGCAGGGCCAGTTCCGGGCTTTCCAGGCTGGCGCAGCCGCGCAGCACGCCCTCGGGCACGCGCTGGGCAATCTCCCGCCCGATCACCTCCTCGGTGTTGGCGTCGTGGCAGATGAACCCCAGGCGCCGCGTGCCATCCAGCTCGCGCAGGGTCTTGCGGGTGGCCGGATGCAGGTCGTAGGTCACGGGGTGCACCCGCACGTCTCCGTCGCCGGCCAGCTTGCGCACCTCGTCGTAGTGAAAAATGCTGGTCACCAGGTGCTTCACGTGGTCGGGCAGCCGCTTGGGGTTCTTACGCAGATCCTCCAGCAGCAGGTGCAGCACGCTCACGCCGAAGCTGTCCATCAGATCGCGCGAGCGCTCGATGGACTGGTGATCGGTGCACTCCACGAAGGCCACGATGGGCCGGTGGGAATCGAAGGACGGAGCGCGCTGTCCCACCAGCCGGGCCAACGTGACCGGGTTGATGCCCAGCGCATTGGCCTCGTGGAAGTAGCGTTCGATCAGGCTGTCCAGGCGGTCCATCTCCTGGGTGGAGATGACTTCGGAGAGTTTTTCGCTGACGAACACGCCCTTGCCCGGGCGCGACACCAACAGCCCGCTGGCCTGCAACTCTAGGTACACGCGGTGCACCGTGTTGCGGTGGATGCCCAGTTGCGCCGTGAGCTCGCGGATCGACGGCAGCGCGCTGCCCGGCTCGTACACCCCGCTCATGATGGCGTAGCGCACCTGCTCCTTGAGCTGGATGTGCAACGGCACCGCGGACTGGCGGTTGATGAGAAAATGCCCCTGCGCAACCGGCTCCTCGTCCGGCTCAGCCTTGATCTGCCGCTGGATGAACCCGTTGCGCGGCAGCGAGATGGTGTTGTCCGACATGGTACCTCGACCCGCAAGACCGGGCAGCGCCTGCGCCCCATGCCGCGGGACGGGCTGCGGCGGACGCTTGCACGCCATATACGCGCTGCAACGCTGCGATTATAATGTTTCCCAGGATATACCCAGTTTTGTAGGATGCAAACCCAAGGCGCCGCCCGGGGCGCACAGCGAAGGAGCCGTTCCATGCCGAAACTGTCCGTCGACCGGATCGCTGTTCGCGACAAGACCGTCCTCGTGCGCGTCGATTTCAATGTCCCCCTGGCCGAAGGCGCGGTGGCCGACGATACGCGCATCCGCGCCGCACTGCCCACCATCCGCCACCTGATGGCCCAGGGCGCCCGGCAGGTGCTCATGTCGCACCTGGGCCGGCCCAAGGGCAAGGCCGACCCCAAGCTCTCGCTGCGGCCGGCGGCCGATTGCCTTGCCAGGCTGCTGGGCAGCCCGGTCGCGTTCAGCCCGGCGGTCATCGGCGAGCAGGCCCAGGCAGCCGTGGCGGCGCTCAGGCCCGGCGGCGTGCTGCTGCTGGAAAACCTGCGCTTCCACCCCGAGGAGGAAAAGAACGATCCGGCCTTTGCCAAGGCGCTGGCGGCCCTGGGCGACGCCTATGTCTCCGACGCCTTCGGCACCGTGCACCGCGCCCATGCCTCGACCGAGGGCGTGGCGCACTATTTCCAACAGGCTGCCTGCGGCTTCCTTATCGCCCGCGAGCTGGAGTTCCTGGGCAAAGCGCTGGAGGCTCCCGAATCGCCCTACGTGGCCATCCTGGGCGGGGCCAAGGTGGGCGACAAGATTGCGGTGATCCGCTCCCTGCTGCAGCGGGCCGACACCTTGCTCATCGGCGGGGGGATGGCCTACACCTTTCTCAAGGCGCAGGGCCACGGCGTGGGCACCTCGCTGCTGGACGAGCCGCACCTGGAACTGGCCGGCGAGCTGCTGGCCGAGGCCAAGGGCCTGGGCAAGACGCTGCTCCTGCCGCAGGATCACCTGGTGGCGGCGGCGCTCGACAAGGCGGCCCGGGCGGAGCCCAGCGGACTGGAGATTCCGCGCGAGCGCATGGGTCTGGACATCGGCCCGGCCACCGTCGCCGCCTACAAGGTCCAGATCGCGCGGGCGCGCATGGTGGTCTGGAACGGTCCCATGGGCGTGTTCGAGTTCCCGGCCTTCCGCGAGGGCACGTTTGCAGTGGCGCACGCCATGGCGGACTGCGGCGGCGTAACCATCGTGGGCGGGGGCGATTCCGTGGCCGCCGTGAACCAGGCCGGCGTGGCCGACCGCATCAGCCACATCTCCACCGGTGGCGGGGCTTCGCTGGAGTTTCTGGAGGGACGCACGCTGCCCGGCATCGCGGCCCTCACCGAGGCTTGAGCCGACGGCGCGGCTGGGCGGACTCGCGCACTGCGCAAGACCGACGCTGCCGATTGTGCGCCGATCTTTTGGGGGGCAACCATGCCATCGCCTGTCAAGCTGGCCACGTTGCTCGACGTGGCGCACATGACCCGCATCGTGCAGGAAACGTTTGAGACGCCCTGGAGCATGCAGATGCTGCGGGCCACGGTGCTCAACCACGCCTATGACGCGCGCGTGATCCGCAAGCCGGCGGGCGGCCTGGTGGGATTCTTCATCTCGCACACCGTGCAAACCGACAGCAATCTGGACATCGTGGCCGTGGAGGCGGCCCTGCGCTGCAAGGGCATCGGCACGCACCTGCTGGAAACCTGGATCCAGTCGGCGCGTCTGCGCAACCTGCACGGCCTCACTTTGCAGGTGAACACGCACAATGTGCGGGCCAAGGCGCTCTACGAGGGCCTGGCATTCCGCACGGCGCGCCTGCTGCACGATTACTACCCCAATGGCGACGATGCCTACGAGATGCGGCGCCCGGTGGGTGCGGAAGTGGACCAGCCGCCTCTGCCACGCGGGCCGGCGCAGCGTCCGACGCAGGAGCCCGTCACGCAGCCGGCGCCGGAAGTCCCTCCGCGCCCCCGGCCCAACGGCCGCTGATGCGCCTGCGCCGCCGGACGTGTCCCCCGCGCAGGGTCTCCGGACGCGTCCTGCGACGGGCGCTGCCTCCCTTCAGGCTCTGCGCCTGGCGAGGGCGTGCGCTTCCTGCGCCAACTGCGCCTTCGCCAAGGCGCAATACTCCCCGTCTGTCTCGAAGCCCAGGAATTCCCGCCCCAGCTCCTGCGCGACCAGGGCTGTGGTGCCCACGCCCATGAACGGATCGAGCACCCGGTCGCCCGGACGGCTGAACAGGCGGATGAACCAGTTGGGCAGCGCGCGCGGAAAGGCCGCGCTGTGCCCGCGGTTGCCCGTCTCCGTGGCCAGGTGCAGCACGTTGGTGGGATAAGCCAGCGTGCGCCCGACCCAGTTGGCCACGCGCTTGCCGAAGCCGCTGCCCACGTGCGAATTGTCCCGCAGGCGGTCGGTGGTGCTCAGCCGGCGCAGGCGCTGCCGGGCCCAGTCGCCCATGGGCACGCGCACCGCGTCCTGATCCATGTAGAACTCGCGCCGGCGATTGAATTGCAGGCAGCGCTCCCAACTGTCGCGGAAACGGTTGGGCCACTTGCCCGGAAAGGAGTTCTTCTTGTGCCAGATGAACTCCTCCGTCCACAGCCAGCCCTCGCGCCGCAGCGCCAGGATCAGCTCCAGCACGTACGGGTGGCGCTCGCCGCCCACCACCTTTTCCTTGATGTTGAGGATAAAGGTGCCGTCGGGCCGCAACACCCGCCGGAGCTGGGCGGCGATGGGCAGAAACCATTCCACGTACTGGTCGGGGGCAACGCCCCCATAGGATCGCTTGCGGCTGTCCGCATAGGGTGGAGAGGTCACGATGAGCTGCACGGCGTCATCGCGCACCTTTTCCAGTCCCACACGGCAGTCCATGTGGTAGACCTCGTTGAAGACCAACACGGGCGCCTCCATGCGCATGGGCCGGGGCACCGGGCGCCTTCCCTGGCGCCGCTGGGCCTCCCTGGCACGTTTGGTCTGGCGCCATCATAGGCCACCGCGCACAAATGGTCCAGTGCAAACTGCTGTGCGCATCAGGAGCTGAACATATTCATGAAAACAATGAACTCGCATCGCACCCGCGCTGGTGCGGCCGTCCCGGCCGGGAGGGCCCGCCGGTGAACACCTGCGATGTCCTGGTGATCGGCGGGGGCGTGATCGGCATCAGCATCGCCCGCGAAATCCGGCGCCGCCGCGGCGCCGCCCGCGTGGTGGTGCTGGAGAAGGAGACGGCCCTGGCGCAGCATGCCAGCGGCCGCAACAGCGGCGTGCTGCACGCCGGATTCTACTATTCGGCCGACAGCCTGAAGGCCAAGATGACCCGCGCAGGCAATCAGGCGCTGACCGCCTATTGCGAGGAAAAGCGCATCCCGCTCAACCGTTGCGGCAAACTGGTGGTGGCCCAGGATGAGAGCGAGCTGGCGACGCTGGACGAGCTGCTGCGCCGCGGCCGGGTGAACGGCGTGCCCCTGGAGGCCATCGGCGAAGAGGACGCCCGGCGCATCGAGCCGCGCGTGCGCACCCTGGGCCGGGCACTGTTCTCCCCGTCCACCTCCGCGGTCGACCCGGCGCGGGTGCTGGCGGCCCTGGCCGACGATGCGCGGGCCGAGGGTATTGAGCTGCGCCTGGGGACGGCCTACCTGGGCCGGCGGGACGGAGACGTGCAGACCACCGCCGGGCGCCTGTCCGCGGGCTACGTGGTCAATGCGGCAGGGTTGCAGGCCGACCGCATCGCCCGCGACTTCGGCTTCGCGCAGCACCATCGCATCCTGCCATTCAAGGGGCTCTATCTATATTCCGACGAGCCGCCAGGGGCGGTGCGCACGAACATCTATCCGGTGCCCAACCTGCGCAATCCGTTCCTGGGCGTGCACTTCACGGTGACCGCCGATGGCCACGCCAAGATCGGCCCCACGGCCATTCCGGCCTTCTGGCGCGAACAGTACACGGGCTGGGAGAACTTCCGCCTGGACGAGCTGGGCGAAATCCTGCTGCGCCAGGCCGGGCTGCTGTTCTTCTCCGGTTTCGACTTTCCCGCGCTGGCCCTGGAGGAGCTGCACAAGTACTCGCGGCGCTACCTGGTGTCCCTGGCCGCGCGCATGATGACGGGCGTGGCGCTGCACGACTACCGGCGCTGGGGGCGGCCCGGCATCCGCGCGCAGTTGCTGGACCTGCGCACGCGCAAGCTGGAGATGGATTTCCACTTCGAGCACGACGCGCGCTCGCTGCACGTGCTCAACGCCGTCTCGCCGGGATTCACCTGCGCCATGCCCTTTGCGTCGCACCTGTGCGACCGCATGCCGCTGTAAAGCCCGTACGGCGGCCTGTGGGTGCGAGGAGCGCACGGGCGCCGCCGCGCTGCACGGGACGCCACGCTGCGGCGCCCTTGCGCGCGGTACTCGTTGCGACGGGGTTTCAATAGTGCGGCGTGCCGGCACCCGCACCCTCCGGGAAGGCTCGCGCGCGCCGGCCGTGGATCGCGCTATTTGGCCGTGGCATCCTTGCGCGCCGGACGGCCAAAGGATGCCTGGAACCAGCGGTTCACGTTGGGAAACGCATCGAGCGACACCTTTCCCCCGCGGGACCAGGAGAACACGGCGGCCACGTTGAGATCGGCCACGGTAAAGCCCGGGCCCGCCAGGTACTCCTTGCCCTGCAGGGCCGCGTCCAGCACTTTCAGCGGGCCTTGCAGCCGCTCGGTGGACTTGGCCGCGGCGGCCTCGTCTCGCTTGTCCTCGGGCAGCAGCGCGCGGTGACGCAGCGTGTTCAGCAGGTCGGCCTCCGTTTCCAGCATGACCCAGAAGCTCCATTGGTAGGCCAGGGCCTGTCCCTCGATGGTCTTGGGCCACAGGCCCTTGGCTTGGCCGTACTTCTGCGCCAGGTACAGGTTGATGGCCATGGACTCGAACAGTTTCAGATCGCCATCCACGAGCACTGGCACGTGCCCATTGGGATTGATCTTGAGAAATTCCGGGGTGCGGGTCTGGGAGGAGGGCACAGGATCGTGCTCGTACTCCAGCCCCAGTTCCTTGAGCATCCAAAGCGTGCGCATGGCGCGTGTCTGCAGGGCTCCGTAAACCTTGATCATTTCGACTGCTCCTCAATGATGGCGGTGCGGCAAAAACAGGATATGAGCATGTAACACACTTCCCCCTGCGCCGGTCAATCGCCCA
>JACQHH010000160.1 GCA_016199125.1 Candidatus Lambdaproteobacteria bacterium
AGCGGGTCGGCCTGGCCGTCGCTGGGCGTGTGCAGCCCGCCCACGAAGGCGCCGCGCAACGCGGGCAACAATCCCTGCACCTGCGCCCGCGTCAGCACGCGTGTGTCGATGCCGGCCGCATGGGCCTCCCGGGCACCTTGGGCATAGCGTTCCAGGTCCTCCTCCGCGGCGGCCAGGGCCAGGTTGCCACCCTGGCGCCATTCCGTGTCCGCATCCAGCTCCTCGGAAATGCCGCGCCAGATGCGGTTGCTGAGGGCCACCATGGGCAGCTCGATGGGATCGCGCCCCTGCTGACGCACGAAGCCCCAGTTGCGGCTGGACTGTTCCCAGCCCAGGCGCCCCTTGTCCAGGAGCACCACGCGCTGCTTGCGGCGGGCCAGGAAATAGGCGGCCGAGAGGCCCACGATGCCGCCTCCGATGATCACCACGTCCGCCGCCTGGGTTGTGCTCATGCCGCAGGAACTCCCATCAGGATGGTACCGGGCGCACGCCCTTGACCTCAATAGGCCGGAATGCCCAGCGTGAACCCCCCGTCCACGGTAAACAGGCCCCCGGTGCAGTAGCCTGACGCCGGCGAAAGCAGGAAGGCCACCATCTCGGCGATGTCGCGCGGCGCTCCCAGGCGCCCCTGGGGAATCTTCTTCAGCTTGGCCTCGTTTTCAGCCGCGCCGGCCGGCGTGCGCGTGGCGGCCAGCACCGCCTCGGTGCCGATCACCCCCGGCAATACCGCGTTCACGCGGATGTCGTGGGGCGCCAGCTCGATGGCCAGGATGGCCGTGAGCTGGTTCAGCCCTGCCTTGGAAGAGCCATAGTGGGCAATGCCCGGGCGCGCCAGACGGCTGGCCGTGGAGCTGATGTTGACCACCTGTCCCGGCTGCCTGGAGTCGATCAGCCGCCGCGCGAATTCCCGCGTGACCAGGAACGGTCCGCTCAGATTCGTGGCGATGACCCGCGTCCATTCTTCCGCCGACAGCTCCAGCAGGGGCGTGACGGGATAGATGCCCGCGCAGTTGACGAGGCCATCGGGCGCGGCGTCCTTGAACGCGGCGGCCATTAGCCGGATCACGTCGCTTTCCTCGGTCACGTTGGCGCGCACGGCGGTCACGGCGTGCCCGGAATTCCGCAGCCCAGCGGCCGCCTTGCGCAACGCACGTTCGTTCATGTCGGCCAGCACCAGCGCCGCGCCGCGCGCCGCCAGCAACCCGGCCGTCTCATAGCCGATGCCCGAGGCGCCTCCGGTGATGAGCACCGTGCGCCCCGCGAAGTCGCTGGCGGCGCCGGATGGGGAGGAAGCAGGCGGGGCGGGGGATGGGCTCATGGGGGACGCGGGCGCTCCGTTCAGACCAGGTGACAGGCCGCGGCATGGCCGTCGGCCAGGGTGCGCAGTCGTGGATCCTCCCGCACGCACACCCCCTCCGCCAGAGGGCAGCGGGTGCGGAAGCGGCAGCCGCCGGGCAGGTTGCCCGCATCCGGTGGCTCGCCTTCCAGCAGGAATTCCTCGCTCACGCGCCGGCCGCCGATCTGCGGAATGGCCGAGAGCAGGGAGCGCGTGTAGGGATGCCGCGGGTTGTCGAAGATGTCGCGGGTCTGGCCCACCTCCACGATGCGCCCCAGGTACATCACCGCCACCCGGTGGCACATCATGCGCACTACCGACAGGTCGTGGGAAATGAACAGGTAGGTCAGGTCAAAGGTCTGTTGCAGGCTGCGGAACAGCTTGAGGATGGTGGCCTGCACCGAGACGTCCAGCCCCGAGGTGGGCTCGTCCAGGATGACCAGGCGCGGTTGCAGGGTGAGAATCCGCGCCAGCCCCACGCGCCGTTGCTGGCCGCCGCTGAGTTCGTGAGGGTAAAGGTCCAGGTGCGCGTGCGGCAGGCCCACGGCACGCAGGATTTCGCGCACCCGCTCGTCGCGCTGCGCGCGGGTCAGCGCGGTGTGAATGATCAGCGGTTCGTGCAAGGCGCGACGAATCTTCCAGCGCGGGTCCAGCGAGGCGCCTGGGTCCTGGTAGACGTATTGCAGATGCCGGCTGAAGCGGCGGTGCTGGCGGCGGGGCAGGCGCCCGATGTCCTCGGACTCGAACATGATCTGCCCGGAGTCGGGCTGGTTGATGCCGATGATGGTCTTGCCCAGCGTGGTCTTGCCGCAGCCGCTCTCGCCCACCAGCCCCATGATCTCGCCCTGGCGCACCTTGAACGAGACGTCGTCCACCGCCTTCAGCCACCCCACGCGACGGCTGAACACGTCGCGGATGGGGAAATACTTCTTCAGCGACCGGACTTCCAGGATCGGCTCGGGGTTGCTCATGGTCTCCGTCCAGCAGCGGCGGCGGGCCCGGGGCGCGCCAACGCGGGGTCTCGGGTGCTCAGGGGTTGCGCGGAGCCGCGGTGGTGGTGGTGGCAGCGCTCTCGCCTTGCGCGGGCGCCGCGATGGGATGGTAGCAGCGCAACCAGTGGCCCGGCTCCACCGCGCTGATGTCCGGCCGGGTCCGGCGGCAGATGTCCGTGGCAAAGTCGCAGCGCGGATGAAAGCGGCAGCCCTGGGGCGGGTCGATCAGCTCCGGCAGCTCCCCCGCGATGTCCTGGATGTTGCCCTGGGGGTTGGGCAGGCTTTCCAGCAAGCGCTTGGTGTAGGGATGGAACGGCCGATGAAAGAAATTGCGCGTGGGCGCGAACTCCATTTCCTGTCCCGCGTACATGACCATGATGCGGTCGCAGATCTCGTGGGCCGTGCCCAGATCGTGGGTCGTGAACAGCACGGAAATGTTGCGCTCCTTCACCAGTTGCCGCAACAGCCGCAGGATTTGCGCCTGAATGGTCACGTCCAGGGCGGTCGTGGGCTCGTCGGCAATGATCAGCTCGGGCCGCGGCAGCAGGGCCATGGCGATCATCAGCCGCTGGCGCTGGCCGCCGCTGAACTGGTGCGGATACTTGCGCAACGCATCCTCGGGGTCGGGAATCTGCACCGCCCGCAGCAGATCCAGCACCGTCTGGCGGTCGGCCTGGAAGCGCTCGCGGGGGTAGCGCCACAGCAGCCGCGGCCGACGCCCGTTGCGCCCGCCCTCGCGCAGCAGCGGC
>JACQHH010000169.1 GCA_016199125.1 Candidatus Lambdaproteobacteria bacterium
TACAGCGCCTCCTCCAGGGCCGTGTCGCCCCCGCCGATCACGGCCAGCGGCTTCTGCTTGAAGAAGAAGCCGTCGCAGGAGGCGCAGGCCGAGACGCCGCGGTTCTTGAATTTCTGCTCGGACTCCAGCTCCAGCCACTTGGCCGAAGCGCCCGTGCTGATGATCAGTGCGGCGCAGGACAGCACCTCGCCGGAATCCAGGGTCAGCCGGAAGGGCCGCCGGGAGAGATCGGCCTCGCGCACGTTGCCGGTCTTGAAGGTGGTGCCGAAGCGCTCGGCCTGCCGGTGAAACTCCGCCATCATCTCCGGGCCCTGCACGCCCTTGGGATAGCCGGGATAGTTTTCCACGTCGGTGGTGGTGGTGAGCTGTCCGCCGGGCTCGTTGCCGGAAACCACGACGGGTTGCAGATTGGCCCGGGCCGCATAGATGGCGGCCGTATAGCCGGCCGGGCCCGAGCCCAGCACGATCACGCGATGATGCTCCACGGCGGTCTGCTCCTTGCCCTTCAAATCCAGAATGTCATCGAGCCGCCCGTCCCGGTCCAGCGCGGCGATGTCGTCGAAGCCGCCCAGGCCCGTGCCGTTGACGAAGATCTGCGGCACCGTGCGGCGGCCGTCCGCGCGCTTGATCATGTCTTCCCGCAGCTCGGGTTGCTCGTCGAGATTGATCTCGTTCCACGCGACGCCTTTGGACGAGAGCAGGGCTTTGGCCCGCACGCAAAAGGGGCAGAACGTGGTGGTATACATGGTGATCTCGGCCATGCCGCTCTCCTGGTATGCTGGGTCTTGCCGGCCCGTTCCCATGGGGGGCGGGGCTCAGGGTTTCAATCGGGGTGCGTGAGGCCCCGCGCTGTCCTCGAGACGGAAATGATCGTTCAGTATCGCACGCCCCGCGGGGCGTCAGTATGAAGCCGCTTACAATTCCCCGCGGCCGCCTGCGTCATCCCGCCGCCATGTCCGGCCGCGCTCCCCGCGCCTGCGGAAGGCGCTACAGCTTGCGCAGGTACACGTTCTGCACCGAGTGATCGACGCCCTTGTCCAGCACGAGCTGGGCGCGCTCGCGGGTGGGCAGGATGTTCTCCAGCAGGTTGACCTCGTTGATCTCGTGCCACACGCGGTTGGCGTGCTGCAACGCCTCGCTGTGGCTCATGGCCGCGAAGCGGTGGAAAAAGGACGTGGGGTCGCCCGCCGCCTTCTCGCGGAAGGTCATGAAGCGGTCGATGTAGAACCGGCGAATCACGTCCGTGTCCGCATCCACGTAGATGGTGAAGTCGAAGAAATCGGACACGAAAATCTGGTGCGGATCGCCCTGCATGCTCTGGCTGGTCTGCAGCACGTTGAGCCCCTCCACGATCACGATGTCCGGCTGGTTCACTTCGATGAAGGCGCCGGGAATCACGTCGTACTCATGGTGCGAGTACATGGGGATCTTCAGGTGCGGCCGCCCGGCCTTGACGTTGGCCAGGAAGGCGATCAGCTCGCGCAGGTTGTAGCTCTCGGGAAAGCCCTTGCGCATCATCAGCCCACGATCCTCCAGCTCCTGGTTGGAGTAGAGGTAGCCGTCGGTGGTGATGAGGTCCACCTTGGGGTGGTTGGGCCAGCGGCCGAGCAGGGCCTTGAGGATGCGGGCCGTGGTGCTTTTGCCCACCGCCACGCTGCCCGCCATGCCGATGATGTAAGGCACCTTGGCGCAGGGATGGCCCAGGAATTCGCTCGTGGCCTGGAACAGGTCCTGGGAGGCGCGCACGTACAGGTTCAACAGGCGCGAGAGGGGCAGGTAGATGTCGGCCACCTCCTCCAGGGACACCAACTCGTTCTGCCCCTGCAACTGCCGCAGCTCCTGCTCGGACAGGGTGAGCGGGGTGTCCGCGCGCAGGCGCCGCCATTCGTGACGATACAGGCGGATGTACGGGGAATAGTCCAGGTGCGCGGGTTTGCCGTCCAGACCGAACTCGACGGCCACCTTGTCCGTGGCGTGTTTTCGCCCTCCTCCCCCCGGAGGCGTCAGGCGATCGGTAAGCATCTGCTGCGCGGTGCTCCACATGGATGACGAATATATAAATATATCGCGGCAAACATACTATTATATCCGCCGGTCGAAATAAGGACAAATTGCGCTTAGTCCGGTGACTGCGTCAAGTGACTTTCCGGATGGGACTTCCAGAAATTGTAGCGGGTACGCGCGTGCAGGTAGCGGCGCATGCCGGCCAAGTCTCCCGGCTCGAAGCGCAGGCCGGTGGTGATCTTCTTCTTCAGCCCGCTGCGATGGTAGTTGAAGATCAGGAAGTCGATGCTGGCCACGAATTCAGTGCCGCCATCGGGCACGTGCAGGATGATGTCCACGGCCACCTCCAGGCTGTGGCTGCGCACGTAGGACACCTGGGCGAAGAGCTCGATGTGCTCGTCGCGGTGCATGGGGCGCTTGAAGACGATGTCGTTGACCGAGATGGTCACGGCCTGATCGTTGTTGGCGAAGCGCTGGGCGGTGTAGGTGGCCACCTGGTCGGCCCACATCAGCAGATCGCCGGCGCGGATGCGCACGTTGCCGTCGTCCCGGCGCGCGGAGGCCGGGCGCTTCACCTGCACCGTGGTCAGTTGGGGCGTCAGGTAGTCGTAGCGCTCGATCTGGAACGGTTCGATCACGTCCTCGGGGCGCAGCGATTCACGGGCGGCGATCCATTCCAGCGCCTGCTTGCGCTCGGCGAGCTGGGCGCGGCGATGCTCCACCAGAGCCTGCGCCTCGGCGCCCAGGGGTGTGTCGTAGTTCAGCTTGGGCAGCTCGCGCAGAGGACGCCCGGCGCCGTCCACGGCGACCATGGTGATGAAGCCCACATGCGAGGGCGAGAACTCGCGTTCCATGGGCCGCTGCACCGAGGCGCGCACCTCGACGACCATGGAAGAGTGGCCCACGTCGACCAGGCGGGCATCGAAGCGCACCAGGTCCATGTGCGAGATGACACGGGTGAGGTCGATGCGGTCCAGCCCCAGCAGCACGGCCTGGCAGCCGCAGTGGCGCTGGGCCACCGATTCGGCGGCGCAGACCATCAGGCGCAGGATGGGCCCGGCCTGCACGCGTTGCCCGCGCTGGCTTTCCTCGCCGATGATGGTGGCCAGGAAATCGGCGGAATCCTCGACAGTGCGGGTCGCTTGCGTGGCCATGGGCGGTACCGGAAAGCGTGGATTGCTCGGCGACGCTCCGCGCGCCTCATGCGCCGGCGGGCACCGGATGCTCACTGCGGGCGGCGTGCGCTGGGCTGCCCCGGGCCCGTGCCGCGCACCGCATCGCGGGACGTCCCGGCCTGGGCGGCCGCGACGTCCCTGTATCGCATACATCCTGCCGCCGCACATGGCAACCGGTCCACCGCCGCGGCAACCGCTCAGCGTGCGAGCGCGGCATGGGCCGCGCCCATCAGCCCCGGCTGCGGATGGACGATGACCAGCGTGGGCACCGTTTCCAGGAACGCTGTGTAGCGCCCCTTGTGCTCGAAGCCCTGGCGGAAGCCCCCCTCCCGCAGCCGCGCGATGACCTTGGCGGCGATGCCCCCGGCCAGGTACACGCCGCCGCGGGCCAGCACCTTGAGCGCCAGGTTGCCCGCCTCGGCGCCGTAGATGCTGCAGAACAGGTCCAGCGCCCGCTCGCAGAGCGCGTCGCTGCGCGCCAGCCCGTGGCGCGAGATCACCGGCGGCGCCGAGTCCCGGCGCATCTCCTCGCGCACGCCGGGATTCTCCGCCATGCCTTCGCGGTCGCGGAGGAACTCGTAGAGGTTCACCAGCCCCGGCCCGCTGACGATGCGCTCGTAGGATACGCGGTTGAATTTTTCCGTGAGATACGTCAGCAGGCGGATTTCCAACGCGCTGCGCGGCGCGAAGTCGGTGTGGCCGCCCTCCGAGGGCACCACCAGGAAGGCGTCGCCGTGGGGCACCAGGATGCCTTCGCCCAGGCCCGTGCCCGCACCCAGCACGGCGATGGGATGACCCGCCAGGGCGCGCCCCCCGCCCACGGCCTGCACGTCGTCCGGCCGCAGGTGGGGGATGGCGTGGCAGACGGCGGTGAAGTCGTTGACGAAGCGCACCTGGGGCA
>JACQHH010000161.1 GCA_016199125.1 Candidatus Lambdaproteobacteria bacterium
GCAGGGGCGGCTGGCGCAGGATGAACTCGGTGATCGCGCCCAGGGCAAAGGTCACCGTGGCCTTGTAGCGGCGAATGTCCTGCACCCAGCTTGACGCGCTGAAGATGGGCACCAGGATCGCGTAGCAGCCCGTGATGAGGCAGTTGTAGAGCTGCAGCAGCAGACCCATGCCGTGGAAGAGGGGCATGCAGATGTACATGCGGTCGTCCGGCGTCATGCGCGTGTGGCGGCTGGTCAGCAGCCCGAACAGGTAGAGATGGGCGTGGGACATCAGCACGCCCTTGGAGGGGCCCGTGGTACCGCTGGTGAAGAGGATCATGCCGATATCGCGGTAGGTGACCTCGATCTCGATGGGCGTCTCCGCCGCGTTCAGCAACGGCTCCAGGGGCAGCATGCGGATGCGCTTGAAGCGGGGCAGCTTGCCCTGGTAGGCATCCATGGCCGGGACGATGGCCAGTTTGACCTGGGGCAATTCGTCCTCGATATCGGCCAGCCAGGGCAGGTAGTCGGGATGCATGATCACGATGCCGCAGCCCACGTTGTTCAGCACGTGGCTTAGGAACGAGCCCTTGTAGGCCGTATTGATGCCCACGGTCACCGCGCCGATGAGGCTCAGGCCCAGCCAGCTCCACACGTAATCCAGCGAGTTGGGCATCATCACGGCCACGCGTTCGCCCTGCTGCACGCCCAGCGCGAGGAACCCGTTGCCCATGCGCGTGGCGATGCCGTGGATCTCCCCGAAGGTATAGGGCCGTCCATCCTGGAATTGCAGGAAGGGCCGCTGCGGGCTCCGGCGGGCGCGTTCGGCCAGCACCTTGCCGACGACCCAGCCCGATTTGTCGATGGATTGGCCTGCTGCGGCGCTACTCGCGGTCATGCGCGCTCCTTCCCGTTGCGTGGACAGTGGGGATGATGTTGCAGCTTCCGCATACCACACTTGGCGCGCGGCAATCCAGCATGGCGCCGCGCCCGGAAAACCGACGCCGGAAGGGAACCTAATTGCCGCTGACGCGTTGTTCGTTGCGTATAGCGCGACAGCGACCTGTTGTAACGCTGTAGGTCCTGGCGTCTGTTTCGGTATTCCCGGGAGGGAATTCCAGCCACTGCGATCTGAGTGGCTGCGAACTGAAACGGGAACGCAGCAAGTTCTCAGTGCTGAAAGACGTGCACCTGAACTTGGCGGGACGATGAGCGAAAGTTGGCCGGGCGGGTGGGACCATACGCAGGATTGGTGCCGACGGGGAGACTCGAACTCCCACGGGGTTTCCCCCACTGCCCCCTCAAGACAGCGTGTCTACCAGTTCCACCACATCGGCATCGGGGCAAAACTCTACCCGCTCCCCCGCCTGACTTCAAGGCCCGCATGCGGTCGCCGGCGCCGGCCAGCCTGGCGCGGCCCAAGGTTTTTCTCCCGCTTCCACGGGCAGATTCGCAATTGCCGGCCCACGGGCGCGGCTGATGTTCCTGTGTCATTGGCCATTGATGGCGATTGGCATGCATGGCTCGCTCCGCGGAAACCGCCGACAACTCGTCCCGCCACCCATGAGACGCGACGTCATGGTCTGCAATGACGATCCCGCTCAAGAACGGAGGTTCAGGATGGATCACAATCCCAAGATGATGCTGGAATACTGCCGCACCCGCATTGATAGTCTGAGGGCCGAGCTGGAGCTGCTGCGGGATATGATCGCGTATCTGGAACGGCGGAAAGCCGGCGGCACCACCTTCACGCCCCTGGCGGACGTGGAACCCGCGATGAAGGAGCACCCGCATTAGCCAGCCGCGCCGGGAGCCGGGCGCTCTCCACGCACTGTATCGTGCATGAGGCGGCCACGATTCGATCCGCAATGTCCTTCCAGCGCCGGCGGACCGGGCCATCATCCGGCCCATCGGTCCACCGGCTGGCCCTGCCCTGCGCAGGGTCCCTGAGGGCTAGCGAATCGAGTTGAGCACGAAGTGCAGTTGCCGGGAGTTCCGGAAGGCGGCGTTGCCATTGACCGCGGCGACCTGCACGCCGGCGTTGTTGGCGAGCGTGGCACAGTACAGGCTGACGAATTGCCCGTGGCCGTGCAGGTTGACCTGGTGAAACTCGATTCCTGCCGCGTTGCTGCGGTCGCCGCTGGCGTCGATGTCGAAGCCCTCATCGCGGGCCATCAGCGCGGCCCGGTAGCGGCAGGGCGTGTCCGGGCGTCCGGCGATGCGCACCACGCTCAGCGCAATCTGGTCTCCGGCATTGGCCAGGGCGCCGAAAAGTCCCGCTGCCGGATCGGGCGCGGCGGTGGCGGTGAAATATACGCCGTCAAAGCTCCCTTGCCCGTAGGCCGCGCCGCCGCTGGTGGTGAAGGACACCGTGACAATATTTTCCGGAACGGGCTCAGCGCCCACGCTGCCCGCGCCGAATTTCCCTTGCAGTTCGTCCTGCTGCTCGGCGCCGCCGCAGCCGCTCAGGGTCGCCAGCACGGCCAGCAGCGCCACGGCCGGCCAAGCCCTGCGGCGCCCCCGCTTGCGGTTGGTCATCGTTGCGTGGTGCATGGTCCTGCCACTCCCGGCCGCCGGAACGCGGCGCAACGCCCCGGGGGAAACGGGCGGACGCCGGCGGCAGATCGCGCGGGGTCCGGCTAGAAAGGCTGATCGATGGTGAGGTGCGATTCGCCGCCCTCGTCGCTCAGCCCCAGGTCGAAGCGCAGCACGATCACGTCGAACGCCACGCGCACCCCGGCCCCGAAGCTGTGGTGCAGATCCTCGAAAAGCAGATGGTTCTCGCTGGGCGAGACCTGCCCCACTTCATAGAATCCCACGATCTGGAACTCTTCGACAAATCCCCGCGCCAGCACGATGTCGATCGTATCGTTGTAGGGCAGCGCATAGCGCAGCTCCCCGCCCAGGAACACGCCGAAGCGGTCGCGCCAGCGGCCTCCGGGATAGCCCCGCAGGGGCGGGCTGCCGCCGGAGATCACCTCGTCGCGCCCCTCCGCCCCCAGGGTGCGGAAATATTGCAGGCTGCCGGCCAGGGTCAGGTCGTCCCGCAGGGGGTAGTAACCGCTGAGGGTGTAACGGCGCTGCACCAGCCCCAGGTCCGCCCGACGCACGGGCAGCGGAATGCTGTTGCGTCCGAAGATGGTCACTTCCGGCGCATCGAGCGAGGTGGAAAACGCCGCGAAAACGCCCTGCTTGGGGTTGACCTCGCTGTCCGTCAGATCGAGGGACACCTGAAAGCCGGAGGAGTGCCGGGCCGTGGTCAGCTCGTTGCCGTCCTCGTCGAACTCGAAGCCGTTGACGAAGCCCAGGTTGTATGACGCCTTGAGACGGCGCGCGAACAGGTTCAACGTCGGCCGCAGCAACTGGAACTGCAATTGCCCGGTCACGGGGATGGTGAAATTGGGCGAGTTGCGGCCGGGAACGTAGTTCTGGAAATTACCCAGCTTGATGTCCGCCACCTGGTATTCGAGGGTCAGCATGCGGCTGGGCAGCAACGGAACCTCGCGCAGCGCCAACGCCCGCACCTTGATGTCCGTGCTGTCGATGGACTCGGCATAGGTGCCGCCCAGCTCGATGCCCGTCCCGCCCACGTTGCTCGCCGAAAGAATGACCCCGGCAAAGACGCCGATGCCCGGCAGCGAGGCCACGGCGGGAATGATCAGGTACTGATTCGGGGTGCGCTCGGCGAACTCGAAGCGCCGTTCCGGCGGAAACGCCGCCGCCGACCCCGCCCAGCTCAGCGCTGCCACGACGGTCAGGCTCAGCGCCGCAGCGCGCCGCGCCATGCCGCCGCTTGGAGGCCGTGCGCTGCCCCGCCGTATGTGCCCGGCTGCGGACGCTCGCGGGCATCCCGCGCGCCGGGGCGGGCCACCGTGCCGTGGACGGCCATGGTGCGCTGCATCCCGAAATGACAGCATGCGCACGCGGGTCTGCGGGTGGACGTGAGGGACGGGAATGGTCGACCGGTCGGCGCGGCCGCGGCCGCTGCGCGCGATCGACCCTACGGGCGGCGCTGCTGCGATTCCTGCTCCTTGCGCAACTCCTCCAGGCGCTGGCGATACTCGCGGGCCAGCTCGAGTTTTTCCGCAAGGTCGCCATTCACGGGAATCGCCTCCACGCCGTCGCGGGCCACGTCGCAGCTCAGCTTGCCGATCTGGGTATAGACGCGGTTCAGGCTGTGCTCCACGTCCATGATGGCCATGCGCAGCTTCACGGCCCGGCGCGTTTCCTGGGCCTTTTCCAGGAATTGATCCGAGGTCGTATCGAAGATCAGCTTGGCTTTGCGGCCGATGTCGCCGGAATTTTCAGGCCAAATCGTGCGCAACGCATAGAAAAATCGCGCCAGCAGTTCCCTGATCCGATCCATGACCCCGTTCACGGCATCCTCGATGATGCGCAGCGTGCCCCGGCTAAGACGCGGTAGCGTCGCCGGGGGTCACACCTGACCACCCGGCGGCACAGGCTGGTCTATTAAATCATCATCCCAGGCGCTTGAAAACAGCGGCAGTCTGCTCATTGCCCCGCCGGGGCGCAGGTGGGTCTCGCTGCCGCTCCACGCGCACAGGGCTATGCGGGCGCGGGGCATGCGGCGCCGCGCGGGGATTGACGCGCCCGTGCGCACGTCCCCGCGGGGCGCCGCTGTTCAGGGCCGGAACAGGATGTGGCTCAGCAGGCGGCGATGCCGTGCCACGCATGCGTAGCCCACGCGCAGCAGGGCCCGCAGGGGCGGCCAGCCCAGCCTCCGCGCCAGCCGGGGCCGCCCGCGCAAGCGCAGCAGCTCGATCACGGCGTCCGCGCCGCCCCAATAGCGTCCGTCGGGCGCGCGCAGCAGCACCTGGCGTCCCGCCTGCGCCGCACGCGCCGTGGGCAGCCAGTCCAGCGCCTGCTGGTAGGGGAGCGCCAGCGGCTCCGGCCCCCCGGCGCGCAGCATGAAGTTCACGCCGCGGCGGCAGAAGCCGCAGTCGCCGTCCCACAGCAGCAGCCAGCGGCCGGCCAGGTGCGCCGGGACAGGCTCATCGGTCATGGCGTTCCGGGGCTGGGGTGCGTTGCGCCAAGCATGACGGCCCTTCCGCACGGCGCGGCCGTGGGCGATTTCCGCGCGCGGCGCATTGAAAAGCGGTCGGCAATGCCGGAGAATCAGAACAGGCACCGTGGTGCGGCTTGGGCGCGCCGCTGCTCACCCGCTGCCGCCGCGCACCCCATCAACCGCATCCGGAAGGCCATGGCCAATTATACGCCCCCCAACTGGCGAAAAAACGTCAACCTGCGCGACGGGACCAGCCTGTATCTGCGTCCCATCTGCCCCGACGATGTGGGCCGCATTCGCCGCTTCTACGAGCGCCTCTCCCTGGAGTCCACGTATTACCGCTTCATGAGCATGATGAAACGGCTCACGGACATGGAAGTGGAGCACTTCACCAAGATCAATTTCGACGACGAGATGGCCATCGTGGGCGTGGTGCCCGACGACACGGAGCCGGGTGGCGAGCTGCTGATCGCCGTGGGGCAATACGTGCGCCTGCCCAAGGCCACCCACGCCGAGGTGGCCTTTGCCGTCAGCGACGCCTACCAGGGCCGGGGCATCGCCACGCACCTGTTGCAGGAGCTGCTGCCCTTCGCGCGCGTGGCCGACATCGAGGTGCTCGAGGCCGAGGTGCTGGCGGAGAACAAGCGCATGCTGCAGGTCTTCCGCAACATGGGCTTCACGACCTCCACCCAGCGCTTCGAGTCGGTGATCCACATCGAGTTTCCCATCGAATCCACGGCGCTCTCGCGCGAGCAGCGCTGGCAGCGGGAGCAGGCCGCGGGCACGGCGGCCATGCAGCGCATCTTTCGGCCCAATGTGGTGGCCGTAGTGGGCGCCTCCACACGCCCGGGCAGCATCGGCAATTCCCTGGTGCGCAACCTGCTGCAGCAGGAATTCAACGGCGCCGTGTTTCCGGTGAATCCCAAGCACCGCGTGGTGTGCTCGGTGCAGTGCTATCCGTCGCTGCTGGAGATTCCGCTCGACGTGGACCTGGCCATCATCGCCGTGCCGGCGGCGCAGGTGATGGACGTGGCCCGCGACTGCGCCCGCAAGCGCGTGCACGCGATGGTCATCATCTCCGCCGGTTTTGCGGAAAGCGGCGGGGCCGGCCGGGAGTTGCAAGCGGAACTGCTGGATTTCGTGCGCCTCTACGGCATGCGCATGGTGGGGCCCAACTGCCTGGGGCTGGTCAACACGGAAGACAGTGTGCGCCTCAACGCGACCTTCTCGCCCTCCTATCCGCCCATGGGCCGCGTGGCCTTCAGCTCCCAGAGCGGGGCGCTGGGCATCGCCATCCTGGACCTGGCGCGCCAGTTGCGGCTGGGGCTGTCACAGTTCGTCAGCGTGGGCAACAAGGCCGATATCTCCGGTAACGACCTGCTCTATTTCTGGGGCACGGACAGCCAGACCGACGTGATCCTGCTGTACCTGGAATCCTTCGGGAACCCCAAGAAGTTCAGCCGCATCGCCCGCCGCGTGAGCCGCAGCAAGCCCATCGTGGTGCTGAAAAGCGGCACCAGCCAGGCCGGCGCGCGGGCGGCCTCGTCGCACACCGGCGCCATCGCCTCGTCCAACATCGCCGCGCGCACGTTGATGGCCCAGGCCGGGATCATCCAGACGGACAGCATGGAAAAGCTGTTCAACGCCGCCAAGGTGCTGGGCTCCCAGCCCCTGCCCAAGGGACCGCGGCTGGCCATTCTGACCAATGCGGGCGGCCCGGCCATCCTCAGCGCCGACCGCGCGGAGTTGGAGGGGCTGGTGGTGCGTCCGCTCTCCGAGCCGCTGCGGCAGGCGCTGCAGCAGCACCTGGCCCCCGCGGCCCATGCCGGGAACCCGGTGGACATGATCGCCTCGGCCACGGCGGAACAGTACGAGGCCTGCCTGAACCTGCTGCTGAAGAGCGACGAGGTGGACCAGGTGCTGGTGCTGTTCATCCCGCCCATGGTCACCACCACCGTGGAGGTGGCGCATGCCATCATCCGCGCCCGCCACGCCTGCGGCAGCGACAAGCCCCTGGTGGCGTCGATCCTGGGCAGCCAGGGCGAGACGGAGTGCCACGACATTCTGGCGGCCGAGCGCGTGCCCACCTTCCGCTTTCCCGAGGATGCCGTGGTGGCCCTGGCGCAACTGCACTGGTATGCCAACTGGCGCAACACGCCGGAGGGCGAGGCGGTGCACTTCGACGACGTGGACCGCGCCACCGCGGACGCCATCGTGGCCGAGGCCACCGGCACGTTGGCCAATGGCGAAATGCGCTGGCTGGCCGCCGACAAGGCCTTCCGGCTGCTGGAGGCCTATCGCATTCCGGCGATCCCCACGCGCTTCGCGGTGGACGTGGAGGCCGCCGTGGCTGCCGCGCACCAGGTGGGCTTTCCTGTGGCCATGAAGCTGGCCAGCACCACCATCGTGCACAAGACCGACGTGGGCGGCGTGGTGCTGGACCTGCCCAATGAGCCCGACCTGCGCAAGGCCTTTGCCGAGCTGGCCGCCCGCCTGGAGGCAGAGGGACGGCGCGGCGAGATGGACGGCGTCGTGGTGCAGCCCATGGCCCGCAGCGGACTGGAGACGGTGGTGGGCGTCAGCCACGATCCGCAGTTCGGACCCGTGATGATGGCCGGGCTGGGCGGCATCTACCTGGACCTGTTCCGCGACGTGCAGTTTTCGCTGCACCCGCTTACCGAGCGCAGCGCCAGCGAGATGCTGGACAATCTCAAGTCCAGCAAGCTCTTTGCCGGGTACCGGGGCGCCCGGCCACGCGACCTGCCCGCCCTGCGCGAGGTGCTGCTGCGCCTCTCGCAACTGGTGGAGCAGCATCCGGAAATTCAGGACGTGGATCTCAACCCGGTGATGATGCTGGCCAGCGGCGAGGGCTGCCGCGTGGTGGACGCCCGGATCCAGGTGACCCACGCCGACCAGTTCACCGAATGGGTGATCTCCCAGCTTGACGATTGAGGAGCCGCCCGCCGCCGCCGAGGGCCTGCGCCGTGCTGGCGTTCGTGGGTCGGCTGGTGTAGACAGGGGTCCCGGGGTGGAGGAGCGGAAGGCTGCCCCACTGGGGGGCGGCCATCCGGCGCGTGGCCCGGCGGCCGATTGGACCGCACGGGTCTCAGCAGTATCCAACGGACAGATCGCGCCGCACGGAGCATCGGCCACCGCGGCGCAGACCTTGCAGCGCATGGGTCAGGGGCTCATGCGGGCGCAATTTCAGACGAGCGCCGCGGCGGCGGCCAGAGGTCACGGACCCGTTCATGCTCGACTTCCTGATTGAGAACGGCAGTTATGCGCTGATGCTGGCCTTCCTGCTCGCCGCGGGGCTGGGCCTGCCGCTGCCCGAGGACATCGTGCTGCTGGCCGCGGGCGCCCTGGTGCATCGCGAGGTCACGCTGCTGCTGCCCACCGTGGTGGTGTGCGTGGTGGGGGTGATCGCCGGCGACCTGACGATTTTTCTCGTCGCCCGCCGGCTGGGTGCGCGGGCCCTGGAGCACCGCTATTATGCGCGGCTGCTCCCGCCTCACCGCCGGGTGCGACTGGAGCGCCTGCTGGAACGCCACGGCGGCAAGTACATCTTCGTGGCCCGGCATCTGGCCGGGCTGCGCGCGGGGTGCTTTGCCCTGGCCGGCATGCACCGCATGCCCCTGCGCGTGTTCCTGTTCTGGGATGCGCTGGCGCTGGCCTTCAGCGGATCGGCCATCATGGGGCTGGGGTACTACTTCGCCAACCACCTGGAGATGGCGCTGCGCTATGTGGCCCGCGCGCAGCACACCGTGCTGGCGGTGGTCGCGCTGCTGGTGCTGGCCTACATTGGGATGCGCCTCGTGCGCCGCTGGCGCAGCAGGCCCGAGCCGCTGCCCAGCCAGGAGCCCGTGCCCACGCCCGCCCCCGAATCCCGCCTCACCGCCTGATTTCCCGGCAATTCGCGGCGTCCATCCCGCAGCATCGGTAGTGACTCGGTTTCAATTGTCCCGATGGAACAAGTAAAGCGAGGCCCCTCGCTATGCTCGGGGTGACATTGGTCTGTCATTTCGAGCGCAGCGAGAAATCTGCTGTTCTATTCAAACTGAGTCACAACCGCAGCATCCATCACGTTGCGCGGAGTTACTGGGGCCGGGCGAAGCTGAGTTCGTGTCCGTCCGGGTCGGTAATGTGAAAGAAACGCTCTCCCCAGGGCGCGTCGCGCGGCGGCGCCTGGGGCGTCAGCCCCTGGGCCAGCGCCTGCGCGTAGAGCGCATCGACGTCGGAGACGTGGAAGATGGCCCGCCCCCACCACACGAGCGGGCCCGGGGGAGCCTCGGCAATCAGGTTGAGGAACGAACGGCCCACCGTGAAGCTGGTGAACTCCGCCTGCTCCCCGCCGTATTTCAGCGCGAAGCCCAGCGCCCGGTAGAAGCGCACGGATGCGGCCATGTCGCGCGTGGCAAGCGTGATCGCGCTGAGCTGCTCGATGCGGGGCGCGGCCATGGCAGGGTCGGAGTGCACGGGACGCGGCCAGGGCGGGCCCGCGGCGCAGGGTGCCGGCACAAGGCTCCCGCCGCACCGTAGCCCGCGGCCCTCAGCCTGCCGGGGTGTCACGCAGCGGCCACGGCCGCCGGCGCCACACCGCGGAAGGCTATTCGCCGACGCGCTGGATGGTTTCCGCGATGAGATTGGGCATGTTGCGGTCGATCTCCTCCGGCACGCGGAAGGCCGTGAGGAAGGTCAGGGCGTGCAGGTCCTGCGGCATCACCTGCATGCGTCCCTCCAGCAGAGCATGGGCCTTGAGCACCTTGATCGTCTTCACCAGGAAGCTGCGGTCGGTGATCAGCGAGTTGGTGGAATCCAGCTTGAACTGGTTCACGAAGCGCGTGAGCAGATCCACCAGCGCCCGCTTGACGATGTCCGGCACGACCACCTTGTGCAGCACCTCGTAGGCATTGTCGAACACCGCCCGATTGAGAATCGGCTCGGGCGTGATTTCCTCGCTGAAGGTCTGGGACGAATACAGGTCGATCACCTTCTGTACGTCGCTCCACTTGTTTTCCTGAATCAGCCCCGAGGAGCGGAGTTGGATGGTGAAGCGGTCCAGGTTGGCCGGGTCCAGCGGCTCGTTGTAATAGTCGTCCACCGTGGGGTTGCTGGTGGCGATGGCCGTGAGCAGCGGGATCTTCTCGGTCTGGAACTGGCGTTCGTTGAGGATGCGCAGCAGCACGTTGAGCGCCTCGCCCGGGGAGCGCGAAATGTCGTCCAGCACGCACAGTTCCGCGGTGAGCACGCCGCCCTTGCGGATGGACTGGATGATCAATTCCCCCGACTCCCCCTCCGGCTGGCGCTCGATGACGATGTCGCCCACCAGCTCCGCCAGGCGCGTGTCGCGATGGAACTGATAGAGGTAGAAATTCAGGTTGGCCGCGGTGGAAACGATTTCGGCCAGCATGGTCTTGGCCATGCCCGGCGGCCCTTCGATGTAGATGTGCTCCCGCGCCACCAGGCCCAGGATCAGCCCCCGCTTCACCACCTCGTGCCCGACGACGTAGCGGTTCATCTCCCCCTGCAGGTCTGCGAACTGCCGGGCGATGGTCTGTGCATTCGTCTGTGTATCCAAAAAACTCACCTCCTGGTCATGCGGGGGGTCGATGGGCCGCGGCGCTCCGCTGGGCGGTAAACTCACCCGCGCCATGCGTTGCTCCGCGGAAGGGGATCAGAAGCGATGACGCGTGCGGCCGGCGTCGCCATTGCCGCCCCCGTGGCCGGGGCTGTCGGCGGGTTGCCGGCGGATGCGCTCGCCCATGGACAGCCCGCCCTGGCCATCCGGCGTGGCCAGGAACTGCGTGCCTTCGGTCTCCTCGGAAAGGATGTCCAGGATCTCCGGACATTCCGTGGTGCCGATGAAGATCGTGTGAATGGCCACGCCCATGGACTTGGCCTGGCGGCGCTCCTCGCGCACCAGCCAATCGCCCTGCGTCGGCTCGCCGTCGGTGAGGAACAGGATGTGCTTGTTCTTCACCCGCCCGCCGCGCAGCTCGTTGAGCGCGTCGCGCAGGGGATACTGGTAGTTGGTCACGCCGGAGCAGGAGACGTTGGACGCCTTTTCGATGATCTTGTCGTAGTCGCGCGTGAAGAAGCGGCCGTCGTGGTCGTACTTGCGCGAGACGTGGTTGAACTCGATGTAGCCGATGCGCATGCGCTTGCGCCGCACCAGGTCCACCAGGTTGGTCACCACCGACGAGGTCCAGCGCGCATAGCGCCCCTCCATGGACTGGCTGACGTCGCGGATGATCACTACCTTGCCACCCATGTGCTTCTTCTGCCGGCGGAACGAGCGCGGCAGGGTGGGGTGCGTGCTGTCCAGCCAGATGGCCGACTCGGCCGGATCGGTGTCCACGAACTCCTCGAAGGTGTTCATGCGCTTGAAGGTGCGCGGCGATCCGCCCGGATGGCTGTCCGATTCGGCCGGGTTGCGCTCCAGGCGTCCGCGAATCTTCTCTAGCACGAAGTCCACGTTTTCCACGTGCTGGGGCGTGTTCTGCTGGAAGCGCGGGGTGTCCTGGGAGCCCGATGCCTGCTGCTGCATGGGCTTGCGCTTTTCCATGTCCTCGCCCTCGGCCTCCAGGGCATCGGCGATCTCCTCGGCCATCTGCTCGTCGCCGCTGGAAGTCTGCTCGTCCTCCATGCCTTCGCCGTCGGCCTCGTCGTCCTCCTGGCCCTGCATGCCCGACATCTGCTCCGATTCGTCCGCCTCGCCCTCGCCCTGCTCGGGCTGGTCGATGAACTCCTTGAGAATCTCCTCCAGGTTCTCGTAGATGTGCTCGGGCACGCGGAAGGTGAGGATGTACTTGAGCACGCGCAGATCGCCCGGCTCCGTCGTGTGCCGGCCTTCCAGCAGGGCCAGCGCCTTGATCATGCGCGGCACCTTGATCAGCATGGTGCGGTCGGTGAGCAGCGAATTCTTGGGCGTGCAGCCGTAGCGGTTGATCAGGGCATCGAGGAAGTCCTGATAGGCCTTGCGCACGCGGGGCGGAAAAACCACCGTGCGCAACTCCTCGCGGGCCGCGCGCAGGGTGCCGGCGGGCACCTTGGTCACCTCGCCCACGTCGGCCGCGGCGCCGTCGTAGCGGTCCATGATCTGCCGCGCCTCGTCCCAGCACCCCTGGCCCACCGACCCGGCCGTCTTCATCTGCAACGTGAAGCGGTCCAGATTGGCCGGGTCCAGCGGCTCGTTGTAGTAGTCCGAGCCGATGGGGTTGGTGGTGGCGATGGCCGTCATCAGCGGCAGGCGGTAATGCAGGTACTGGCGCTCGTTGAGCACGCGCAGCAGCACGCTCAGCGCCTCGCCCGGCGCGCGCGTGATGTCGTCCAGCAGCGCCACGTCGGCGGTGAGCAGGCCGCCCGGGCGGATGCCCTGGCTGATCACCTCCGCGCCCCTGCCATTCAGTGTGCGGCGCAGCACGATGTCGCCCACCAGCTCGTTGACGCGGGTGTCGCGGTGGAGCTGGGCGAACTGGAAGGTCAGCTCGGCGGAGTTGCCGGCCACCTCGGCCAGCAGGGTCTTGGCACAGCCCGGCTCGCCCTGCAAATAGATGTGCTCATGGGCGATCAGGCCCAGCATCAACGCTTCCTTGACCGGCGCCTGCCCGATCACGAACGCATCCATCTGACCGCGAATCGTCTGGAACGTGTGCTGGAGCATCAGGGAAAACTCCGCAGGCTGATACGCTTGGCACGCATCTGTGCCATCAGACCATTTGTCTCATAGGCCATGAGCTTATTCAACGCCTAAACTCCGCAGGCTCCCGCCCTCGGGCCACCTGCGGGGTGCGCCGGAGGGCCGCGACCGCCCGCGGGGCGGCCCGCGGCGCAATTCCGCGGCGTCCCGCCGCCGGCGAATGATTGTCATGTCGCGGGGTGCGTGGCGCGAGGCGCGGACAGGTTTGTCAATTGGCGCGTTATCTCCTACATTGACAATTTGACTCAAATTCCCCGCGAATTTGAGCCGAGGCTGCCGCCAGACGGGCGGCGGTGCCAGCGGCCATCCCTTGCGCACCCGGCCAGGCCTCGCACCGTTCCATCGACCGACCACTCCGGGGTGAATCGTTGCCATGAAAGCATCCGACCTGGTTTTGTTCAGCGGCGCCACCAAGGGTGCCGAAGCCGAATTCGGCCGCCTGGCCGAAGAGCACGGCATTCAGGAAGTCAACTTCACCTTCGAGGGCCATCCCAACGCACGCCGCCGCGGCATCCACGAGTTGCCCCCGGCCGACCTGCTCAAGGGCGACGTGAGCCTGACCTATGTCTCCCGGCTGATGAGCCGCAACTACATCCACAAGGGCGAGATTTTCCGCAAGGTCCTGCAGACGCTGTTCCATATCATCAACAACAGCCAGGAAGTGTTCGTCATCGGCGAGATCATGGACGACATGACCGTGCGCGGCGGCACGGGCTGGGGCACGGAGTTCGCCAAGCTGTGCAACAAGCGCCTGTTTGTCTTCGACCAGAAGCGCAAGGGCTGGCACCGCTGGGACGGCGCCTCCAGCAACTGGGAACGCATGGAGGGCGCGGCGCTGCCCACCATCTCGGCCCATCACTTTGCCGGAATCGGCACGCGGCACCTCAAGCCCAACGGCAAGGCGGCCATCGAGGATCTCTACGCGCGCTCCTTGGCCGAACTGCCCAACTGATGCGCCCGCGCCGCGCCGCCTGAGCCCCTGCCGCGCCTGCCCGCCGCGCTGGCCTGCCCATTGCCCATGAGCACACGCGTCCATCCCATGCCGGCCATGCCGCTGCTGGCCGAACCGCCGCCCTGGAATCCGTCTGACCGCGCCCCGGCAACGCCCGAGGCGCTGGGCCGCTCGGTGCTGGGGCATGCCATCGCCCTGCACGGGGCGCGGCGGGCCAATGTGCTGCTCATCGGCGGCGTGCACGGCGACGAGTCGGAGGGCATCTTCCTGGCGCATCTGCTGTTGCAGGAGGGCTGCGGCGTGCCTGTGCTGCCCTGCCTCAATCCGGACGGCGCCTTCCTGCGCCAACGCTGGAATGCGCGCAACGTGGATCTCAACCGCAACCTGCCGGCCCCGGACTGGAAACCCGAGGCGCTGAATCCGCGCTATCCGCCGGGGGCCGCGCCGGCCTCCGAACCGGAGACGCAGGCCTTCCTGGCCGCCTTGGCGCGCGTGCAGCCGGCCGCGGTGCTTTCGCTGCACAGCTACAAGGAAACGTTCGTGGAGATCGAGCGCCGCCCGGACAGCATGGCCCCCGCCTTCAACCAGGCCATCGAGGCGTTCGTCGGCGCGGTGGGCATCGAGCGCCGGCTTTCCATCGGCTATCCCACCCCCGGCGCCCTGGGCGCCTACGGTCTGCGGCACGGCCTGCTGATCCTGACCTACGAGCTGCTGCGTGGCACGCCCCACGGCGAGCTGCAGCGCATCGTCGCTCCCTTGCAGCGCCTGCTGCGGGCGCTGGACGCCGAGCGCTTTGTGCCCTGACGGTTCCCAGGAATTCCTGTGCTGGCGTGTTTCGCGCGGGGCCGGGCTGTCGCGCCGCACTCGCCCGGCCGTCACGTAGGCGTGCCGTGGAGCGCCGCGGCCCACCGAGTGGGCCGGAGCGGGTCAGGTGTGGGCTTCCAGGCGGGCCAGCTCTTCTTCCACGATGCCCTCGTCCAGCTTCTTGAACAGCGGCTGGGGCTCGGACAGCTTGCGCCCGATGGGGAGTTGCGGAGCCTCCCAGCGCCCCACGCGCCGGGAATAGTCGCCGGTGAGCACGCGGTGGCTGCGGCCCTCCTCTTCGGTGACCTGCTTGAAGCCCAGCGTGCCCGACAGGCTGCCCTCGTAGCCCAGCAGCTCGTGCAGGCGCTGGGAGGAGAACGGCAGCACGGGAGCGAAGAGGATCTTCAGGCAATCCACCGCGCGCAGGGCAGTGTAGAGCACCGTGCGTCCCCGCGGCGGGTCGCTCTTCACCAGGCGCCAGGGCTCCTGGTCGCTGATGTAGCGGTTGGCCGCGTCGGCCAGGCGCATGGTGGCCCCCACGGCCGCCTTGAAGTTGGCCGCCTCCAGTTGCGCCCCCACGGCGGCAAAGCCCCCTTCCATCGTGGCCAGCAGCGCCAGGTCCGCCGCGTTGAGCTCCCCGGGCTGGGGCACGGCGCCGTAATTCTTGTGGGCGATGGTCAGCACGCGGTTGACCAGGTTGCCCCAGCTCGCCACCAGCTCGTCATTGTTGCGGCGCAGGAACTCGGCCCAGGTGAAGTCGGTGTCCTGGGACTCCGGTCCGGCGATGGCCAGGAAGTAGCGCAGGGCGTCGGCGTCGTAGCGGGCCAGCACGTCCTTGACGTAGATCACCACGCCGCGGCTGCTGCTGAACTTGCGGCCTTCCATGGTGAGGAATTCGCTGGAGACGATGTCATGGGGGATGTTCAGCGGCTCGGCGCTGCCCCCGCCCAGGGACCCGGCCATGCCGTTGCCGTAGCCGATGAGCATGCTGGGCCAGATCAGCGCATGGAACACGATGTTGTCCTTGCCCATGAAGTAGTAGTGCAGGGCATCGGGATTCTGCCACCACGTGCGCCAGGCTTCCGGGTCGCCGGTCTGCGCGGCCCATTCCACGGAGGCGGACAGGTAGCCGATCACCGCGTCGAACCACACGTAGATCTTCTTGTCCGGCAGATGCTCGTAATCGGGCAGGGGAATGGGGATGCCCCACTCCAGGTCCCGGGTGATGGGCCGCGGCTGCAGGTTCTCCAGCAGGTTGAGCGAAAAGTTGCGCACGTTGGTGCGCCAGTGGTGCTGCGTCTCGATCCAGCGTTTCAGCGGATCGACGAAGGCCGTCAGGTCCAGGAAGAAGTGTTCCGAATCGCGGAACACGGGCGGCTCGCCGTCGATCTTGGAGCGCGGGTTGATGAGGTCCTGCGGGTCGAGCTGTTTGCCGCAGTTGTCGCATTGGTCGCCGCGGGCCTCGCCGTAGCCGCACAGCGGGCAGGTGCCCTCGATGTAGCGGTCGGGCAGCGTGCGCCCGTTCCTGGAGAATGCGCCCGGGGCGAACTTTTTGAGAATGTAGCCCTTGGCGTAGAGGATGCGGAACAGATCCTGGGTCACGCGGTAGTGGTTGCGCGTGGTGGTGCGCGTGAACAGGTCGTAGCTCAGGCCCAGCTTGTACAGGTCGTCGCCGATGACCTCGTTGTAGCGATCCACCAGCTCCTGGGGAGTGACCCCTTCCTTTTCGGCCTGCACGGTGATGGGCGTGCCGTGCTCGTCGGTGCCGCTCACCATGAGCACGTCGTTGCCGGCCAGGCGGTGGTAGCGCGCGAAGATGTCGCTGGGCACGCCGAAACCCGCCACGTGGCCGATGTGCCTGGGCCCGTTGGCATACGGCCAAGCCACGTTGATCATGATCTTTCTGGACATGAAGCCTTACATCGTTGGCGCGAAGCCGTGCGGAGGGTGGCGGGAACGTTGGTTGAGTGCGGCGCCGGGCGGGTGCTGCGGGGCCGCCGCGAGGCACGGACACGTGGCCGCGCATGGCCCATGCTGGCGTGGCTGCGGGCGGCGCATCCGCGCCGGCCGCACGTCCCGCCGCAGGAGACTACTTGAAAAACTCCTTCAGGCGGTGGGCCGTATCCTGGACATGAAACGGCTCGATGCGCAACCCCGTCGCGCCCTTGCGGATCCACAGCCGCACCATGGGCGCCGTCGATCCGTCGGGCATGGACACGCTGGGCTGCTCCTCCGCATACACGATGTCCGTGGAGCGGAATTCGTAGAAGTACCCCTGGCGGCTGAACGGGTCCGGGATCAGCAGCACCTTGCCCTGATCGCGGCTGTTGCCGATGGATCCGGTGAAGGCAATGGCGCGCTCCGCGAGGCGTTCGGTGCTGCCCCGCAGCAGCTCCACCTGGTATTGCGCGATGATTGACAGGGATTCCATCACACTCGCTGGCATGGAAGCGCGCGGGGGATCGGCATGGATTTCTGCCTGGGACGCAGGATGCGCCCGCTGAAAGCCGCCCGCCGAATTGGGTGCTGGCCGCTGTTCCGCATTTTAGCAGCACGCCGCCGCGCGTGGCAACGATTTCGCCACCGGCGCGCTCCCGGCCCGCCCGGGGCGCACCGCCTGCCCCGCCGGCCACCTGCGCCGCTCAGGGCAGGCGGTAGGCCGCGTCGCGCCACAGTCGCCGCAGGGGCAGGGCCAGCGTCATGCCGCGCCCAGGTAATACACCTGGGGCAGATGCCCCACCACTGCGGTGTCCACGGCGCCCAGCAGGGGCACCGAAATGTTCATCACGATGGTGGGCACGGCCAGCCGCAGGATCGCGCGGTTCATGCCGCCAGCGCCCTTGATGCGGCCGGGATATCCGCTGCGCGGCGCGCGAAAGACAGGGCGGCTGGCGTCGCCGGTGTGCGAGTGTCGCACATGTTCTACTGTACTCCCCCGAAGATAGAGATATAATTTAAGATGGTGGCGCACACCGGGCGCCAGTGCATCTACCTTGCGATTCCCCCGGAGTGACGGACAATCATGAAAGTACTTTACTCTGCCGCCGGAAGTCGCGTAAGAATGCGTTATAAAAGAATTAGTAATTTTTTGAGTAATTGCACTATGGCTGATTGCGGGGCGACATGTTTCGACATGCCGCCGCCCCGCTGTCTGCCCGTTGATGCGGTGCCGCGTTTTCTTCCGTGTCCGCCGTGATTGACTTGATGTCCCAGCAGACCGTGCCAAGAGTTGCAGGAGTTTGAGCGGATCTCTATATATTATTTTATATCAACATGTTAACGGGTTTGGAGTACGTGAATCCCATAACGGATATGCTGCGTTTCACCCGGTCCACATCGAAGGCAGTAGAGAAGGCGCTGATGGCGCTGGAGCAGAGCCGTGCCACCGTCCGCGTCGAAATCGAAAAGACGCGCATCCGCTTCAACACCGTGCTCTCGGTGCGCAAGAGCGCGGTGGTGGTGGCCAAGCCCGAGGGCCTGGGCCGCAGTCTGCAGGTGGGCAGTACCATCCGCTTCACCTTGCCCGACGAGAGCGGCCGCAACCTGCGCCTGGAGGTCAGCACGCCCAACTTCAACCTCAGCAATGGCAGCTCGGTCTTTCTCTGCAAGATGCCCAAGAAATTTGCCGAGGGCGCCGTGCGCATGGCGGTGCGCTTCGACACGACGCGCTTCAACAATCTCCTGCTGACGGTCAAGGACAAGGGCGGCGAAGGGTTCCGCATCCTCGACCTGTCGTCTGGCGGCTGCAAGTTCCAGTGTCCGGGCACGCCCACCCTCAAGTCATTCCCCGTGGGCAAGAAGGTCCTGGGAGGCGCCATCCAGCTCGGCGACCGCGTCAATGTAGAGCTGGAACACTTCATCCCCCGCGCGCATATGGGCTCTGCTGTCGGCTGCGAATTCAAGATCTCGTTGGAGGGCCCTAATGCCAAGTACCTGCAACATTTGCTGATTTCGCTGGAGAAATCCGAGCGGGAGCGCTTCAAGCCTGTCGCCATGTGATTCCGCCGGCGGCCCAGCCCCCCAATGTTCGCGGTCCTGCGCACCCTGCCCCGACGCCCGTTCCGTAGCGCCGGTTGAGCGATTCATCAAAAACAGTTGAATCGGACTGCCCCTTTGTAATAGGAATGAAGGCAAAGGCAGGGGACATCCGACTGTAGTCCCCACGCAAAACCGACCCCGTTGTGGCACCTTCCGATATGCCGCGCTTGCAGAGCAGGACAGGCGAACGTCCGGAAACTGTGGATCCACGCAGGGTCGGCTTGCGGCGTCTGAACTTCTGCACCAGTTGACGATCGATGACAATGGCCCGCCTACTGGGATTCGGCAAGCGACAACCCAAGTCCGTCCTGCGCGCGCTGGAGGCGCTGGAGCATGGGCGCACGCCGGTGAAGCTGGAAATCGAGGGGACGGACTACCGCTATACGACGACGCTGGCCGTCAAGCGCGACTTGTTGGTGTTCGCCAAGCCGCTGGGTCTGGGCAAGGTCATCCAGAAGGGCGGCTATATCCGCTTCAGGTTGCCAGACTCGGACAATCTTGAAGTGCGCGCCCAGGTGTCCACGCCCGAATTCAGCACGCCCAACGGCATCTCCGTGTTCCTCTGCCCGGTGCCGAAGGAATTTGTGCGGGGCGCCCATCGTGGCGCGGAACGCTTCAACACGGCCCGCTACAACAACCTGTACGTGTCCACCTGGGATGGGAACAACCAGGAGACCGCGGTACACCGTCACCGCATCATCGACCTGTCCGTCAGCGGCTGCAAGCTGGTGCACCGCAAAGGCAGCGCCAAGGTCAATTTTCCCATTGGCGAGCCCATCGCCCCGGCCGTGATGCACCTGGGCAACCGGCTCAAGATCGAGCTGGCATCCCTCACGCCCCGCGTGCACCAGCCCAGCGCCATCGGCTGCGAATTCGTCGTCGAGCCGGAGGGGCTGAACTTGAAGTATTTCCGCCACCTCATCGTCTCGCTGGAGCGCAGCGAAGCCACCCGCCTGAAAGTCGTGACCGTCTAGGTTCTGTTCGGAATGCCGGTCCGCGGACCTTCCGCCGACACCGCCGGTGGGTTGCGGCGCAACGCCAGCCCGGCAGGCCGTGCGCCACACACTCCCGCCGGGCGTCCGGCCTGAGCGGCTGCACGCAAACTTGTTCAGCAGGAACGCACGGTGACGCCGCGTCCCCCGGCACAGGGGCGGCGCGGCGCAACGCCGCGGGCTCGCGCAACAAGCCCGCAGGGGACTATTGATTGGCCAGGAATTTCAGAAAGTCCGTCACGGTCAACATGCCTTCCAGCTTGCCGCCGATCGTGACGGGCAGGCAGCCGATCTTGTTCTTCACCATGGTCGCGGCGGCCTCCTGCATGGTCATCACCGGACTGCCCGAGACCGGATTGCGTGTCATGACCTGGGCCAGGGTGACCTTGTCCAGCAGGTAGAGCATCTCGTGCACCTCGAGCATCGTTGCGTCGGAGGCGGATGCCCGCTTGATGTCCCGGTCGGTGACGATCCCCACCAGCTTGTTGTCCTTATTCACGATCGGCAGGTGCTTGATGGAATTTTCCTTCATCAGCTTCATCGCCGTGTTCAGGGAGTCGGTTTCCTTCGCGGCGATGATGTCGCGCATCATGAGTTCTTCAACCTTCATCGGAGCCTCTTTTTCAAGCGAACGTGAACGTTACCATCCCTGTGTCAACCCTCGATGCACCCTCCTCGGAAAGGCCACTGGCTTCCTGGTATTATTGTAGCCGATTTTGGGGGCGAAGACTTGTCGATGCCTGAATTGGCAGATTTTCGCAAGACAGGCGCTGTGCTAGATTGCCCGCACAGGCGCGGTCTGCATGCGGGCAGGCCGCCGGATGCCCCATCCCGCGGAGACAGGCGCCCATGGCCGGCACGCTGATACGCTGCGACATCTCGCTGCCCAACTATTTCTCCTACGAGCCGGCGCCGGCGGTGGACACGCGGCCCATGATTCCGCGGCGCGAGCAGCGGGGGCTGTTCATGCGCGGGGAATTCGGCACCAAGCCCGACGGCCGCATGCGCCCCGTGGGTGCACACAACACCACGCACCTGGACGTGCCGTTCCATTTCCTGGAGCAGGGCGCCGACATGGCGCAGGTGCTGAATCGGGCCGACACGCCGGGCGACCGCTTTTCCCTGGCCCGCGTGCTGTGGCTGGCCGGCCGGCCGGAGCTGCCCGGGGTCTATACGCGCGATGGCGTGACCTACTGCGAGGCCATCTCCACCGACGTCCTGCCCTCAGTCGACGTGCTGGCCGGCTACGAGTCGCTGGTGGTGCTCACCGGGTTCGGGGCCGTGATGGCCAAGACCCCCTCGGGTGCATTCGCCACCGACGCCGACGGGCGCTACCACCTGCCCTATCTCACCGCCGATGCCGTGCGGCGGGTGCTGCAAGCCGGGCTGCGCCTGGTGGCGCTGGATTCCAACACCGTGGAGGCCCAGTCCTCCGTGGAGCCCATCCGCTTCACCAGCGACGCGCACTACCAGTTGCTGGGGCATGCGCCGCCGGTGCTGATCGTGGAGGGGCTGGGCGGAGGCACCCTGGAGGCGCAGGTGGGCTTTGCGCCCCACGAGGCCCTGTTGCAGATCGTGCCGCGGCGCGTCAACGCCGCCGGGGCCGAGGCCATGCACAGCCGCGCCTTCCTGTATTTCTATCGCGACGATGCGCAAGGGACGCGCCTGCGCGCGCTGCACGCCCTGGTGCAGCCGGGGGAGCTCTATGGCTGAGCGCGACCTGCCGCGCGGGCGCATCGTGGACATCCTGGCCCGGGGCGAGCCCGGCACCGCGGTGCGCGTGGAGGGCTGGGTGCGCACCCGCCGCGACAGCAAGGGCGTGACCTTCCTGGAGCTCAACGACGGCTCCTGCCTGGCCAATCTGCAAGCCGTGGTGGACGCCGCTTCGCCCGTGGCCTCTGCCGCGGCGGCGGCCAGCACCGGCTCCAGCCTGGTCGCCAGCGGGCGCCTGGTCGCCTCCCAGGGCCAGGGGCAGCGCGTGGAGCTGGTGCCGGCCGCGCTGACCCTGCTGCAAGCGGCGCCGCCGGACTATCCCCTGCAGAAGAAGCGCCACAGCTTCGAATTCCTGCGCAGCATCGCCCACCTGCGCGTGCGCTCCAACACCTTCGGGGCCGTGGCCCGCGTGCGCAACGCACTGTTCTACGCCACCCACCGCTTCTTCCAGGAGCGCGGGTTCATCTTCCTGCAGGCGCCGATCATCACCGCCAGCGATGCGGAAGGGGCCGGGGAGATGTTCCGCGTGACCACGCTGGACCTGGAGCGGCTGGCGCGCGAGGCGGGAGCGCTGGACTGGCACGCCGACTTCTTCGGCCGCAAGGCCGGGCTCACCGTCTCGGGGCAGCTCGAGGCCGAGGTGTACGCGCTGGCCTTCCACGACACCTACACCTTCGGCCCCACCTTCCGCGCGGAGAACAGCAACACCACCCGCCACGCGGCGGAGTTCTGGATGATCGAACCGGAGATCGCCTTTGCCGACCTGGCCGACAACCGCGCCCTGGCCGAGGCGTTCATCAAGACCGTCATCGGCCAGACCCGCGAGACCTGCGCCGAGGATTACGCCTTCTTCGAGCAGCGCATCGAGCCCGGGCTGCTGGCCAAGCTGGACGGGCTGCTCAATGCGCCGTTCGAGACCATCACGTATTCCGAGGCCATCGGTCTGCTGGAGGCGGCCGGAGAGCCGTTCGAATTTCCCGTGGCCTGGGGGCACGACCTGCAGTCCGAGCACGAGCGCTACCTGGCCGAGAAGAAGATCGGCCGGCCGGTGTTCGTGATCGACTACCCCAAGGACATCAAGGCGTTCTACATGCGCATGAACGACGACGGGCGCACTGTGGCGGCCATGGACCTGCTGGTGCCGGGTCTGGGGGAAATCATCGGAGGCAGCCAGCGCGAGGAGCGCCTGGAGCCGCTGCGCGCGCGCATGGCGGCCCTGCGCCTGCCCCAGGAGGAGTACGACTGGTACCTGGATCTGCGGCGCTACGGGACGGTGCCCCACGCGGGCTTCGGGGTGGGGTTCGAGCGGCTGCTGATGTACGTCACGGGCATGCAAAACATCCGCGACGTGATTCCCTTTCCGCGCACGCCAGGGCACGTGGAATTCTAGGCGCCGCGCCGTGGCCGGCTGTGCCCTGTGGGCTCGCGCCGGACCCTAATCGTCATCGTCGTCGTCGCCCTTGCCGTACTGGCCCGCGAAGCCGGACTGCCCGCCGGCGGACGAAAGCGCTCCCCCGCCCAGGGCGGCCGCCAGGTCCTGGCTGAGCTGCGCCTGCTCGGCGGGGCCCAGGCGCGCCTCGGGATGCAGCAGCAGGTAGTCCCAGGGCGGCATGTCGCCTTCCATGACCTTTTCGCGGGACTCCTTGAGCTTCTTGGCCTGCCGGCCGGCGTTCATGGCCGCCCAGTCGGAAAAGTTGAGCTCGTCCCGCCCCTCGCGCACGCTCTGGTTGAGCATCACGCCCACCACGGGGAGATGCGCGTACCATGGCCAGCGGGTCTGGTTGCTGTGGCAATCGAAGCAGGCGCGGCTGAGCAGGGTATCGCTGGGCGTGTTGAGCACCGCACCCACCGGTTCGGCGGAGCTGGCCGGGCGCGTGAGCTCCCCGACGCCCCATAGCAGCACAAGCACCACCACGATGACGATAGCCGCATAACGCAGGACCTGCTTGAATCGGGACTGCATGGACTCACCTCCTGAGGGATGAGGACTGCTGGACCCCCCGTTGTCGCCGCGCGCCCCGGCGCTCGCGTCAGGGCGCGTCTGCCGCGTTCAGTTTCCAGTCGTAGCCGTAGGACAGCCGCCCGGCGTAGCCCTGGAGTCGGGCGGCCAACGGCGGCTCCGTGTAGCGCAGCAAATGCTGGATCACGCCGGCCTCGTCTCCGCCGAAGTCCGCCTGGAACCAGTCGTAGATCGATGAGACGCGCAGGCGCTCGCCCTGGAATGCGGCGCCTCGTGCATGGTTGACATAGTCGCGGGCCCCCTGCTCCAGCAGCCGCTCCGTGTTCTCCGGCGTGTAGGCCACCGGCGCCAGATTGGGGCAGCCCAGGCTGGCGCAGTTCACGGCGTAGTGGATACGCGGGTCACGCCAGATGGGCCTCAGGATGCGGTGCTCGATGTCGTTGAGCGAGAGACGCTCGCCTTCCACGGTGGCCAGCTTGGCGTCCCAGGGGCCGATGCTGAACCACCCGGGCGAGATGTCGATCTCGCGGATCGAGGCCGCCCCCGGGTGCTGCAGCACCACGTGTACGGTGAGCGCATTGTAGAGGTTGATCCAGTAGGCCAGTTGCGCCGGGCGGGTCAGGGCCGAGGGCCGGTGCGCCTGCAACGCCGCCAGATAGCCGCTCAGGCGGCCGCGGTCGCCGTGCGATACGGCGGCGTAGCGGAACAGGTTCACGCCCGAGGCGTCGCCGGTCACCAGGTAATGCTGCAGCAAGGAATCCCAGGTGCCGTGATCCACGTGGATGGAGCTGGCCGGATCGTGCGTCTGCCAGCGCGGCCACAACTCGGCGCGGGGAGCGGCCACGGCCGCGCCGGCCCATCCCCAGAGCACCGCCCAGGCCAGCACAACCGGCGCCCGGCCCAGCCACCGCGCCGGCACGCGATGCACGGGGCGCCGCGGCTGAGCGCCGGCGATCCGGGGGGCTTGCCTCATGGGTGACACCTCGCTCCGTCCATGCCGCCGGGTGCGTCGGCATGGTCCGCTTGCGCGGCGTGGGCCGCGGATGGTGGATGCCGGCCTGTCGCTCGCGGGCGGCCGCGCAGCGTTCCCGTCGCCGCTCGGGCCCCTCCGGCCTGGACCTGCCGACCATGTCCATTCTAACGCGTTCATCGGCCCGGAGGTAAGCACGGCGACCGGCCGCAGGCCCACGCTGCGCGCGTGGCGCGGTGGTGAATTTTCCAGCGCTACGCGCTAGCCTTGAGGCGAGCGATCCGACACACCCTGGGAGCGCCGGCCGGCCGGCGCCGGTTGCCGCACGCCGCCAGGGCGGAGCAGCGGCCCGCGCGCCTCCCGTCATCCGTTCCCTTCAACGTACCACACAGGACACCGCATGGAATTCCGCACGCTGGGCCGCAATGGGCTCAAGGTATCGGCGATCGGGCTGGGCTGCATGGGCCTTTCCGGCACGTACGGCGCCTCCGACGACAAAGCCGGCATTGCCGTGATCCAGCGCGCGCTGGAGCTGGGCATCACCTTCGTGGACTCCTCCGACATGTACGGCGCCGGCCACAATGAAGAGCTGCTGGGCAAGGCCCTGCGCGGACGGCGCGCAGGCGTGGTGCTGGCCACCAAATTCGGCTACGAGATGGGCCCCGACCGCCAGATCAAAGGCATCAACGGCAGACCGGCACACGTACAGGCCGCCTGCGAGGCCAGCCTCAAGCGGCTGGGCACCGACGTGATCGACCTGTACTACCAGCATCGCGTGGACGACAAGGTGCCCATCGAGGACACCGTGGGGGCCATGGGCCGGCTGGTGGAGCAGGGCAAGGTGCGCCACCTGGGCCTTTCCGAAGCGGCGCCGGAGACCATCCGCCGCGCGCACGCCGAGCACCCGCTGACGGCGGTGCAGAGCGAATTCTCGCTGCTCTCCCCGGAGATCGCCGCGCTGACGCGTCCGGTCACGCAGGAGCTGGGCATCGGCTTCGTGGCCTATGCGCCGCTGGGCCGGGGGCTGCTCACGGGCACCATCCATGGTCCGGGCGACCTGGCCGAGGGCGACCGGCGGCACGCCCACCCGCGCTTCCAGGCAGACAACCTGGATCACAACGTGACCCTGGTGCGGCGTATCGAGGAGCTGGCCGCCGCGCGGCACGTGAAGCCGGCCCAGCTCGTGCTGGCCTGGGTGCTCAACCAGGGGCAGGACGTGGTGCCCATTCCGGGCACGCGGCGCGTGGAAAAGCTGCACGACAACATCGCCGCGACCGCCATTCAATTGTCCGCCGCGGAGCTGGCCCATATCGCCGAGGTCTTCCCCACCGGCGCGGTCAAGGGCACGCGCTATCCCGAGGCCGCCCTGGCCGCGCTCCAGCGCTGAGGCGCCCGCGCACGTCCCGCACCCTGGGCACGCCCGGCCGGCGCGCGGGGCGAACCGGTCGCGGGCTTCCGCCCGAGGCCCGGCCCTGCTAGGCTGGGCGCAGCGTTGCACCACCGGGGAGCGCGGGGCGATCCTCCTCCGCGTGGCGCGCGCTCCAATCGACCGCGCTCCAATCGACAAGGTGCCGCATGAACGATTTCGTCAACTACATCGAAAAGACCCACGCGTATTATTTGCGTCAGGGGTACAAGGACGCCTACCAGTACGCGCGCAACGAGGACACGCCGCCGTTCGTGCGGCCCACCAAGCCGCTCAAGGCATGCCGGCTGATGCTGGTCTCCAGCGCGGGCATCGAGATCGTGCCGGACGACGGGCCGCGCCCCGAGCCTTTCCGCGGGCGCAACATCGGGCCCAAGGGCGAGGCCTCGGTGTTTCCCATTCCCAGCGACATCAAGGCGGAGAAGCTGGTCTATGTGAGCGGGGCGCACAACCGCGCCGAATGCAGCATGTTGGACATCGACGCGTTCTTTCCCGTGACGCACCTGCGCGCGTTGCGCGACGAGGGCATCGTGGGCTCGCTGGCCGAGCACTACCTGCGCATCAAGCCGCGCTACAGCCAGCGCGAGACCCGCGAGCTGGACGCGCCCGAGGTGCTGCGCCGCTGCCGCGAGGAGCGCGTGGACGTGGTGCTGCTGGCGCCCATCTGACCGGTCTGTCACCAGACCGTGAGTCTGGTTGCGCGGCACCTGGAATCGAACGGCCTGCCCACCGTGGTGCTGGCCTGCGCGCGGGACATCACCGCCGCGGCCAATCCGCCCCGGGCGCTGTTCACCGATCTACCCCTGGGCAGCACCTGCGGCCGTCCCAACGAGCCGGAGAACCAGCGCGAGATCCTGCGGCGCGGCCTGGCGCTGCTGCACGAGGCGCAGCGGCCCGGTCAGATCGTGGACGTGCCCTATGACTGGCCCCGCAATCCGCGCTGGAAGGGCGAGCTGTACGGCGACAACCACTGACCGCGGACGCACGCGCGCCACCCGCCCCGGCCGGTCGTAGCCCGCCGATGCCATCGCCGGGCACCCCCGCGGCGACGACCGCCGCCCCGGGGCGCCCGCGCCACCCTCTGACGAAGCAGCCCATGACCCGCGCCATCTGGAACGGCACCGTGTTGGCCGAAAGCGACCAGTGCATCCTGCTGGAGGGCCACGTGTACTTTCCGCCCGAGGCGGTGCAGCGGCGCTACCTGCGCGACAGCGACACGGAATCCGTGTGCCCCTGGAAGGGCCGCGCCAACTACTTCACCATCGATGTGGACGGCCGGCTCAATCCCGATGCGGCCTGGTACTACGCCAATCCGCGCTCGGCGGTGCATTACCTGACCCATTACGTGGCCTTCTGGCGCGGCGTGGAAATTCAGCCCTGACCCATTCCCCTGCATGCCGCAGAGGCCCGCGGCGGGCCGCCCCGGCGCCGGCGCCTCCGTCACAGGGCGCCCAGCGGTCGCCGCCGCCGCGTCGCAGGCCCGCCCCGGCGGCTGAATTGCGTCAAGTATTGACCGCTTTACCGGGCCTGCGCCGTGCTATGGTGCGATAGATTCTCCGTAATCCCGCCCAGGCAAGGACCTCGCCCCCCCGGAGAATTCGCTGCGACAGCAACCGCGCATCCGCGACGCCCTTGCCTACCCCCCTGGCAAGGAGAAATTGCCATGACGATAGTCTTCTACGTCCTGGCCGCGATTCTCGCGGTGTTCCTGGCCTATACCATCGTCGTGCCCTCGGCCATGTGGTTGCCGAAATTTTCGCACCGGTTTCATCTGTTCTGCCCGACCCATCGCACCTATGGTGACATTCACCTCAACGCCATGAGCGCGGCGGTGACGGCGGCCTACGGCGCGCCCAGAATCAGCGTGGAGCGCTGCACCCTCAGGGCCCGCGGGGATCGCTGCCCCGAGAACTGCCTGGAAGAGCTGCACGTCTAGCCGCGTGGGGCGTTGACGCCGCCGGGCCACCGGGCGCCCTGTGCCGGGGATGCCCGATGCGTGCGCCGCCCGGCGAGACGGAGTTCTCAAGTCGGGCAAAACAGGCCCGGAATCCGCGAATCCTGCAGATCATTCCGGATTTTGCCCGGCGTCACGCGGCGGTCGAAGCGGTCGCACGACGTATTCTGCACGCACTTTTCGATCCCGCCCGGACTGCGCCGTTGGCGTCCGCGCGTCCGCAGTGGGCGACGCGCGCCACGCCCGCACAGGTCTGCGGCCGGGCGCCCGCCAGCCGCAAGTCTCGCATGACCCGACACCCTGCACACGCGGCCGTTCCACGCCGCCGCCGCCGGCCCGGCGCTGAACCCGGGTCGGTCGTACCTCGCCCCCGCGGCGGCAAATCTGCTACAACCGCCCACAGGACTTGCGCGCCGGCCGTGCGGGACGGCGTCACGCGGCCCGCGCGCGCCGGGCGCTCACACCAACGGGAGGGACACATGGACAACGAGGGGCGCGTGGTGGGGCTGCACATCTGCGCGGAGGCGCGCGCGGCGCTGCACGACGTCGCGGAGGTCGAGGCCATCACGGGGCGCGGGCTGGCCGGCGACCGCTACCTGCGGGGCACGGGCACCTATTCCCAGCGGCCCGGCACCGGGCGCCAGGTCACCATGATCGAAGCCGAGACCCTGCAGGCGCTGGCGGACGAGCACGGCATCGCGCTCAGCGGCGCCGAGGCCCGCCGCAACATCGTCACGCGCGGCGTGCGGCTGGACGGACTGATCGGCGCCACGTTCCGCGTGGGCGGCGCCACCTTGCGCGGCATGCGCCCCTGCGAGCCGTGCGCCTACTTGCAGGAGCTCACCGGCAAGCCCGTGCTGGCGCCCCTGACGCACCGGGGCGGCCTGCGCGCGGATATCCTGGTCGGCGGCGCCATCCGGGTGGGCGATGCCATCGTGGCCGAGACCGCGTCCGCCCAGGCCGTGCCCCTGCCCGCCGGCGCGACCCGCGACGAATGAACCGCGCGCGGCCCGCGGGGGCCTGCTGGGGGCGCCTTGGCGCACCGGGTGGCCGCGCTTTGCCACCTCCGGCCGATTGGGATATAGAACACGCGAGATCAATCGAGCGCTGACCCGGCGCCGGCGGCTGGCCGGTGTGCGCGCCAGCCGAGCCAGGAGCCTGCGATGAGATTCGGCGTGTACATGTTCCCCGCGGACTATGCCATTCCCCCCGACGAGCTGGCGCGCGCGGTCGAGGCCCGCGGCCTGCACGGACTGTACTTCCCCGAGCATACGCACATCCCCAGCAGCCGCCTGTCGCCCTTTCCCTTCGCGCCGGAGCTGCCCAAGGAGTATTCGCACACGCTGGACCCCTTTGTGGCCATGGCCGCTGCGGCGGCGGTGACCAAGACCCTGCGCCTGGGCACCAGCATCTGCCTGGTCGTGGAGCGCGATCCCATCACCACGGCCAAGGAGGTGGCCAGCGTGGACCACCTCTCCGGCGGGCGCGTGGACTTTGGCATCGGCGGGGGCTGGAACAAGGAGGAGATGGAAAATCACGGCACGGACTTCTCGCGGCGCTGGAAGGTGCTGCGCGAGCGCACCGAGGCCATGCAGGCCATCTGGACCCACGACGTGGCCAGCTACCACGGCGAATTCGTGAACTTCGACAAGATCTGGTCCTGGCCCAAGCCCGTGCAGAAACCCTACCCGCCGGTGCTGATGGGCGGCGACGGCCCGCGCACCCTCCAGCGCATCGTGCGTTACGCCGACGGCTGGATGCCCTTTCCCCAGAGCGCCGCGGAACTGAGCGGCAAGATGCGCACCCTGGCCAGCATGGCCAAGGAGGCCGGGCGCGGGCCCCTGCCCACGCACCTTTTTGCGGCCAAGGCCGATGCCGATGAGCTGCGCCGGCTGGAGGATATCGAGGTGTACCAGTCCATCTTCTATCTGCCGCCGGGGCCGGCGGAGGCGATCCTGCCGCGGCTGGACAAGCTGGCCCAGGTGGTGCGGCGCGCGGCCTGACCCGCGCCCGCCGACGCCGGCCTCTGACACGCGCCGGCACGCTCCACGGCCGGCGTCGGCCGCGCGCCGGGGCGCACGGCACGCTCGGGGAGTGCACCTCACGGTCATTCCGTTGCCGCAACGCCAACCGCTCGAACGGACCTGCCCATGCCGCGTCTGGAACACCGCACCGCCATCATCACCGGCGCCGCCTCGGGCATCGGGCGGGCCACGGCCCTGCTGTTCGCCGCCGAGGGCGCGCGCGTGGCCCTGGTGGATACCAATGCCGCCGGGCTGGACGAGACCGCCGCCGCCATCGCCGCCGGGGGCGGCAGCAGCCACACGCTGGTGCAGGACGTGACCGACGGGGCGGCCGCCATGCGCGCCGCGGCGGAGCTCAAGCAGACCTGGGGCACGCTGGACGCGCTGGTCACCTCCGCCGCCGTCTCCGTGGACGGCAACGTGGGCACGGTCTCCGAGGAGGACTGGGACCGCGTGTTCGCCGTCAACGTCAAGGGCACGTTCCTGTGGTGCAAGGCCGTGCTGCCGCACATGGTGCAGGCGCGCCGCGGTTCCATCGTCACCATCGCCTCGCAGCTCGCCTTCTGCGGCGGGCGCGACAATGCGGCCTACGTGACCTCGAAGAACGCGGTGCTGGGGCTCACGCGGGCGTTGGCTCTGGACTATGCCGACCAGGGCGTGCGGGCCAACGTGCTGGTGCCCGGGGCCATCGAGAC